>CANRVI010000008.1 GCA_947643245.1 uncultured Clostridia bacterium | reverse complement strand
TTCAGCCGAGGCACCTCTACTTAATTTTTGTATGAAGCGGTATATTTATTGGACGATTTGGTGAAATCGACGGAGTTTATATCCAGCAACACTTATTTTAAAAGGGACCATAGAGTTTCCCGCTTGACAAATACCTGCGATGGTGGTATACTATATAAAATTAATATCGTAAGCATAAACCGTTGAAGCGGAGATAACGGCAATGATGCCTTAACAGAGAGCCTGCGATGCTGGAAGTCAGGTAAGAAACAAGTTGTCAAATGGACCGCTGAGGGTGCAGTCAAATGTGGTTTCACAGAGTATCTGCAACGTGTTGGCATACGTCAGTTGCCGGGGATATGCAGGTATCCTGCGAGGGCACGGGTTTGTTCCCGTGAATACAAGGTGGCACCGCGGATTCGTGGTACATGAAAACAATGTACCGTATTCGTCCTTGACAAAGCGTATTTTGTCGAGGATTTTTCTATTTTTAAACTCCTTTGACAAAATATGTAAAGGAGTTTTTCTATTTTTTTCAAAGGAAACACAATCGATTTTTATTTCAATTTGGTGCCAGGCACAAAGCTGCAAGCACCTTTGTGCGGCGAAATGGAGGTTATTATGGCAGCACATGCAAAACGATGGCGTCACGCACACAAAATCGCCCCATTAAAAACCAAATAAACAAATATTTTACTATTTCGGAGGATTTAAAAATGCAAGTTAATAATATTGATTTTGATACCTACTTCAAAAATTATCCCAATGCGGACGGCTTTTTCGGTAAATACGGCGGATCCTATATCCCACAGGAACTGCAGACCGCCATGGATGAAATCACGGAGGCTTACTATACCATCTGCAAATCCAGTAAGTTTATAAGCGAGCTGCGCCGTATCCGCAAAGAGTTTCAAGGCAGGCCCACGCCTGTCTCTTATCTGGAGAGACTGTCCGGCAAGTTTGGTAATGTCCAGCTTTATGTGAAGCGGGAGGATCTGAACCACACCGGCGCACACAAGCTGAACCATTGTATGGGGGAAGCCCTTCTCGCCAAATATATGGGCAAGAAAAAGGTGATTGCCGAGACGGGAGCCGGGCAGCACGGCGTCGCTCTTGCCACTGCCGCCGCCTACTTTGGGCTTTCATGTGACATTTATATGGGCGCTGTTGATATCAAAAAGCAGGCCCCCAATGTAGCCAGAATGAAAATTCTCGGCGCCAATGTAATTGAGGTGACCGACGGCCTGCAAACGCTGAAAGAGGCTGTAGACGCTGCGTTTATGGCATACTGTAAAGAATATAAAGACGCCATTTACTGCATTGGATCTGTAGTCGGTCCCCACCCGTTCCCTATGATGGTACGGGATTTTCAAAGCATTGTGGGTATTGAAGCAAGAGAACAGTTTATTGAAATGACCGGCGAACTGCCGGACGCCGTTGTCGCCTGTGTGGGCGGCGGCTCCAATGCAATGGGCATTTTCTCCGGATTTCTCAATGATCCTGTAGATATCTACGGCGTTGAACCTTTGGGAAGGGGCCCCGCCCTTGGGGATCACGCTGCAAGCCTTGCATACGGATCAGAAGGCATCATGCATGGCTTTAATAGCATTATGCTCAAGGATGCGGACGGAGGTCCTGCTCCGGTTTATTCGGTAGCCAGCGGCCTGGATTATCCTTCATCTGGCCCTGAACACGCGTTTCTGCATGACCTGGGCAGAGTCAAGTATGATGTTATATCCGACGATGAAACCATCGACGCGTTTTTTGAGCTTTCCAGAATGGAAGGTATTATCCCAGCTATCGAAAGTTCCCACGCCGTTGCCTACGGTATAAAGCTAGCTAAGCAGATGAACAATGGCTCCATTCTGATCAACCTCTCCGGAAGAGGGGATAAGGATATGGATTATATTATTGAAAAATACGGCATCAGATAACTTGTGCTATACGACACGAAAACATTGGCGGAGGCCCTATCGGGCACTCCGCTTTTCTCTTTCTTATACTGTAAACAAACCGTTAAGGAATCGACGCAATCCTTGACAAGAATACAATTTAAGGTAAAATATTTAGTAGAAATATAGTATGCCAAAGGAAATACAACATGAAATCCGACAAAAACTTTTTGGCGACGGAACCTGTTGGCAAGCTGTTGCTAAAGCTTGCCCTTCCTACAGTGGCCGCCCAACTTATCAATATGCTTTACAATATCGTGGACCGGATCTACATTGGGCATATCGCCGACGTAGGGTCTCTGGCGCTGACTGGTGTGGGCGTTTGTATGCCGCTGATTATGATTGTAACCGCGTTCTCCGCTTTCGCCGGATACGGCGGTGCTCCACGCGCTTCTATTTTTATGGGAAAGAAGGATCCTGACTCTGCGGAAAAAACCCTCGGAAACTGCTTTATCGTTCAAATCCTGATTTCTCTGCTGCTGACAGGCGCCCTGCTCATTTGGAATCAGGATCTGCTGTCTGCCTTTGGTGCAAGTGAAAATACGATTCGATACAGTGTAGAATACATGCAAATCTATTCCCTTGGAACAATTTTTGTGCAGCTGACGCTGGGAATGAACGCTTTTATTACCGCACAAGGGTTTGCTAAAACCGGTATGCTGTCCGTACTGATTGGCGCAGTGGTAAATATTGTATTGGATCCAATTTTAATTTTCGGACTAAATATGGGTGTGCAGGGCGCAGCCTTGGCCACTATCCTTTCCCAAGCAGTATCCTGCATATGGGTGTTGGCATTTTTGTTTGGAAAAAAGACCCATCTGCGAATAAAAAAGGAACATTTTCATTTGCAGGCAAAAATGGTCTTGCCTGCTTTTGCCTTGGGTTCAGCCGTATTTGTTATGCAGGCAAGCGAAAGCGTTATATCCGTTTGCTTCAATTCCTCCCTCCTTCACTATGGCGGAGATATTGCGGTAGGTGCCATGACGATTCTCACCAGCGTGATGCAGTTTGCGATGCTCCCCCTGCAGGGATTGGGTCAGGGTGCGCAACCCATTATCAGCTACAACTACGGAGCCGGCAACGGAGAACGGGTAAAGTCAGCGTTTTGGTTGCTGCTGCGGGCAGATATGTGTTATGCCACGCTTTTATGGCTGCTTGTCATGCTGTTTCCAGGAGGCTTTGCCGCTATGTTCACCTCCGATGTCCAGCTAATCGCCTTTACAAAAACGGCACTGCGCATTTACATAGCATGTCTGCTGCTGTTTGGTATCCAAATGTCTTGCCAGATGACCTTTACCTCTATTGGATATGCTAAAGCGTCTATTATCGTAGCCGTGATGCGGAAATTTGTTCTGCTGATCCCGTTGATCTACATTTTGCCTCACATTCTGTCCATAGACAAAACCTGGGCGGTATATGCAGCGGAACCTGTCGCCGATTTCTTGGCAGTGGCGTTTACCTCCGTCCTCTTTACGTTCCAATTCAAAAAAGCCCTAAGACAGCTGGACGATAAAAAAGCGCTGCAGGAAATACAATCTCAATGAGAATTAACAGGAAGAAGAAATGGCTACAATATATGATAATCGTGTGAGCCGGCAACGAGAAACACTAAAAGATTTTTTTGGTGGAGATGAAAAAGAAGAAATTCCAGATGAATTGCTGGACAGACTGTTCCAATTTGAAGCGCTGATGACAAAATATCGCTGCGCCATTCGGGAAATTACTACAAAGCTGGAAATTCTCAACGACGAATTGTCTGGCTCTACTAAGCAAAATCCTATTGAAACTATACAGTCCCGCATTAAACGGCCCTATAGTATTGCAGAAAAGCTGAAACGTCAAAACCAACCGGTAACGGTAGAAGCGATTGCCCGCCATTTGAACGATGTAGCAGGCATTCGGGTAATCTGTCCCTTTATAAAAGATATTTACGCTGTAGAAAAAATGTTGATTCAACAGGACGATGTACATTTAATTGCGCGAAAGGACTATATCCGAAGCCCCAAGGAAAGCGGATATCGCAGCCTTCATCTGGTAGTAGAAATTCCTGTTTTCTTCTCCATGAAAAAGGAAAACATTCGGGTGGAAATACAGATCCGAACAGTGGCCATGAATTTCTGGGCAAGTCTGGAACATCAGATTCGGTATAAAAACGAATCGCAAGGTGTACAGGATATTGTTAAGGAACTGAAGGAATGTGCGGACACTATCGCTAAAACAGACGAAAAAATGCAGGAGCTGAAGTTGCGCATAGAAAATCATGGAGAAAAAGAATAATAATAAAAGTTGCCAATAAAAAAGAAGGCCTATGGCCTTCTTTTTTCACATTACGCTGTGAACAATGTCCTCCACGGTTTTTTCCAAAGAAAACGCCGCGGATACGGTGATGTCCGCGTATTGTTCATACAGGGGGACACGGCGGCCGTATACATCCCCGAGATTCTCTCCGGGACTCATAGCGATTCCACGTGTTTTGATATTGGATATCCGCTGCTGTATTTGGGAAAGTGGCAGCTGCAAATATACAATTTGCCCCATTTTGTCAAGCCGTTCCATAGCAGCCTCTCCCAGCACCACGCTGCCGCCGGTAGCAATTACCATTCTGTCTACGTCTTCTAAAGCTGCTACCGTATCGTTTTCCAACTGCAAAAATGCATCCATACCGTCGTCTCGGATTATCTCATATAATTTTTTCCCCGCCCGCTGCTGCAGCAGCAAATCCGTATCTAAAAAACTATATCCTAAGGTTTTGGCTAGCAAAACGCCTGCCGTACTCTTACCGCAACCGGGCATCCCAATCAAAATAATATTTTTCATGCTACTCACTGCTGTATCATCCTTCTGCATTCGGATCATATACCACCGGAGCAATAGGCGCCTGTGCCTTAACCCGAAAGGAAAGGGGTTCCAATGTCTCCTTGCCCTCTTCCACAGGCGTGCGGAAAAGAGAAATTTCATCTGCTTTTTTATGCTCTACGGTAACGCCTGCCATATAATGTTCCACAAAGGATAGGGGCACCCATATCGCCGTGTCCGCCAAACGGCAAGGCCCGGCCATATTCACATTGACGCCGTTAATATTTGCAGTAAAAGACCCCACTGTGAACAAAACGATTTCCTCTGTTCCATCGCCTGCACTGTCGCTGCTTTCATCAGATAAGATAATAAAGCGCATATAATGAATGCTTCCGGCCATAGGCATGTCCAACAGTGCGGCCAGCCGGGTAAAGTCTACATATAAAATGCCGTTATAATAAGCAGTGGCGCCGTCCGCCTCAAAAGATTCATCTTTACCCATACTGTACGTAACAGCACCAGGCTTTTCTCCACTGTCTCCATAGAACAGAGAAAAATAAGCCCCCGCTGAAATTCCACAAACCAGAAAAAATACAATGGCAAAGCGCAGCAAGATTCCCCGCACCTGTGCGGCAAGTTTTTTTCGCCGCAGTTTCTTTTGACGCAGCGCTTCGCGGCGCGCCGCCTCCTGCCGCTGTCTGGCTCTCTGCATCTCCGCCTGCCGGCGCTGTCGGTAGTACCGGTCAAGTTCTGCTCTGTTTGGGGCGCCTCTGCCCCCACGTTCTGGATAAATCCATCCGGGCCTGCCGACGCTGGAAGTACCTGCCGGGCGGGGGCCGCGCGGACCGCCTGTTTGTATTGGACGCTGCCCCTGAACGGGCCTTCTTTGTCCTGCTCCTGGCCGCGGAGGAGTAGACCTATTTCCATACGGACGTGCGGGTGCTTTCCCTGCCTGGAGCGGCGGGCGTGTTGGTGGAGCGGCGCCCGTTTTTCGCGGCGGCGCGGCAGCCGGACGCCTGGACGGAGGCGGTACAGGGGAGGCCCCTGCTGTTCGCGCCTTATGTCGGGGCACACTCGCTCCTGGAGGAGGCATCCCCTGCTTTCTTGGCCGATTCACCGTTCCGTCCGTGTTTACATAGCCTCGTGAGACAGGGCGTGAGCCATATGTTTTATTGTTCACAGCCTCGCCCCCTCACAAAGGTTTATTTTGTTTCTGCAATCATAAAATACGGTGATGTAGGAGAATTGAGCATTTGAAACTTTCCGATACTCAGCTTGTACCGACTGAGTGTGGAAAAATACGTTTGGAGCGCTTCTCCTTCCGCCGCCCCTTCCGGATGGCCCGGATATACCGCCACCAGCAGGATGCTGTCCCTCCCCAGCATGGACAGTGCGCCTTCCACTGCTGGCAGTGTAGTTTCGCGCATAGTAGTCAGCGCCTTATTGCCGCTGCCCGGCATATATCCAAGATTGAACATCCCCGCACGAATGGGACCGGGAACAACCTCCCCAGCCAAATGGTGGGACCGGCAATAAAGCCGCCAATTATTCGGACAGCATTCCTCCCGCAGACGGCGGGCAGTGCTTTCCAGAGCAGCCGGCTGGATGTCAAATGCCGCCACATGGCCGCCCTCTCCTACTGTTTTCGATAAAAATGCCGTATCGTGTCCGTTTCCCATAGTAAAATCACAAGCAGTATCTCCCGGCCGCAGATGCGTCAGGATAAAATGCTTTTGCAACGCCAGCAGATCCACCATTACTGCGCCCTTTGATGGCTTGCGGCCATATCAAAAGCCCGCAAGTTTATCTCTTTCGCTTTTGCCGGAACACATTCCTCCACTGCCCCCCGAAGCACAGCAGTGTCAAATCCAAGTACATGGGCGCCAAGTCCGATAAGCGCTACATTAGCAGCTTTGCCGTTTCCGGCCGACTGTGCAATGGCTGCCGCATCTTCCGCAATAATATTTACGCCAAGCTCGTCAATTTTCTTAGCTAGGCCAGCAGGGTACTCTGCCGCACCGATAATTACCGGCATGGGATTAATCTCCTGGGTTGCAGTGATCAATGTGCCCCCGGGCCGCAAGAAGGGCAGCCATCTGGCTGCTTCCAGCAGTTCGAAAGACAAAATCACATCTGCCTCACCCTGGCAAATCACAGGAGAGCTTACTTCCTTCCCGTAACGCACATAGGTCACTACGGAGCCGCCTCTCTGGCTCATACCGTGCACTTCAGAAATTTTCACTTCATATCCGCCTGCTGTGGCAGCAGCACCTAGAATTCTACTAGCCAGCAGAGAACCTTGTCCGCCCACGCCGACGATCATTATATTCTTTGTAATCATGATTCCCTTCTCCTTACGCTCCCGTTGATGTAAATGCATCGAAGGGGCACATCTCTTCGCACAAGCCGCAGCCGACACACATGGTTTCGTCTACTTTAGCCTTTATGCCATCTTCTCCTGCTTCCATAGAAATGCAGGGGCAGCCGATCTTCATACATGACTTACAGCCTCGGCATTTTTCTCTATCCACACGCAGGGCGGGCTTTTTCTCCACACCCTTCAAAAGCGCGCAGGGACGCCGGCAGATCACCACAGACGGAACTTCTGCAGCCAGTTCTTCTTTCAAAACTTTCTCAAGCTCGGAAAGCTTGGCAGGATCCACTACACGGATGTGCGCCCTGTCTACACCCAGACCCGCACAAATATCCTCCAAGCAAATGTAGGGAGCAGGCTGATTTTTCAGTGTCAGCCCAGTAAGGGGATTTTGCTGGTGCCCAGTCATACCGGTGATCCTGTTGTCCAAAATCACCACAGTAGAGGCGCCGCCGTTATAAATAATATTTACAAGGCCGGTCATACCGGAATGCATAAAGGTAGAGTCGCCAATCACAGCCACAGACTTTGCCTCGGCTCCCTGTACCTTGTTGAAGCCATGAAGAGCGGAAATAGACGCGCCCATGCAAAGGGTAGTGTCCATAGCGCCTAGAGGCGCCACTGCTCCAAGGGTGTAGCAGCCGATATCTCCCGACACCATCAGTCCCATTTTCTTTAAGGTGTAGAATACACCCCGGTGAGGGCATCCCGGACAAAGCACCGGCGGGCGCACAGGAATCTCGTCTGCTACCGAAACGGTGCAGGGTTCCTCGCCCAGAAGTTTTTCCCGAAGCAGCTCCTGCGAATATTCACCGCATAAGGGAAGTACGTCTTTGCCGGTAACCTGGATACCCAAGGAACGACAGAATGACTCGATCACCCCGTCCAACTCCTCTATTACCACCACAGAATCTACAGAGGCTGCAAATTCCCGAATCTGTTTTTCCGACAGAGGATGAATCAAGCCCAGCTTCAAATAAGAGGCGCCTGCCCCATACACTTCTTTTGCATAGTTGTAGCAATTGCCCGCTGTAATTACACCCACAGCAGTGCTGCCCATCTCTACCCGGTTCAGGGGGCTAGTGTATGCATAATCGGCAAGTTCTGCCAGACGCTGCTCCACTACGGGATGACGGCGTTTGGCATTTCCAGGCATCATCACATGCTTTGCAGGATCCTTAACATATTCCTTGATGGGATGTTCCTGACGTTCTTCCAAGTTCACTGCACTGCCGGAGTGGGACACGCGCGTGGTAAGCCGCAGGATAAAGGGCGTATCAAACTGCTCGGACAATGTATAAGCCAATTTTGTAAATTCCTTACATTCCGCAGAGTTGGCAGGCTCAATCATAGGCAGCTTTGCACCGATTGCATAATGCCGGCTGTCCTGCTCGTTTTGAGATGAATGCATGCCCGGATCGTCCGCAACGCCGATGACAAGACCGCCGCCTACGCCAGTATACGCCGTAATAAACAGAGGATCTGCCGCTACGTTAAGGCCCACATGCTTCATAGCGGAAAACGCACGGCCACCACCAAAGCTCGCGCCGATAGCAGCTTCCAGTGCCACCTTCTCATTAGGCGCCCATTCCGCATACACCTCGTCATATTTTGCAGCGAATTCGGATATTTCCGTACTGGGTGTTCCAGGATAACTGGAAACAAAACGCACGCCGGCTTCATACAGTCCTCTTGCGACTGCCTCATTGCCAAGCATAATTTTTTTCATGTATGTAAATTCCTTTCTTTAGGCAGTGAATATTTACACCGAACTTCATCTAATATTATACCGTTGCAGGCGAATCGTGTCAAGGGCTGGCCTATTTTGTATCCCGCCCTTTCCCGGGAGAACGCAGCCGCTTCTTTTGCATACGCCGAGCCTTTCCCGCCGCCTTCTTCTCTTCCTTTTGCGTCTGCATGAAAAGAATTTTTTCCAGAACACCGGGACGTTTTAAAATAGCAGCAGCCCGCAGGAAAGCAGCGGCAGGGCAAAACAGCAGAGGAGCGCAAAGAAATACTCCAAGAATCAGGAGCGGCCTGCTGTCCCTTACAAAGACCGTGCAGCTCCAAACGCCTAAATACAGAAAAATTGCCCATAAGAAGGGCGTAAGAACAGCAATTGGCCGGATCAGGCGACTGCGGTCAGACACGATAGAGGCTATTACCACAAAAAGGCAAAGGAATACAGCAGACAAAACAGCGAAGAATATGAGCTGATACAGCGTGTCCACTTCACCGTTCGTCTGCATTTTTTTTAAGTATAAAAGGGAAGGAAGCCCTGCACCCAAAAAACCGGCGGCAGCGGCAGCCAGAAAAAAATATCCCATAGCAAGATACCGTTTTCGAATTGGCTGGGTATGGGACAGAATCACAGCGGCAGTTCCTGCGATTCCATAAAAAAGTATTGCTGCTATTGCTATCATGTTTATATTACTCCATTCTCTATCTGTTACGAGTAAATTGCGTGCCTGTTATCATTGACATTCCCACCAAAACCGATATAATAATACTATTCCAATAGAGAGCGCTCCAGGGTGGGAATCACATTGTTTCCTCGGGAGAGAAGCGCGGCGTGGTGTTCCCGTGTCCACTTTTTTATATACCGATCATATCGGTATACGTCTGTAGTCTTTTTCAGAGGAATATAGCAAAGAAAAATCCAGATATCATATCCCTGTGTCTCGCAAGCTGCCGCGCAGCGGCGGAGCAGATCCTGAACCAGAGACGGCGCATCCGCCTCCATCTGAAGATAGCTGGAAGCGACACGATATTTTCCAAAAGTATAGTCTCGAAACCCATTTTGGCAAAGTTTTTCCAAACTTTGAGACAAATCTGTAAGACACAGTCCCTCCCGCTGGAGAGCGGGCAAATCAAAATTCCGCCGTGCGGCGATTTCCCGAATCCATGGCTTGTCCCTCTCTTGAAATTTAGAACTGCTGCAGGAAAGTGTATCCATATAAATAGAGGACAGGGCGAGAAAATCCGCCTGTCTGTCCGGCGCAAGACCATGGGCCACTGCCGCCTCATAGATCACGCGGCCGGCAGAGCTTGCCGGTCTGTTTTGGTATACGGGAATATGCGGCACCTCCATTGTAGGATGGTGGTCGGCGCAGGCGATTACTCTGCCAGGCAGCTTGGTAGTGTGGCAGTCGCATAGAATCAGCAAAGCGTCCTCTGGAAGGGGAGAAAATAGCGACGCCGGATTCCAGCCATACTTTTCCAGCAGGGCAGCGCCGTGGACGTCCATCTGGCCATACAGGCAGATTTGCGCATCTATCCCCAGCCGATGCAAAAAATGCCGCATCAACAAACAAGACGCGGCGCTGTCATAATCCGGATGAAGATGCCCAGTAAGTGCCACGGGACCCTGATTTATTCCAAGCTGCGTCAAAATCCCGGAAAACAACATATGCTTCTCTCCATTCTCGCAAAAAATTACATAATACAAGTTTACCCCATCTGTTATACTTTGTCAATCATCATATGGAGGATAATCCTATGCTGCCAGAAGAAATCGTCGACCACATAAAAAGCCCCAAAATAAAAAGACTTATTGTTGACTGTGACGCCGGCGCAGACGGGGATGACCAGTTTGCTCTGGCCTATGCACTGCGCGCTCAGGACCGTGTGGAAGTGCTGGCCGTAAACTCCGCTCCCTTCAACGACGATTCTGCCGATATGGCCGCCGCGGGGAAACTGGAATGTGAAGCAATTATTGCTGCAGCAGGGCTTTCGGATAAGGTACCTGCTTTCACCGGATCACCTGACTTCATCACGCGTGTCGGCGCGCCTCTGAAAAGCCCCGCTGCCGAAAATATCCGCCGGGCCGTACTTTCTACCCAGGAGCCTGTATATGTGGTGATCACTGGCTGCTGCACCAATGTCGCCAGCGCCCTTTCCTTATATCCGGAAATTCGGGAGCGGCTGATAGTAGTATGGCTGGCATTGGATGATCTGGAAGGAAACAGAAATACGGGAGAATACAATTATCACAACGACATAGAGGGGGGAAGACTGTTGTTTTCCCTTGCTGAAAATTTGGTGCTGGTCTGTGCCGGAAAAGTGGTGGGGCCATTCCGAAGAACAGATAATGAAATCGACGCCATGTTCAGTGCAAACGATCCGTTGAGCATTTGGCTGCGTAAACGTTTTCGGGAAATCACATGGGCCCAGGGGCTTTGGGATCTTTGTGCCGAAGGGCTGCTTATCTGCCCCAATGCCTGCAAAATGGAAGTACACGACCGTCCTCTCTTTGGAGAGGACGGCGAAATCATCGGGTTTGACCCAGCTCGAAAAATTGTTGTCGTGAATGAAAACGATCCGGATAAAATCGTTTGGGATGCGATGCGACGCATAAGACGCATAAATGGATAAATACCCCCTTAGCCTCGAATCACACCGCAGGCAATCCTTCCCCCTGCGTCTCCTGCCGGCTGGCTGTGAAAATCGTCCACATGGGCGTGAACGATTACCGTGCGGCCCAAAACTTCCTCTACAGTAAACCGATTGGTGGCTACAATCATAAACGCACTGCCGTTGTTGACAAACAACGGCGGCAGATCCCCCGCATGATACGGGTGTGGGCATCCCCCGGTCCCAGCTATCAATGTGTTGTCATAATGGGAGCCTGCATCAGCGAAGGGATCCGTATCGTTTCCTGTGCAGCTGCCCCCTGTATGTATATGTAAACCTAAAACGCTGCCGCCGCAGGCCCTTCCGTTTTGGGATTGTCGAATCTCATCCGGCAGCCCCACAAAATTTGCCTGCACAAGCACCTGGTTTGAAAGTTGGTAAAAGCTTACCATGCCCCGAATTGCCCGATATTCTCTGCTACCCAACACTTTTGCTGCCGCGTCTGCACGACCACGGAGCCGGGCTATGATTTCCGGATTTTGATATGTATGAAAAAACATAATACACCCTATCTTTCTTTTTCTTTCAGTATATTCCCGTTTTCTAGGATGTGCCCCTAAAGCCCCGGCAAGAGCTTTGTATTTTTCAAAAAAAGCGTAGACACAGGGGGCTGGGTATGATAAAATATCCACAAAGATTCACCGGAAAGGAATCCTTCTATGAGTTTTAAACAAAATTGTGAAATATCCTTAGTGCAAAACCCCCACGCTGCAGAAAATGTGTTTATTGGCAAAAAAGTGGAAAATACACCCTTGCCTACCTTTGAGCAGGAACGTAACCGCCTGCCAAGTCCTGTTTGGCAGGGGCATGCAGATGCTATTTCCTGCTATTGGAAGGCATGGGAACTGGCTTTTGGAAACTTAGGCCAACCCCAGCCCGGATCCGGTTTTGTCTCCAATTTTATTGACACTGCCTTCAATGGCTGCCTTTTTATGTGGGATTCTTCTTTTATCCTTATGTTCGGTAAATATGGCAGCAGAAGCTTCGATTTTCAGGGCACCCTAGATAACTTTTATGCGCTCCAGCATAAAGATGGCTTTATTTGCCGAGAAATCATTGAGGAGAACGGAGAAGACCGGTTTACCCGGTTTGATCCCGCTGCCACCGGGCCCGATATTATGCCCTGGTGCGAATGGGAATATTTCAAAAACTTCGGGGACATGAAGCGGCTTGCAAAGGTGTTTCCGCCGCTGATGGCATATCACGAATGGCTGCGCCTGAATCATACCTGGCCCGATGGTACGTATTGGTCCAGCGGGTGGGGCTGCGGCATGGACAATCTGCCCCGGCAGCAACCCGGATATGTGATTATGTTCTCTCACGGACATATGGTCTGGAATGACGCATGTCTCCAGGAATTGATGAACTGCAATATTCTGATGGAAATGGCCCGTCTGCTGGGCCGAGAAGAGGAGATTTCCCATCTGCGTAAGGAACGGGACAACTTGGAGCAGGTAATCAATACAAAGCTATGGGATGAAGAAACTGCTTTCTACTATGATTTGTGGAAAAACGGGGAACTGAACATGGTGAAGCACATCGGCGCATACTGGGCGCTGATGGCCGAGGCTGTGCCGGCAGAGCGGGTAGAACGGTTTGTGGCACACTTGGAGAATGAAAAGGAATTTAAATGTCCTCACCGGATTCCTGCTCTGTCGGCAGACCATCCATGGTTTGGTAAAGACGGCGGATACTGGAACGGCGGTATCTGGGCGCCTACTAACTATATGGTATTGGGCGGTTTGGACAAATACGGCAAGTTTGCTCTGTCTCATGAAATAGCCATGAATCACTTGGAAAATGTGGTGCAGGTATATAAAAAGACCGGCACAGTCTTTGAAAACTATGCGCCTTTCCCGGGAGAAGACGGAAAGGCCAGACCGGGAAATCCGGCCAAAGGTGATTTTGTGGGCTGGACAGGACTTGTGCCTATCGCCGTCTTGTTGGAGCATGTGATAGGTATTAAACCAGATGCGGAAAAAAACACGATTTTCTGGCACATCAACTTGCTGGAACGACACGGCGTTGAGAGATATCCCTTTGGAAAAAGTGCAACGCTGACACTGCTGTGTGAAGAACGGGGCAGCAAAAACGAGGAGCCGCAGGTAACAATTGAATCTACGGAGCCGGTGACGGTAAAACTTATCTGGGACGGCGGCACAAAGGTAATAAAAGCGGGAAAATAAATTTTTATAAAAAATGGGAGAGACGTGGGCGATTCGCCCCATGTGGGGAGATTGCTGCAAGGCTCCCGGCCTCATACAGGAACTTTGGATTTTCTTTCTCTGACGCTTTGTTTTTCTCTTGACTTTTTACCTATATAACCGTATACTATTTCTCGTTATAATGGCGGATACGCCGTCACAGATTGCAAAAGGAGTATATCCAATGGGAAAAAGCATTATTTTGGATACCGATATCGCCGGAGATATAGATGATTCCTGGGCATTGGGGCTTGCGCTGGCTTCACCAGTGTTGGATATCAAACTGGTAGTTTCCTGCCTAGATGATACCACCCATAGAGCAGCGGTCATGGCAAAATTTTTAGAGCAAAGCGGGCGTACAGATGTTCCCGTTGGAATCGGACTGCGAACCTCCGACAAGATTTACAACCTTCGCCCTTGGCTTGGAGACTACACGCTGGGGAATTATCCTGGAACCGTCTATGCAGATGGGGTGCAAGCGATTGTAGATACTATTATGCAAAGCAGCGAACCTGTTACCATAATCGCAGAAGGCCCTATGACCAATATTGCTGCAGCGCTGGAAAGAGAACCCCGCATCGCCGAAAAATGCGAGATCATCGCCACCATGGGCAGTATTTACCAGGGGCACAGTTTAGACGATATACATAAAGACTCCGACTACAATATCCGGGCCAATATTCCGGCAGCGAGGCAGGTTTTGGCCGCGCCCTGGAAAATTACCGCAGTACCGCTGGACGTGACCGCTCATCTTGTAATTGGAGACGACAATTACCAAAAGCTGCTGGCCGCCCGCGCCTCTAATCCCATTGTAGAAACCATTCTGGAAAACTTTGACTGCTGGATGGAAGAAAATAATTGCACGTATTATAAAACGCACAGTACCGCTCTGTACGATTTGGCCGCTGTTTACATGGCAGAAATGGGAGACTATAATCTGATTACCGAGGACTTGTATCTCACCATTGACGACGGAGGGTATACCAACATCGATGCGAAGGCAGGCAGGCTTTGCCACTGCGCCGTTTATTGGCGATATATTGATATGTTTTATAAATTTATCACAGAACGCCTTTGTGGAGAAAGATAACGATAAACAAAACAGAGCGTGCCGTCCATTCGGCATGCTCTGTTTTAATTATACAATTCAATTAGATAGGAAGTCCCGCAAAGACGCCAGTTTCGCCAATGCGTCTCCCCTTCCCAAATCATACATTTCCTGTATTTTTGCTTTGTCCTTTTCAATCCGGCGAATGGGTACCATCTTAGAAGGCCGCAGCACAAATATTTTTCCGTCCTTCTCTAGAGCTGCCACAAGCTCCATCGAAGCGTTGTAGTCTTTATATCTCGCATAAATTGCATGGGCCAGATGGGGATAGCTTCTGTAATATATCTCCGGCAGTCGTCTCCCCCTCTCTTTCTTTCGATATTCTACAGGTCTTGTGAGCACCGTTATAATTTTATCGAATCCCATGTCCAACATTTTTGAAATGGGAATGCTGTCCGCAATGCCGCCATCCAAATACTTTTTGTTTCCTACCGGAACAGGCCGGGAGACAAAAGGCATGGACCCGGACGCCCGCAGATATTCCAGTTGTTCTTCTTTTTGTAAATCATCTATCGGTATATACTCCGCTTGTCCAGTCTCCATATTGGTGACTACGGCATAAAACGCCATTGAATTTTCTCGAAACGCCGCAAAGTCCACCGGATCCAGTTGGTTTACAATTTTGTTAAAGCAAAAGTCTCGGTTCATAATATTTCCCGTGGTAAGGAGGGAATACAGGCCCATGTAGTGTCTGTCTCCGGCATACTGCAAATTATAGCGAAGCACTCGCCCAGCTTGCCCCGACTTATAGTTCATGCCAAACAATGCCCCGGCAGATACGCCCATCACCGTGTCTGCACGTATACCTTCTTCCATAAATACATCCAAAATACCAGCGGTGTATAAGCCACGCATAGCGCCGCCTTCCAGCAGAAGTCCGATTTTCATATTTTTGACTATGCCTTTCTTTACATTTTCTGTCTGTTTCTCTTATTTCCCAAAAAGCAGTCCCGCTCCATTTGTTTGGAGCGGGACATGTGTTATTGCTCTGCCACCACAGATTCCGACTGCCGCCAAATCTGCACAGACCGGGGAAGCGCCCCATCCATTTGCGTAATTCGGAAACGGTATCCCTGATAAAGGATCTCCGGCGTCTGGTCTCGGGAGGGAACATAGCCAAGACTGTCCAGTATAAACCCTCCCAGCGTATCGTAGTCTTCCTCCGGTGTCGGCACCCCCAGACAATCGCACAGCAACGCAAACTGCGTTTGTCCGTCGGCTGTCCAAGAACCGTCCTCATTTTTGCAAACCGTTTCTTCTTTTTCTACCGTACCAACGATTTCCTGGATTATATCCATAATTGTAATGATTCCACAGGTGCCGCCGTAATCGTCAACCACTACGGCAAGCTGTTCTCCTGAATTTTTCATGTCGGCAAAAATTTCATCCACCGGTTTTTTCTCAAAAACAAAGTATGGGGGACGCATATATTCGGAAACGGGCTTCTCTGCAATGGAACCGTCTCTGCTGTACAGGGGGAAGATATCCTTCATGTACACCACACCTACAATCTCGTCAATATCCTCTTTAGTTACAGGGAATTTCGTATGGCCGGTCTCAGCCATTCTTTCAATCAGTTCTCCAACCACGGCGGATATTTCTATGTTCTCAATTTCCGTACGATGCGTCATAACGCGCTCTGCGTCCAAATCGGTAAAAGCAAATACATTTGAAAGCAGTTCCACTTCCTGTTCTTCGATCTCACCCTGGGCCTGCCCTTCGCGCATCATAAGCAGAATGTCTTCTTCCGTAACACGTTCGCCTTCTTCTCCCTGTTCTACACGTAGCAATCGAAGCACACCGTTTGTGGTGATAGAAAGCAACCACACCAGCGGACGGGTTACCTTGGAAAGGATATGAATAAGAGAGGCGATTCCTCTCGCGGTTTTTTCAGGGCGTACCATAGCTATACGCTTTGGCACTAATTCCCCGAACACCAGCATAAAGAAGGTCATCAGCAATGTGATTAAAAACGTGCTCACGCCGCCAATTACAGTCAGTACGGTCCCCCTTGCACCCATCTCTGCCGCAAAAGCTGTAATAGGCGCAGCCAGGGAATCTGCCGCAAAGGCGCCGGACAAAAGCCCTGCAAGGGTAATGCCGATTTGAATAGTAGATAAAAAGTCGCTTGGACGTTCCTTCATCGTGAGCAGCAGACGCGCTTTTTTGTCCCCTGCCTGAGCTGCCGCTTGCAGCTTTGTAGCGGATAATCCCATCATGGCGATTTCCGCCGATGCAAGCATGCCGTTAATCGCTACCAGTACGATTGTAATGAGTATAGCAATCCATGGACTGCCGTCTTCCATAATTGAATTTTTCCTCCATAAAAAATTGTATTGTATGATTAAAATATCTGCACCACAGACAACGAATATAGCATGTGTAATAACTTCCCCCGCAGTATGTCACCTGCCCTATGTCCAATCTTTGTAAGTTCCCTCGTCAGAATAGGGGGGGAGGCAGTATTCTACATCCTGCTTCTTTCGTCATCTGTTATGACAGAATCTTACTTTTTCAAATGCCGTTTCATATATTTTGTAATTTCCACAATAGGAATAATCGCCAGTGCAATGCCCAGCGCGGCAAAAAATTCAGCGGCGGACAGCGCCACCAGAGAAAACGCCGTATTCAAACCAGGCATATAGATCACACCTGCTGTGAGTACAAAGCTTAGAATCATAGCGCCGGTGAGCAGCTTATTGTGTCCGCGCACTTGCAGCAGCGATTTGTCTCTACTGCGCATATTAATCGAATGGAAAATCTCACACATGGATAAAGTGAGAAAAGCCATTGTCATACCAGTCACATGAGACTGGGTGTTTCCAATAAAAAACGACCACAAGGTTAGTGCGGCGATGGCCACGCCCTGCAAAACCACATCAATTCCCAGCCCACCGGAAAACATTGTTTCCCGAGCATTTCTAGGCGGCTTTTGCATTGCATCCGCTTCCGCCTGTTCCATCCCCAGCGCCATTGCCGGAAATGTATCGGTGATTAGGTTAATCCACAAAATCTGTACAGGCGCAAACAAACGAAGCCCCGCCAGAGTAGCGATAAAAATAGACACTACCTCGGACAGATTGGACGCAAGCAGAAACTGAATCGCCTTGCGAATGTTTTCATAAATTCGACGCCCCTCTTCCACAGCATATACAATTGTGGCAAAGTTGTCATCTGCCAACACCATATCCGCAACATTTTTTGTAACATCGGTACCGGTAATACCCATACCCACGCCGATATCTGCCGACTTCAGCGCTGGCGCGTCGTTGACGCCGTCGCCAGTCATTGCGGTAATTTTGCCCCGCTTTTTCCAAGCGTTCACAATACGTACCTTATGCTCCGGCTGAACTCTGGCGTATACTGCGATATCTCCAATGCGCCGTTCCAGCTCTGCGTCATCCATTGCGGATAGTTCGGCGCCGGTTACTGCTTGAGACGCCTCCTGCAAAATGCCTAGTTCCTTTGCGATAGCAACAGCGGTGTCCTTATGGTCTCCGGTAATCATAATGGGCCGGATACCAGCTCCTCCACAAGCTGTAATAGCCTTTTTTACTTCAGGACGAACGGGGTCTATCATGCCGCACAGTCCGATAAAAGTCAGTTCGGTCTCAAGATGCTGTGGCTCCGTATTCGCCGGCAGTGTATCGTATATTTTACAGGCAGCACTTAGCACTCGCAGGGCACGGCCTGCCATTTCGCTGTTT
Source organism: uncultured Clostridia bacterium (assembly GCA_947643245.1). Taxonomy (GTDB): domain Bacteria; phylum Bacillota; class Clostridia; order Oscillospirales; family CAG-272; genus Avispirillum. The sequence goes on along the minus strand of CANRVI010000008.1, from coordinate 8,833 downwards.
TGCGTAAGGATTTTCTGCCGCCCTTCCTGGGTCAACGGCACAGCAATTCCGTTTTCCATTACGCTGGTACACCGGGCCAGTACTTCGTCGGGCGCGCCCTTTGTATATTGAACAAAGTGCCCCTCCATCGCATGAATGGTAGACATCATCTTCCGCTGTGAGTCAAAGGGGGCTTCCGCAGCGCGGGGAATATCCGTGTGATATCCACCTTCTATGGCAAACACTCGCAGCGCCGTTTCTGTGGGATCCCCTACCATCTGGTCCGCTTTCTCACCCTGTGCATCGTTGCAAAGATACATCGCCGTCTGCAGCGCCGCCTCTTCGCCATAGTGCGCTACTACAGTCATTTTATTCTGAGTAAGCGTGCCTGTCTTGTCGGAGCACACAATTTGGGTGCATCCCAATGTTTCTACTGCAGTCAACCGGCGAATAATGGCATTTTTTCCGCTCATTTTCGTCACTCCGATAGATAACAGCACAGTTACCACAACTACAAGCCCTTCAGGAATCGCTGCCACAGCCAGACTGATAGCAGTGAGTAAGGATTCCAATACATTCGGTCCGGTAAAACCGCCGCTCCGGAGCACGTTAATAATAAATATTACCACACAAATTCCAAGAACGCCGATGCTAAGAACTTTAGAAAGCCCCGCCAGCTTCTGCTGCAGAGGCGTTTTTTCCGTATCCGTATCGGAAAGGATCCCGGCAATCTTTCCCATTTCTGTGTCCATACCTGCAGCGGTAACGACTCCCTCACACCTGCCATACACCACGCTGGTTCCCATATAAGCCATATTCGTGCGATCTGCCAAAGGAACATCCTGTTCCGCTGGGGATAAGACCTCTGCAGTTTTATCGGCAGGAACGGATTCGCCGGTGAGCGCCGCTTCCTCGATTTTCAGACTAGCCGCCTCCAGAATCCGCATATCTGCGGGAACGCTGTCTCCCGCTTCCAAAAGAATAATATCACCGACGACGATATCCTCCGATTGGATTTTCTCCACAGTTCCGTTTCGCCGTACCTTGGAATAAGGAGCAGACATTTTCTGCAGCGCCTCGATTGCACGTTCCGCCTTTCCCTCCTGTACAACGCCCAGCACCGCGTTTAGCACTACTACGACCAGAATAATGACCATATCCGCGATTTCTCCAAAAGCGCCGGATATGATTGCTGCGGCAATCAGCACCAGGATCATGGGATCCCGAATTTGCTCCCAAAGCTTGCTGAACAGGGATTTCTTTTTTCCGTCCTGCAGCCGGTTCTTTCCGTTTGCCCAAAGGCGTTTTTTCGCCTCTCCCACATCCAGGCCGTCCATACTGCTTCCCACATGACGCAGAACTTCTTTTGTTTCTGCTTGATACAGTTTCACCAGAATACTCCTTCTTTCTTTTCATTTGTGAGTCTGGCGAATGAAGGATTGCCAAGTCCGCTTGTGCAGACCAGTGTTGTTGACAATCCACATGTTTGTAGCTCTGCCGCAAACATGTCGGCTACTCCCTCACAGTAATCTTTTTCCCTGCCGTCGGCAGGAAATTGTTATTATTATACATAGCAGATATGAATAAATCAATGCATTTACATTAAATGATTCCCCAAAACTTTACAAACTACGCCTTGCATCTCAATAAAATTCATAGTATACTAAAAGCAATTATATAAAGAGGAGGAATCTCCTATGAAACACAGAATACTCGTCGTAAGCTCGGCCAATATTGATTTTGTCCAGCGTATGGCACGGCTGCCCCAACAAGGGGAAACAGTGCTGGAAAGTGCATCCTGTAAATATGTAGCCGGAGGAAAAGGATCCAACAGCGCGGTAACATTTGCCCGTCTTGGTGCAGACGCAGTTTTTTGCGCTAAGGTTGGCCGGGACGAAAACGGCGCACGACTGAAACGAATTTATGGAGAAGAAGGGATCGACACCCGGTTTGTGTTTCAAGATACCGAATCCCCCACCGGACTTGCCTCTATTTTGGTAGAAGAAGAGGATGGTGCTAACCGGATCATCGTATATCCGGGAGCAAACGGCACACTGTCCGCCGAAAATGTAGAAGAGGCCTTTACCTGTTATCCAGACGGAGTGTTTGTCCAGCTGGAAATTCCGGATGAGGCGGTTTTTGCTGCCGCCCGATTCGCCAGAGAAAACGACATTCCCTTGTTCGTAGACGCAGGACCTGTACGTCCTGGGTTTTCCCTTGAAAATTTAGGCAGAGCAGAAATATTATCCCCCAATGAAACAGAATGTGCCGCTCTGACCGGTATCGTACCGGACAGCGTAGAAAACTGTCTGAAAGCCGCTATTCATCTCGCGGGAGTGACAGAGACAAAATATGTGGTGATTAAGCTTGGCAGCAGAGGATCCTTTGTATATGACGGCAAGTATTATCACTTAGTGCCCGCCCACAAAGTGCAGGCAGTGGATACCACCGCAGCGGGAGATGTTTTCACCGCGGCCCTCTCATATGCCTATATGCAAAAAGGAGATATTTTAGAGGCGGCACGCTTTGCTACTTATGACGCAGCCCTGTCCGTTACAAAAGAAGGCGCCGTTCCCTCTGTGCCTACACTGCAGCAGGTAAAGGATTTTGCGGCGGAGATGCGGGAGAGTGGACGATGACGGGAATTCTGCTGGGAGTCGATTACGGAGATACCCGCACAGGCCTTGCAGTAAGCGCTGGGAAAATGGCGTTTGGCGCCGGATGCGTGGTATCGAAAAGTATGCGTAAAACGGTGGAGGGTGTTGCACAAGCCGCCAAGCGCCGGGAGGCGGCGGGCATTGTAATCGGGGACCCGGTAAACATGGACGGAACGAAAGGGGCCCGGAGCGAAAAATGCCGCATCTTTGCAGGCATGCTGGAACAGAGGACGGGCCTGCCTGTAATTTTATGGGACGAACGGCTCACCACTGTAAATGCCCACGAGATTTTGTCAGAAATCAATGTGCGGGGTGAAAAACGAAAAAAAGCGGTGGACGAGCTGTCTGCCACGTTGATTTTACAGTCCTATTTAGACAGCCAGACACAAGCGCGTTCCCAATAATGTGACTGGGAGAGAGATACATTCTACCTACTATCACTCCTTTCTCCTTTTCAATGCATAGTAAAAAGGCTCTCGCCTTAGCGGGAGCCTTTCCCATTCCCATTTATTTCAGCATGGAAATGGCATCCGTAATGGTTTTCTCGTATGCTTCTTTGCCGTATTTGTCCACCTCAGCCTTGTTTTTCTCTCCGTGGGTAAGACAGCCGGCGCCGCCGATACAGCCGCCGATACAGGCCATTCCCTCGATAAAGTTGGCATCCAGGACATTTTTGCTTTTCTTCATTAGAGCGGTACGGCACGCCTCGATACCGTCACAGGAAAGGGCCTTCAGTTGAAAGTCCTTATCCAAACCATGTTCTTTCAGCCCTTCGGCTACCGCATCGGCCAAGCCTCCACATCTGGCAAAAATTCTGCCAAAGTAAGAAGCGTTATCCAACACGTCCTCATCCAGCTCGGTAATTTCTAAATCTTTGCTGTCAAACAGCGCCTGCAGTTCCTCAAAAGTCATAGCTACATCCACATACTGCCGGACAGCCTCTTTCTGCACTTCTGCCTTTTTGGCGGTGCAGGGACCGATAAATACAATTTTGCAGGGAGCATCCTGCTCTTTGATATATTTCGCAATGGTGGCCATAGGAGAAAGATTGTGGGATACAAATTCCTTAAGATCCGGGAAAAACTTCTCAATATAGTCTACAAAGGCCGGACAGCAGGAACTGGTGAGAAATCCCTTTTCGGCCAACTCTTCCGATTCGGCCCAGGCAACCATATCTGCCCCCAGAGCCGCCTCTACTACAGCATGGAATCCAAGTTTCTTCAGACCGCTGATTACCTGTCCCAACTTTGCATATCGGAACTGGCTGGAAATGGACGGAGCTACTACGGCATACACTTTATATTTTTGATTGTTTTCGCTCTTTTTGATAATGTCGATCACATCTAAAATATAGGATTTATCCATAATAGCGCCGAACGGACACTGATACACGCACGCCCCACAGGATATACACTTATCGTTGTTAATGGCGGCGGCCTTATTTTCGTTCATATAAATCGCCTTGATTTTGCAGGCGTTTTCACATGGACGTTTTCGATTGACAATCGCCGTATAGGGGCACACCTTTGCACAGGCGCCACAGTCTACACACTTGGATTTATCAATATGGGCCACATGATTGTGGTCAAAGGAAATCGCGCCCCTGGGGCACACGTCCTCACACCGATGCGCAAGGCAGCCTCGGCAAGAGTTGGTAACCTCGTATCCGCCCATTGGGCATTCGTCACAAGCCGTCTCGATTACCTCAATCACGTTGGGGTTCTCCTTGTCTCCCCCCATGGCAAGTCTTACCCGGTCCCCCAGAATCGCGCGTTCCTTATATACGCAGCAGCGCATAGTTGGCATATTTCCGGGTACGATTTTTTTGGGAATTTCCAGCAGATTGTCCAGGAGGGTGTCGTCCCAAGCTTGTTTTGCTACCTCCCGCAAAACTTTATATTTCAAATGCTGGACTTTTGTATCGAATTTTCTCATTGTATATTTCTGTATCTCCTTTAGAAGTAGCTTACCTTGATACGTTTACCCATCTGCCGCAAGCAGTCGGTAAGCTCCTCTACCAAATTCATTTTAATATTGAATGTAATGGGCAGCTCAGGATTCTGGTGGGCCGGATTGACCGCCCGCCCTACATAAAAGTTGATATCCGTCGCCTCCTCAAACAGCAAACGACAAATCATGGACGCGCCGTCTCGCTTTGTACTCCAATGCTCGTACAGCTCATTCTTATCCAGTACATCTCTGGCGTATTCGATCACCTTGTTTATGGTGATCACCCCTTCGGTCACCAGGTCTATCCCTTCTATCTCCGCGATAGGCGGCACATCGCTGTGATCAAAATGCAAACTCGCCTTAAGCGGTTTCCCAAGGTACTGGGATGCAATAGTAGAGGTGGTACCGCCGCAAACGATGTGCTTGCCTTCTTTAGAGAAAAACAACGACATCATTCGATTACAGTCGTCCCGATTTCGGGGGGGACCAAACAGAATATTCATAGGAGCACGGCGGCGGATATGGATTACACAGGCAGTAGCGTCATCGCCGGGGCGATACCCATACTGCTTATTGCATTCGTCCACCAGCATGGTAGAAAGTGTTTTTGCAGTGTACCCCACATGGGCGAAAGTTTCCATAAAATCAATGATATTTTCCCGTTTCCAGCCGAAATTGTAGGCAAGGCCAATTCCTGCATGGGGACACCCATCGCTCATTGCAATAAAAATATCGTTTTCCTGCAGGTCAATCACAGACTTATAAATTTTCTTGCCGTCAATATTCAGCTCACTTCTGGGATATTCAAAATTTTTGCAGTCCCGCAGCAGAATCACTTGGGGATTGTCATACTGGATCAGCTCCGCCCGCTCGTTTTCTATCAAATGTATAATCGTAAAAGTGGAGTATGCCACACCTCTGGTGGAGCAAATGGGAAGAGTGGCCGCAATGGTAGCCACGCATTCCTCCAACGGCAGTCCCTCCGCCATCATAGTAGAAATAATTTTGGAGGTTAGTGTGGAAAGAATGCTGGCTTTCACTCCACTGCCCAGCCCGTCTGCCAGCACAATGACAGTGGAATTGTCCCCCTGCTCCACGATATCCACATGATCCCCGCAGAGTTGCTCTCCTTCATGGTTAATACTTTTCCAGCCGATATCAGCACACAAATTATTCATCGCTGATAGACTCCTTTAACTTTGACAAGGCAATTTTCGTTTCAGCGGCTGTTTCTCCCAGCAAAGAAGCAATCTCCTGCACAATACGCATTTGTTTGTCTACCACCCGGTCTGCAACCTCCACTGTCTGGCGGCTGATGCTTTCTTTCTTCTCCCTAGCGGTTTCTTCTTCCGTCACATCCCGCATGATACATACAAGCAGCCTATATTCCTTATCGTATACAATGGTTTCTTCCACATATCTGTCGTATTCTGCCAGATATACCCGACGGTCTCGGATATTTCTGCCCTTTTGCAGCACTTCCACAAAGTCTTTCGGGTCCAAAATTCGGATGACCCCATCTCCCAACACGTCGGCTGCGCTGCGCAGGTTCATGATTTTCAAGGCCACCTTATTGATTTGCTGTACCTCTAACTTTTCATTGAGTACAATGATACCGTTCGGGGTGTTGCGGACAATGTTGTCGGAGAAGGTTTCTGCTTCAGATAAGGCAGACACATAGAAACCTCCGCCTTTCCCTGGTAGATAGCCACGGCCTTTTCCCGACAGGTATTGTACCCGCAGGAACCGCAGTTCAGCTCATCCGCCGGTGTATGTTTGCCCATCTGCCGGAGAATATCTCCAATTTCATTTTCAGAGGGCATCTGGTTTTTCCGTGGTATTGCGGCAAAGGTTTTCTGCAGGAAAGCAGCATCTGGCTGATCCACTGCAAAGTCCTTTTTGCCGGCAAAACGAGACACCGCCATATAATCCTGTACAGGTGAGCGGTGGAATTTCTCCATAACCGGTCCACCTACACAGCTGCCTACACAGGCGGACATCTCGATAAAACAGCGATGAATCTTTCCTTCTGCAATATCTCGCAAGGCTGCTATACAGTTTTCTACACCATCAATAGCCATATAGGAATATGTAGGATTATCCTGCAGCATCGTTTTTAAAATCCCGCCGGTGGTGGGGAAAAAACGGGCAAGACTGTTTTCGTCTGCGTCCATTTCCCGGCGCAGCTCAATATTTTCCTCCCGCAGCCATCGGGTAAGCTCATCAAAGGTAAGCACTGCGTCTGCAATTCCCTCGTAAAAGGCTGCTTCATCTTTCTTTGCGACACAGGGGCCGATGAAAACCGTCTTGGCGTTTGGATACCAGCGCTTAATATCCTGACAGTGCGCCTGCATGGGGGAGAGGATATCTGCCAGATAAGGAAGCTGTGCGGGAAAATACTTTTGAATCAGCAGGTTGATAGAATGACAGCAGGAAGAAATAATCACATCCCGCTGCTGTTCATTTATCATATGCTCATATTCGTTTTTTACGATAGTAGCGCCGACGGCGGTTTCCTCTGCATCATAAAAGCCCAGCTGCTTCAGGGCGTCACGCATAGCGCCGATGCCCACTCCTTCATAATTGGCTACAAAGGAAGGCGCAAGACTGACAATTACCGGATCGCCGCTTTGCAGCAATACCCGCACCTTTTCCGTTTCATCCACAATTTGTTTGGCATCCTGGGGACATACTACAAAGCAATGTCCGCACAAAATGCATTCATTGCCAATAATATACGCCTGATTTCCGGAAAAGCGAATCGATTTTACCGGACAGTGGCGGATACACTTATAACAGTTTTTACAGTTGGATTTTTTTAAGGTAAGGCAATCCATAGATCAGTTCCTTTCTGCAGAGAGAGGACGAAGCACATTCTCTGCAAAGAATGCTTGGAAATTTTCTTTCGTAATCCCGGTATGTACAGTATCGTCAATTACGACGGTGACTCCTTCCCGGTTGCACTTGCCGGTGCAGAAGCTTCCGGCAAGGGTAACGTCGGCATCCAGTCCATGCTCTGCCACAGCGGCTTCAAACAGCGCCACAATATCCTGTGAGCCTTTCAGATAGCAGGAGGAGCCTACGCAGATTTGTATAATCATATGTATAACCTCTCTGTGGATGGATTACCAGGCGCCCTAGGGCGCCTGGTATAATAGACATATTTACGCTTTTGCGGCTACATTTTCCTGGAAAAACGCTTTTACCGTATCAGGAGTTACGGAAAAGAATGCATCGTCTACAGTGACGCAGACGCCCTCCTGACATTTGCCCATGCAAAAGGTACCTGCAAGCTCTACTTTATCGCCAAGATCATGCTCGTGAATGAGATACTGCAGCTGCTCCACCACCTGGCGGGATCCTTTGATGTGGCAGGATGAACCAATACAAACTGTAATTTTCATAACTGATACCCTCCAGTCCTTTATTCGTAATCTACTACATTGATCCAGGAATACAAGAATTCCCGTTCGTTTTCGTTAGCCTTTACCAATTGAGAAGCCGCCACAATAGGCATCCATTTCTGTACGTACTGCTTTGCTGTATTGCTCTTTTCACAGAACAGCTCCAGATATCTGTCCGCTCCGGCAATATCACCTGCAAGCCAGAAGAGCAAATAGGTTCTTGCCACATCTGCAGAAGCATTGCCCTGAGTCGCATGCGACCAGTCTAGTATATAGGGCACGCCGTCCTCCCCAATAATGATATTGGACGGGTTGAAATCTCCGTGGCATACCTTATTGTGCTTCGGCATTGCCTCCAGTCGCGTGTGCAGATCGTAACGTACTGTGGCAGAAAGCTCTGTCTGGCTGATTTTTCGATTCATCTTATCCTTAAGCTTGCCCAGCATCGGACAAGTTTTGCTATGCATTTCCAATTGCAAGCCTACAAACAGATTCAGATACTGTTCCTTTTCTTTGGGGTTTTCCTGCATATGCTGTGCCAGCGTTTTTCCCTTGATATATTCGGAAACAATGGCCCACTTTCCTTCCACCATACTAACTTCCAAAATCTTTGGAATGTTCAGCCCTGTCTCCTCAATCCGTGCCTGGTTCAACGCCTCGTTCAGCACGTCCGCCTTGGAATAGTCCTCCTGAAACACCTTCAGACAGCGCTCTCCATCCCTATAGATGGTTTTGTTATTTCTGACAGCGATCATGCGATCCAAGTTCATAGCAACACCCAACCTTTCTTTTACAGTTCAGTATGTTGACCAAAATAAGCATTAAGATACATTTGACGAAGTT
>CANRVI010000007.1 GCA_947643245.1 uncultured Clostridia bacterium | reverse complement strand
TTTTACAGTTCAGTATGTTGACCAAAATAAGCATTAAGATACATTTGACGAAGTTCAGCCATAAGAGGATATCTGGGATTGGCACCAGTGCACTGGTCGTCAAAGGCCTGCTCAACCATGTCGTCCAAACGTGCAAGGAAGTCCTCCTCGTCCGGCACATAGTCCCGAATCGTCTTCTTGATTCCTACCCGCTCCTTCAGTTCGTCAATAGCTGCAATCAGTCTCTCCAGCTTCTCTGTGTCCGTCTTGCCTCCCAATCCCAACGCGTCCGCAATCTCTGCATACCGCGCCAGCGTATGCGGATGGTCATACTGGGAGAAGGTTCCCATCTTCACCGGGCTCTCCGATGCATTGAACCGAATTACCTCGTCGATCATCAATGCGTTTGCCACACCGTGCGGCAGATGATGGAACGCCCCCAGCTTGTGCGCCATAGAGTGGCAGATCCCTAGGAATGCATTTGCAAACGCCATACCTGCCATGGTTGCAGCATTCGCCATCTTCTCTCTTGCCACCGCATCCGTCTGTCCATTGTCATATGCTCTGGGCAGATATTCGAATATGGTCTTCAATGCCTGCAGCGCCAGTCCATCCGTATAGTCTGTCGCCAGCATAGCCGCGTATGCTTCCACTGCATGGGTTACCGCGTCGATTCCCGATGCTGCCGTCAAACCCTTTGGTGCCGACATATGCAAATCTGCATCGATAATCGCCATATTCGGCATCAGTTCATAGTCTGCAAGGGGATATTTTACACCTGTGTTCTCATCTGTGATTACTGCGAAGGGCGTTACCTCCGAGCCTGTTCCCGCCGATGTGGGAATTGCGATAAAGTATGCCTTCTCTCCCATCTTCGGGAATGTGTATACACGTTTGCGGATATCGATAAACCGCATCGCCATATCCATAAAGTCTGCTTCGGGATGCTCATACAGCACCCACATAATCTTTGCCGCATCCATTGCGGAGCCGCCTCCCAGGGCGATGATCGTATCCGGCTGGAATGCGCGCATCTGCTCTGCTCCACGTTTTGCACACCCAAGGGTGGGATCTGGCTCTACGTCAAAGAAGGTGGTGTGCTGGATTCCCATTTCGTCCAGCTTATCGGTGATAGCTTTTGTATATCCGTTCTTATACAGGAAGTTATCCGTTACGATGAACGCCTTCTTTTTGCCCATCACCGCTTTCAGTTCATCCAGTGCAACGGGCAGGCAGCCCTTCTTCATATATACCTTTCCAGGCGCCCGGAACCACAACATGTTTTCCCTTCTTTCTGCAACAGTCTTGATATTGATCAGGTGTTTCACCCCTACGTTTTCCGATACGGAGTTGCCTCCCCAGGATCCGCAGCCCAGTGTCAGGGACGGCGCCAGCTTAAAGTTATACAAATCTCCTATACCGCCGTGAGAGGATGGGGTGTTCACAAGGATTCGGCAGGTTTTCATCCGCGCTGCGAACTCATCCAGTTTAGCCTGTTCGGTAGACGCATTCAGATAGATAGAAGAAGTATGGCCGTATCCTCCGTCTGCAATCAGCTGTTCCGCCTTTGCAAAAGCGTCCTGGATATTCTTGGCTTTGTACATTGCCAGTACGGGAGACAGTTTTTCATGGGCAAACTCTTCACTGATATCTACGCTTTCCACTTCTCCGATAAGAATTTTGGTTTTTTCCGGCACATCCACACCTGCCAGACTGGCGATGGTATGGGCGGACTGGCCTACGATTTTCGCGTTCAATGCCCCGTTGATGATAATAGTCTTCCGTACCTTTTCCGTCTCTTCAGCAGAAAGGAAATAGCAGCCTCTGTCTGCAAATTCCTTTTTCACTGCTTTATACACCTTATCCAGCACGATTACGGACTGTTCGGATGCACAGATCATACCGTTGTCAAAGGTTTTGGAGTGGATGATGGAGTTCACGGCCAGCAGAATATCGGCGGTATCGTCGATAATTGCCGGGGTATTTCCCGCGCCTACACCTACTGCGGGCTTTCCGCTGGAGTATGCGGCTTTTACCATTCCCGGGCCTCCTGTTGCCAGGATGATATCCGCTTCCTTCATAATCAGATTCGTCATATCCAGGCTCGGCACATCAATCCAGCTGATGATTTCTTCCGGCGCCCCGGCTGCCACTGCTGCTTCCAATACGATTCTGGCTGCCGCTATGGTGCATTCTTTTGCTCGGGGATGGGGGCTGATGATGATACCGTTACGGGTTTTCAGAGCCAGCAGGCACTTAAAGATTGCCGTTGACGTTGGGTTAGTGGTAGGGATTACCGCTGCCACTACTCCGATGGGTTCTGCGATCTTCTGGATCCCGTATGCTTTGTCTTCCTCGATTACCCCGCATGTCTTCGTATTTTTATATGCGTTATATATGTATTCCGATGCGTAGTTATTTTTGATTACCTTATCTTCTACTACGCCCATTCCTGTTTCTTCCACTGCCATTTTTGCCAGCGGTATCCTCTGTTTGTTTGCCGCGGATGCTGCTGCGAAGAAGATTTTATCTACTTCTTCCTGACTGTACTTTGCGTATGCTGCCTGTGCCGCTCTTACTCTTCCTAGCGCCTCTTCCAGGCTTTCCACATTCTCTACTTTCTTTCTTTCTTTTTCCATTTCTATCCTCCTATGCTTTCCTACTGGATTTGTATTTTTAAATGTGCCAATGCCAATCCCATATTCTCATATTCTATTTGGACTTCTTCCGGCACTGTAAGGCTGCAGGGTGCAAAGCTCCAGATTCCTCGTATGCGGTTTTCTACCAACCGGCTGCATACATTTTGCGCTTCCCCTGCGGGCACGGCAATAATCCCAATCTGTACCGCATGGGTCTTACAGAAATCCTCCAATCTGTCCATTGGCAGAATCCGTTTGCCCATTTCGCTTTTTTCTTCCGCTTCTACTGCACGGTCAAAGGCGGCCAAAATTTCTAATCCATATCCTGCAAATCCGCTGTAGTCCAGCAGTGCTCGGCCCAGTTTCCCTGCGCCAACAATTACAGCACCACCGTTTTTACAACTGAGATAGGTTTCCAGGCTGTCGGCAAGTTCTGCGGCATTGTAGCCGATTTTTGGCTTGCCTGCGCCGCTGACGCAACTCAGGTCCTTACGAACCTGTACCTCTCCCAGCCCAAGCTCTTTAGCAATGGTGGTAGCGGAAATATTTTGGACCCCCGGCGGCAAAGTTTTCAAATACTGCAGGTAAGACGGAATCCTTCCAAGGGTAGCCCGGGATATTTCACGGTTTTGCAAAACGATGCCTCCCTTCCAATGCTGTGTTTCCCTTGTACTGCAATATTTTAACAAAATTCGCGCTCTTTGTGAAATGCCTCTTTGTTATATCGGTATTATCTTTATCGATATACCCCATGTTGAATGGAATCTTCTGTATTATTAGGGAGCAATAGCAGTAGGGCGAGATAGAAAAAAGCCCCTGTAGGGGCTTTTTATGCAAATACATTTCGTTTTGCCTTGCATAATTCGGAGATAAACAAATTATCCAATTCAGACAAGGTATATTCCTTTTTATGAATCAAAACATCTTTGTACACACGCTGGTTCTCGCTGCAATCCAGCTGTACCAGTCCGTATCGCTCCAGCAGTTCCTCTGGAACCGGTGATACCCACATAAATGTGTCTGGATTTTGTGTGAGCAATTCAAACTGGCTGGCCCGCTCAAATACACAGATTCGCCGGCGAATGTTGTCTGGCAGTTCTTCTTTTTTCACCTCTGCCAGAGGAAGCGACGGGACAAACGGATCCCCATGGGCTATTTCTATATAGCTTTCCAAATCATCATAGGTAATACTTCCTTTTCTGGCAAGGGGGCTTTCCCTGCTTGCCACCAGCACATAGCGAAACTCCGTAATCATTTCGCATACAAGCCCTTTTTCGTCTATCATGGCCTTATAATATTTGTCGTAGGCTTCTGCATACCGGACGATTCCCAACTTATAATCCTCCTGGAGGATATTCTTAATCGCCCGCATGGAATTGGTTTCTTTATAAAAAAGTTCCACTTCTGCATCATCGCCTAAAAGTCTGGAAAATTTTGCAAAGGCATCGGCCACATAGCTGGCTCGGGGAGCGGAAATGGAAAAACGCTTTTTGCGCACCGCATCTTTTTGAAACATCCCCTTCACTTCGTCAACCTGTTTCAGAATGTTTTTGGCCAGACGAATGAATACTTCTCCATCCGGTGTGAGAAACATCCCCTTGGAGGAACGGTCAAAAATGGCTACACCCAGCGAGGTTTCCAATTCCTTTACAGCGCGGCTCAAATTCGGCTGCCCCACATAAAGTCTTTCCGCAGCTTTATTGATGGAACCGGCCTCTGCAATTTCCACGGCATATTTCATATGTAGTAAGTTCATGAACGCCTCCTGGTATGTACATATACGTATATATTGTATCATAGAAAGAACAGAAAATCTACTATTATTTTGCCACGCAGCATATATAACGCTGCTTTGCAAAAACGACGCCATTCTACATATCAATTCTGTAAGATTGTAATAAAAGGTTGTGTTTTTGACGAATATGTGTATAATAAAATAAGTACTATTTGGGGCGGTCCACCGGCTGGAACCGCTTTTATAAACATATGGGGAGGTCACAACCTGTGGAACACAAAAGAAGTTCCTTTTCGGGAAAAATCGGATTTGTTCTGGCGGCGGCAGGTTCTGCTGTCGGGCTTGGAAACATTTGGCGGTTTCCGTATTTGGCAGCCAAGTATGGCGGTGGAATTTTTTTGCTTGTATATATTTTGCTGGCAACTACCTTTGGATTTTCTCTTATGCTTGCCGAAATTGCTCTGGGAAGAAAAACACGGCTCAGCGCCATCGGTGCGTTTCAATCCCTGCATAAGCGGTTCTCCTTTTTAGGGTATATTGCCTCTGCTGTTCCCATGATCATTTTGCCCTATTACTCTGTAATCGGAGGATGGGTGATGAAATATCTGGCCGGATTTGTTACCGGGCAGGGCGCTGCTATGGCGAACGATGCTTATTTCGGAGCTTATATCAGTAAAACAGCGGAGCCTATCGTTTGGTTTTTGCTGTTTATGGGAATTACGGCGATTATCGTTTTGTTTGGTGTGGAAAAAGGCATTGAAAAAGTCAGCAAAATCATGATGCCGATACTTATAACGCTGATTCTCGGTATCAGTATTTATACCATCTGCACCATGGACGGCGCTATTGATGGGGTCATATATTACTTGCGGCCTGATTTCTCCAAATTCTCCATTATGACGGTAGTGGCCGCTATGGGACAGTTGTTCTATTCCATGTCTCTAGCTATGGGAATTATGATTACCTTTGGTTCATATATGAAAAAAGACATTCGGGTGGAAAAATCTGCAAGACAGATTGAACTGTTCGATACAGGCGTAGCATTTCTTGCGGGACTGATGATCATCCCAGCGGTTTTTGCCTTCTCAGGAGGAGATGAAGCTGCTCTGAGTCAGGGACCCGGACTGATGTTTGTAACGCTGCCTAAGGTTTTTAAATCTATGCCCGGCGGTGCTTTTATTGGTACAGCATTTTTTCTGATGGTTCTGTTTGCAGCGCTGACCTCCGCTATTTCCCTTATGGAAACCATTGTTTCCATTTTCCGGGATAAGCTTGGAATCGGGCGGCGGCCTGCATGCTTGCTGGTCTTTGGAATCTGCGTGGCTCTGGGACTTTTATCCTGCCTTGGGTATAGTGCGTGGAGTACCGTCCAAATCATCGGTATGCAGTTCCTGGATCTTTTTGATTTTCTGAGCAATAGCGTAATTATGCCCTTGGTGGCTTTTGCGACCTGTGTCTTTGTAGGCTACTTCTTAAAGCCCAAAACGCTGATCGCAGAAATGGAACAAAGCGGTCCATTCAAAAGAAAAACGCTTTTTACCGTTATGATCAAATATATTGCTCCGATATTTACACTTCTGATTCTTTTATCCTCTGTACTGGATGTGTTTGGTATTATCCATATTTAAAGCCGCGCAGGTTTTTGGGAGCGCCTGGTTTTTCCAGGCGCTCCCTCTTTCTTTTTATATAAAAGCGTGGTATACTAAATTTATCAAATTGAAGGAGGTGGCCCCAATGGACCATTTTGAACTTGTATCCTCCTATAAGCCTACCGGCGACCAGCCACAGGCGATTGACAGTCTGGTTCGGGGACTGGAGTGCGGCATGAAAGGCCAGGTGCTCATGGGTGTCACCGGGTCCGGAAAAACCTTCACCATGGCAAACGTAATCGCCAGAATGAACCGGCCAACGCTTGTAATCGCACATAATAAAACACTTGCGGCACAGCTCTGCAGTGAATTTCGTGAGTTTTTCCCAAATAACGCGGTGGAATATTTCGTGTCCTACTACGACTATTATCAGCCGGAAGCATATATCCCCGGAAAGGATATGTATATTGAAAAGGTCTCGTCCATCAACGATGAAATTGATAAACTACGCCACAGTGCAACCAGCGCTCTGTTTGAGCGGCGGGATGTAATTATCGTAGCCAGCGTGTCCTGTATCTATTCCCTAGGCCCCCCGGAGGAATATGCCGCACAGGTGCTGGCCCTGCGTCCTGGTATGCAAATGGAGCGGGATGAGCTGGCCAAACGGCTGATCAACGTTAGTTACAATCGAAATGATATGAATTTTATCCGTAATACTTTCCGTATGCGGGGGGACACCCTGGAAGTTTTTCCCGCTAGCCAGACGGACAAGGCCATCCGGGTGGAATTTTTCGGGGATGAGATTGACCGCGTATCGGAATTTGATCCTCTAACCGGCAAAATCCTGCAGAATTTGAATTATGCCGCCATTTATCCTGCGAACCATTACGTAGTAAACCACAGCAAAATGGAAAAAGCGCTGGGTAAAATTGAAAAGGAATTGGAAGAACGAATTGCCTATTTTGAGGGAGCGGGTAAGCTCCTGGAAGCACAGCGGATTGAAGAGCGCACTCGTTATGATATGGAAATGCTCCGGGAAATCGGATTTTGCTCCGGTATCGAAAATTACTCCCGTATCCTTGCAGGGCGGGAAGCTGGGGCCGTTCCTTATACCCTGCTGGATTATTTCCCAAAGGATTTTTTGCTGTTTATTGATGAATCTCACGTAATGATCCCCCAGGTACGGGGTATGTTCGGGGGAGATCATGCCCGCAAAACCAATCTGGTAGATTACGGCTTTCGTTTGCCGTCCGCATATGACAACCGGCCCCTGAATTTTGCAGAATTTGAGAGCAAACTGAACCAGGTGGTCATGGTGTCCGCTACCCCGGCGGAGTATGAGCGAAGCCACGCCGAAGCTATTGTGGAACAGATTATCCGTCCTACAGGATTGTTGGACCCACAGGTGGAAGTACGTCCCGTCGCTACCCAGGTAGACGACGTACTGGGAGAAATTCGCCTCCGGGTAGAAAAAGGAGAGCGTGTGCTGGTTACCACGCTTACCAAAAAAATGGCGGAAGATCTTACCGAATATCTGGATGCACAGGAAATACGGGTGAAGTATATTCACCACAACGTAGATACTATGGAACGCAGCGAACTGCTCCGAGACTTGCGTATGGGAGTGTTCGACGTTCTGGTCGGTATCAATCTGCTGCGCGAAGGCATCGACTTGCCGGAGGTAACGCTGGTAGCAGTTTTGGACGCGGATAAAGAAGGATTCTTACGCAGCGAGTCTTCCTTGATTCAGATTATCGGCCGCGCGGCCCGAAACGCCGGCGGAAAAGTAATTTTATACGCGGACAAGATCACCGGTTCTATGCAGCGCGCTATGAGTGAGACAGAACGCCGGCGGAAAATTCAGCAAAAATATAACGAAGAACACGGCATCACGCCGACAACTATAAAAAAACAAATTAGCGAACTGATTAAAATCAGCGCTGCGGAAGATACGCCCAAAAAAGGAAAGAAAAAACATCTTACCCGTCAGGAAATGGAGGCGGAAATACAGCGGCTGCGTGAGGAAATGCAAAAGGCTTCAAAGGAACTGCGCTTTGAAGAAGCAGCATATCTGCGAGATAGAATTCGCGCGCTGGAAACAACAAAGGCAGGAAAATAAGGATGCGTTGGCTTGATATGCCAAAAGCCGGCAGGAATTTCCTCTCCTGTCGGAAAACGGCTGCTTTTTATACTTGACAAAAAGGACCCGAATGTATAAAATAATAGTAGCAAGCAAACTCTATCAACAAAGGAGATTAAACATGGCAGACGAACTTTTTGAGAGTGATGTTTTCACACTCACCGATGAAGAAGGCAACGAGGATGATTACGAGCTGATCGGAACGGTAGAGGTAGATGACGTTACGTACTACGCTCTCATTCCCTGCACAGACGACGATAAAGAGGCTACAGAATATATTGTTCTGCGCGGCGAAAAAGACGAAGATGGAGAAGACGTTCTGGTATCTATTGAGGATGACGAAGAGTTTGACCGGATCGCTGACATTTTTGACGATGAATTTGCCGATATTGATTACGATGAAGGCGCCGAGGCAGACGACGAATAAATAAACGGACAGCCTGCGGTGTTTGTGATAAAGTTTTTAATTAAACCCACAGTTGATTCATGGAGTTCGACCCCAAAACGGGAATGCAGGCCTCCCGCCCGCCTCTCCTTATGTGACAGGCGGAATCGGATGTTGGAAGCACGAAGTGCGGGTATAGGACACCACCTTGCTTAGGGCAGGGTTTCTTAATTATGGCTTTACACGGCACGGTGGGTCGTACAGTTGGATGATCCCCCGCAAATAGATTGTATGAAAATACATCTGTTTGCGGGGATTTCCAAAAAGAGGGGGAGAAATAATCCCCCCTCTTTTATTTTTGTCTTCCTAACCGGGGGTCGTGGATTTTAGAAGGATATCATTTCCATTGACACAGAAAAGTACATATGTTATGATGTTTATACAGTATAAAAGCCGGACCAAAAAAACGGATCCTGCAATATGCAAAAGACAATGAAAAGAAAGAGTAGGCGGATAGGCAGTCTGCAGAGAGAGGATAATCGGTGCAAATCCTTGGCTTGCCCCCGGCGAAGCAGTCTTGGAGTCGCTGCCCGAAGGATGCATTCCCTAGGCACAGACGGGTTTCTCCCGTTACAGAGAAGCGGCATTTTTGTGCCGACAGAGTGCAAAGAGAGCGGCAACGCTTTCTTTGAATATCAGGTGGTAACACGGAATTTTTCGTCCTGAACGCAGTATGCGTTCAGGACTTTTTGTTTTACCAAGGAAAGGATTAGAATACAATGTACACCAATTTATCGATAGAGCAGGGATTGCCTGCAAAATTGCAAAATGTCCACTATGAAATCCGCGGTCCGCTTCAACAGGCAGCAGATGAAATGGAAAAGCAAGGAGCGCCCATCCTCCGTCTGAACATTGGGAATCCCGCTCCATTTGGACTGCGGGCACCGGAGCATCTGCTGCGTACCTATATGAATCGTCTGACAGAAGCGGAAGGATATTCCGACTCGAAAGGACTGCTTCGTGCCCGCCAGGCGATTATGGCGTACTGCAGAAAAAAAGGTATGAAGCCGTATGGTATAGATACCGTTTATACTGGCAACGGTGTTAGCGAGTTGATTCTTATGTCTATGCAAGCTCTCTTGGAAAATGAGGACGAGGTTTTGGTTCCCGCACCGGATTATCCCCTATGGACCAGCGCGGTGCGGCTGGCCGGAGGCAGAGCCGTTCACTATATCTGCGACGAGGCCGCCGGATGGTATCCGGATATAGCCGACATGGAAAGAAAGATTACTGAGCGAACCCGGGGAATTGTTCTGATTCATCCCAACAATCCCACCGGCGCGCTGTATCCGCCAGAGTTGCTGGCTCAAATCGGGGAAGTCGCTTGTCGGCATGGTTTGATTTTATTTGCTGATGAAATCTACGACCGGCTGGTCATGGACAGGTATACCCATGTGGCTGTGGCAGCCGCCGTCCCGGATGTCCCGGTAGTGAGCTTCAACGGCCTGTCCAAATCCCATCTTGTTTCGGGATTCCGGTGCGGCTGGATGTGCCTGTGTGGGGATTGGTCCGGGCAGCAGGGGTTCATCCAGGGGATGAATCTGCTTACTTCTATGCGGCTGTGTTCCAATGTTCCTTCTCAGACGATTATTCCTGAGGCGCTGGCCGCTGAAGAGGATATACAGGCGCTGCTGAAGCCTGGCGGAAAAATTTACCGGCAGCGGGAAGCAGTATGCCAAGGACTCTCCCAAATCCCTGGAGTGAGTGTCTGCCGACCTAGAGCAGGCTTTTATGTATTTCCAAAGGTGGAGCTGCGCCGGTATCCTGCTTTTGACGATCATATATTCGCACTGCGGCTACTGAAGCGGGAGCGAATTCTCATCACCCCGGGAACAGGGTTTCACTGGAACAGGCCGGATCATTTTCGAATTGTATTTTTGCCAAAGGAAAAAGACCTTTCCTTTGCGGCAGAGCGAATCGGCGCGGTGCTGCAGACCTTTTGCTGAAAAAAAGCCTCCCTTTGCGGGAGGCTTGCATAAATATTAGCCTTAGCTTTCCTTTTCCAGCTCTAAAAGTTTTGCGGCGTTGTTCCAAAATATATCCTCTCGCTCCCCCACAGACAGTTCCAGGGTGTCCAGAAGCCGCATCTCCATTTGGGGGGTGTGCCAGGGGCAGTCGGACCCAAACAGCAAGCGGTGGGTTCCATGCCTTTCAATAATATCCAAAGCCTCTGCTCGTGGCTTTGTTCCATATCCGAAGGAGAGATCAAAATACAGAGGCAGACCGCAAAGATGCTGCAACACATCTTCTCCCATTCCCGCTCCGCCCCAGTGAGCGGCAATTACCGGGCAGTTGATATGCTTAAGCGCGGCTGCCAGCCGCACAGGGGTACAATGGAAGGGCGCTCTGTATCCATAATCCTGCCCCGCGTGAAAAAGAATTATAAGTCCCAGATCCGAAACTTTTTTGTAAATGGGAAACATCTTGGGATCATCTACAAAAAAGTCCTGATAATCCGGGTGCAGCTTGATTCCCCGCATACCCAGTGCTGCAATCCGTTCCAATTCTTCCAGTGCGTCCGGTGCGTCCGGATGGACACTGCCGAAAGGATAAACATGAGCACACTGCATAGAGGCGGCAAAGTCGTTCACCTTTTTCATCTGTCCCGGATTGGTAGCGATATTTTGCACAGCAAAGGCGTCTACCCCCTGC
Source organism: uncultured Clostridia bacterium (assembly GCA_947643245.1). GTDB lineage: Bacteria > Bacillota > Clostridia > Oscillospirales > CAG-272 > Avispirillum. Next base: position 18,642 of record CANRVI010000007.1, on the reverse strand, counting down.
GCACGCATTAAATTCTCCAGAGAAGACAGAGTGCCGTCCGTATGAGGCTGCAGCCCCCCGGAGGCGAAAGACAGCTTTCCGATAGCCCGTGGAGCCAGGGTGTCAGGAAAGCAATGGGTGTGTATATCAAAGATCATGCCGGGACTTCCTTTCATATTCCTTTAAAAAGAGCAGCGCTTCCCAATATCCTGCAAAACCTTTGCCGGCAATGGTTTTGAGGCATGCCGCCGATATATAAGAGAATTTTCTAAAAGACTCGCGGCGATTGATATCCGACAAATGCACTTCCACAGCAGGCAGGCCAACTGCCTTTAAAGCGTCCAGGATAGCGACACTGGTGTGAGTATACGCCGCCGGATTGATGACAATGCCATCAAAATTGCCGTATGCCTCCTGAATTTTATCTACCAGTGCGCCTTCATGATTAGACTGAAACACCTCATATTCTATCTCTGCCTTGCGGCAGGTTTCATCTATGGAATCCAGCAGTGCCTGATAGCTTTCCGTACCGTAAATGTCCGGTTCCCGCAGTCCCAGCAAATTGAGATTCGGTCCGTTGATAACAAGTATCTTCATCTGTACGTCCTTCTTTCATTTATGTTTTTTATGGGATTTTTTCTTTCCCACAGGAGATAAGCGCAAAAAGGAAATTAGCTGCCATGCCGTTTCCTGGATTCCAATATTTAAAATTTTTACATCCGACCATGCCAGATACAACGGACGACGCTGCTGCTCCAGTTCCTTTGGAGAATGCTGTGCCAGCAGGGGGCGGTTTTGCGTGCCCTTTTTCCCAAGTCCCAACTGCTCTTTATAAGTTTCGGTCATCTGTCGCCAAATATACACAATAGTGCCATTTTGCCGGAGCAAATCTTTATTTTGCGGCCGGGTAACTACGCCGCCGCCGGTGGAAATTACACAACCGCTTTTTTTCCCAGCCTGCGCTACACATTGGGTTTCCAGCCGGCGAAAGGCCTCCTCGCCGTCCTGCTGAAAAATTTCGGGAATGGGTTTCCCCGCTGCTTTTACGATTTCGGCATCGATGTCGATCCATTCCCTGCCAAGAATTGCTGCCAGCCGCTTTCCAATAATAGACTTGCCGCATCCAGGCATTCCGATCAGGACAATATTTTTCATTTGGCCACTGATCTTCTGTCGGATTTTCTCAATAACAGCATCCTTTTGTTTTTTCCCAAGAAAAATATCCGCACTAAATTTGGCCTGGGCCACTAGCATAGAAAGCCCACCGATAGCAGGGATCCCCAAGGACTTGGCTTGCAGCATCAACGCTGTTTTTTCCGGATTATATATAATATCTGCCACACATTGCAGTCCTGGCAAGCGGGTAAGATCCACCGCAGCCTCTCCGTTATCTGGGTACATCCCCACAGGCGTGGTATTTACCAAAAAAGCCGCGTCTGCATGGCAGTCTAAATTGTCGTAATTATTCGCCCCGTTACGGGAGATCACTACCACTTTACCGGCGCCCATATCCTGCAGCACCTGTACTGCCGTAACCGATGCCCCGCCGCTGCCAAGCACCAGCGCCTTTTTTCCACGTATGAGAGACTCCCTCCCCCGGAGCATGTACCGGAATCCTCCGTAATCGGTGTTGTCTCCATATAGACTGCCGTCTGCCCGGCGTAGAATCGTGTTCACACTGCCAAGCTTCCGGGCCCTTGGAGACAGTTCTGCAAGATAGGGAATCACTGCCTTTTTATAAGGAATGGTAACATTGAGTCCGTTAAAATCCCCTTCTGTAAGAAAGGCTGCGAGTTCTTCTTTGGGGGTAGGAAAGAGTTTGTACGTATACTTTCCAAGCATGGAATGAATGAGGGGAGAATAGCTGTGAGATAGATGCTCTCCCAAAAGACCGAATGTCATAGAGCCTCCTTTATGGATCAAACGATTTCACTGTAGGAACCAAGATAGCGGAAATCTTCGCACATGTGCTCCAGTTCACCCATAAGTTGGAAAAACTCCTTCGCATATACGGAAACATCCAGATCAAAATAAAACATAAATTCAAAATCCCTGTCCGGGATCGGTCGGCTTTCCAGCTTAATGAGGTTGATGCCTAGAGCATTAAACCGGGACATTACCTGGTACAAGGCGCCGGGCCGGTGCGGCGTTACCACCATAATGCTTGTCCTGTCTGCACCCGGATAGATTTCCTTCGCCTTAGAAATGCAGATGAACCGGGTGTGGTTGTTGCCATTGTCCTGTACGGAGGCAGCCAACGGGTACAGTCCGTACAAAGCCGCACAGGAGCGTGAGGCCAAAGCAGCTACATCCCCCCTGGGAGAATCCGCCACCATTTTAGCCGCCACAGCGGTATTCTCACAGGGAGTTACCTTGACGCCCAGCCCGCTGAGATATTCCCTGGACTGCGAGAGCGCCTGCGGATGGGAGAAAACCTCGCGTATCTGTGATACTTTCGTGCCCGGCTTTGCCAAAAGCTGGTGATCGATATGGACACGGGTACTGCGTACAATATGCACATGATGGCGGATCATTAGGTCGTACACCCGAGTGACAGACCCGGCGTTGCTGTTTTCCAAGGGAAGTACACCGTAGGCGCATTCTCCGGAATCGATAGCTTCAAATACCTCTTCCCAAGTTTCATAGTAACGCAGCTGGGGATAACGGAACAACTTTTCCGCGGCTAGGGCGGAATATGCTCCTTCTGTTCCCTGGCAAGCTACCGCGGCCTTGGCAGGGAAAATCTTCGGTGTATTGTCCAAAGCCTGACGAATCGCGTCCACCGTATCCGACGCAGGATGCATCCGTTTTTCCTGTTCCGCTCGGCTCATTTCAAAAATAGCATTGTACAAGGTGCAAACGTAGGATTCCATGTCCTCCCCAGCAAAGCCGGCTACCTGAGCCAGCTTCTGCCGCTCCCTTGCCGCGTCCAGTACCGGCAGTCCATGCCGGGCCTTATAGGCAGACACCTTCCCGGAAATCTCCATCCGGGAACAAAACAATTTTACTATATCCCGGTCTATAGCGTCAATTTCCTCTCGCAGTGTATTTAAATCCAGTTCCATATAAAACAGTTCCTCACTCTTTATAATATTGCGTCCAAAAGTGCCAGGGCCACTGCCGCCTCTACCACCGGCACCGCACGCAAAACGATACAGGGATCGTGACGCCCGTGTACAATAAGCTTTTGCGGCTCCATCCGGGAAAGGGACACACTGTCCTGCTCTATGCCGATGGACGATGTGGGCTTAAAAGCGGCCCGAACCAAAATGGGCATTCCATTTGCAATACCACCCAAAATACCGCCGTTGTTGTTGGAAGTGGTACGCACCGCACCATCTCGAATTATATAGGGATCGTTGCAATCACTGCCACGCATAGACGCACAGCCAAACCCTGCTCCAAATTCCACGCCTTTCACCGCAGGAACGGCAAAAAGCATAGTGGCAAGCCGGCTTTCCAGTCCATCGAACATAGGATCCCCTACGCCGGCAGGCACACCGATGGCAGCACATTCCACTACACCGCCTACAGAATCGGCCTCTCCCTTTGCAGCAAGAATCGCTGCCTCCATAGAGGGGGCAACTCCATCGTCTACTACGGGAAAGGATTTTTCCCGTAGCTCTTGCAGCAAATCGACATTTACGTTCACACCGTCAAAAGATGTATCATGCACATGTTCAATTTGTGAAACATGGGCGCCAACGCAAATGCCCTGCTGGGCCAGCAGCTGTAAGGCAATGCCCCCGGCAATACACAGAGGAGCGGTAAGCCGTCCGGAAAAATGGCCGCCGCCGGTGGGATCCTGACGACCGTTCCATTTTACAGAAGCGGGATAATCCGCATGCCCCGGCCGGGGACAGTCGGCAAGATTTGCGTAATCCCCGCTTCGTGTGTTTGTATTGCGGATAATAGCCGTAAGAGGCGCTCCGCAGGTGACGCCCTCATACAAACCACACAAAAACTCAGGAGCATCCGCTTCCCGACGGGAGGTGGACAGGGCATTCTGTCCCGGTGCACGCCGGGCGAGAAACCGGTTTAGGGCCTCCATATCAACAGGCAGCCCTGCAGGCAGCCCGTCTATAGTAACCCCGATTGCAGGGGAGTGAGATTGCCCAAAGATAGATATTTTAATTTTATTTCCGTACATACTGGCCATAGTAACCTCCTAATTTATGTAGTCTACACTGCCGCCCAGCTTTGCAAAATCCTCCCAAAAAGCCGGATAGGATTTGCTGGCCGACTGTGCGCCGAGAATCGTAACGTCTCCGCACAAAACAGAGGCCACAGCAGCGGACATAGCAATTCGATGGTCGCCGGCAGCATCTACCGTCCCGCCATGGAGTGCGCCGCCTCCCTGAATGATGAGGCCGTCCTCCAATTCCTGTACCTGTCCGCCCAACGTACGTAACATGGAGGCGGAGGTGGCAAGCCGGTCGCTCTCTTTATAACGCAGCCGGGCGGCATTGTAAATCACCGTCTCCCCGGGACTGCCCAAAGCCGCCACCGACAATACCGGAATCAAATCCGGAATATCGGAAGCGTCCACCCTACAGTTTCCCTTTTTCATTTCCCTAAGCACATCACAAATGGCCCGGTCTCCCTGAAGAGAGTCTTGCTTCAAGCCAGCCACTTCCACCGACGCTCCCAGAAAGTTGCATACCTCCCAGAAAGCCGCCGCCGACCAGTCTCCCTCCACGTCAATTATTCCAGGCGAGCGGTACTGCTGTCCGCCGGGGACAGCGTACCCATCTGCTGTGGGTATAATAGAAATGCCAAATACCTGTAAAGCCCACAAGGTCATGTCCACATAAGCGGTAGATTCCATTTTCCCTGTGAGCGTAATGGTACTGTCTCCCTTACAAAGAGGAAGGGCAAAAAGCAATCCTGATATAAACTGGGAAGACACGTCGGACCGCAAAGTATAAGAACCAGGCATAAGCCTGCCCTGTATGGTAAGAGGACTTTCGCCTGCCTTTGATAGGATACATCCATGTTGTATCAGTTCTTCCCACAGAGGGGACAAGGGCCTGTCCGGCAGCCTGCCTTGCAGATGCAGCGTGCTGTCTATTCCTGCTGCCCCCAAAATGGGAAGAAGAAAGCGCAGGGTAGAACCGGACTCACCGCAGTCCATTTCAGTTCTGTGACCCTTTCTTTCGGGAACAACGGTAAACATGCCCGCCTCATATGAAATACGGGCAAAAGCTGCTTCCAGACAATGACGGGTTGCTTCTATATCTTCATTTAGCGCACTGCAGCCTATTACTGTCTTTTCTTCTGCGAGAGCGGCGCAAATAAGCAGCCGATGGGCCATAGATTTCGATGAAACTGCCGGGATTTCCCCCGTCAGATGTTTGCCGTTGACAGTGACAGTCATGATTATGCTTATACCTTTCTTAGTCTAGTCTGCGTCTGTTTATTTTGCTTCCATTCCGGCCCAGAAAAAGTCTTCCAGGTGGGAAACAGGAATTTTATAGGGAACACACAAGCCCATTTCTTCCGGCAGGATCAGCGTAATGGTATCGCCGGCCCGCTTTTTGTCAGACAGAGCGGCCTGTGCCAGCTGTCTAGGAGAAAAGTCGCATCGAGTAGGTAATTGATGCAGAGCAAGCAGTTCGCAAAGTCGGTCTGCTATATCCTCCTGGCACAAACCCAGCTTGCAGGCTCCGCGGCTGGCAATGACCATACCCACTGCTACAGCTCTGCCGTGGGAAATCTGATAATCAGAGCAAAGTTCTATTCCATGGGCCGCTGTATGACCGAAATTCAGTAACGCACGTACGCCGCTGTCCCGTTCATCCGCTTCTACAACATCTCGTTTAATCGCTACACATGCGGCAATCACGTCCTCCGGATCGGGTCGTACCGGTTGATGCAACCGTTGGAACAGAGCGGCATTCCGGATAACGCCGTATTTGATTACCTCGGCCATCCCATCAGCAAAAACCTCATCGGACAAGGTGTCCAAAAGGGTATAGTCACACAATACCAGGTGAGGTTGCCAAAACGCGCCGCATAAATTTTTCCCCGCTGCAAGGTCGACAGCCGTTTTACCTCCCACGGAAGAATCCACAGCGGCAAGCAGGGTAGTTGGGATCTGAATAAATGGGATTCCCCGCAAATATGTCGCTGCCGCAAAGCCCGCAAGATCCCCCACCACACCGCCGCCAAAGGCCAGAATGGCGTCTGTGCGGGTCAGCTGATGCTGAGCCAAAAATTCCAGCAAAGCGCTGTAGGTAGAGATAGACTTAGAACTCTCCCCGGCAGGAAATACAAACTTAACAAAGTCAATTCCATCCAAGGCCCTTTCCAATGCGTCCCCATAGAGACGGTTTACTGTGTCGTCCGTAACAACGGCAATGCGGGTCTCCGGGCTAAACAGGGAACGGATATGCCCGCCTAAATCCTTTAAAATATTTTTTCCGATACAGACATCATACTGCCTGGATGCGTGTACTTGTATGGTTTTCATCTATCCGTCTATTTCCTCCTTGCACCGGCGGCCTTCCGCTAGCAGGTGCTTCATTGTTTCTCGGTCTCCCTTGTCCAGAGCCTGTCGATATGCCTGTAGGGCGTCAATAAAATAATCCATTTCCCGAAGCAGATAATCTGCGTTTTCAAAAAATAGTTCTGTCCACATCTCTTCATTGAGCCACGCCACCCGGGTCAGATCCTTATAACTTCCCGCCGAAAATCCCTTATGAGCCCGGGCTGTGGGACTTTTAATAAAGGCGTTGGACACCACATGGGGCATTTGGGAAGTAAAGGCAATCATAAGATCGTGTTCCTTTGCCGTGGTTATAGTAATTCGGCCAAATCCTACCGGCTCCAGTAAACTTTTAATATGGGCAGTAAGATGAATATCATCAAAGCGGGACGGCACAAGGATCATAGATGCCCCCCGATACAAATTTGCCCGGCTGTATTTATATCCGGAATACTGGGATCCTGCCATTGGATGGCCCCCAGCATAGATAAAGCCGTACTTTTCTGCGATAGCAAAACCTGCCTTGCAGATAGTGCGTTTGGTTCCACAGCAGTCCACCACCACAGTCTGCGGGCGGACATATGGAGCAATATTCTCCAAATACTCCACGGCTGCTCCCGTATACAGGGCAATGAGAATTAAATCGCATTCTCCAATGCGCTCCCGGGTCAGTTCTCCATCCAAAGCGCCGTCAATTTGGGCGATATGGGTGATGGAGGTATCCCGGTCAAATCCAAGAACCGTCACATCCTGGTCGGACTCCTTATATGCTTTTGCCAGGGACCCGCCGATCAGACCCAGTCCTGCTATGCCTACAACCATATTAATTTTCTCCATCCTTTTCCATTCCCAGGGCCCTGCGCACTGCCAGCACATCTGCCGCAGCAGATGCAAATTGCGCCGGCGTTAAAGCCTGCGCCCCGTCGCATAAGGCGGCGGACGGATCGTTATGCACCTCAATCATAATCCCGTCCGCGCCGGCAGCAGCAGCGGCTCTTGCCATGGGCGTTACCAGGCGGGCAGCACCGGTAGCATGGCTAGGATCCACCACCACAGGCAAATGCGTGCGTTCCCGTAGTACCGCTACACAGGAAAGATCCAATGTATTTCTAGTATAAGTTTCAAAGGTACGGATTCCCCGCTCGCACAAAATCACATCACTGCAGCCCCCTGCCATCACATACTCTGCACTCATCAGCAGTTCCTTGATGGTACTGGACAGGCCTCGCTTGATCAGAATAGGCTTGCCGCAGCGGCCCAGTTCCCGCAACAAATCAAAGTTTTGCATATTTCTTGCTCCCACCTGGATGATATCCACCTCTTCAAACAAATCCAACTGGGATGCGTTCATGATTTCTGTGATAATGGGCATGCCGGCAGCCTTCCCAGCCTGTATCAGCATGTGAATCCCATCGGCACCCAGGCCCTGAAAATCATAGGGAGATGTACGAGGTTTAAACGCGCCGCCGCGCAGCACAGCGGCGCCGCCCTGCCGGACAGCTTTTGCCACCGTGACGATTTGTTCCTCGCTTTCTACAGAGCACGGCCCTGCGATCATGGCAAAATGGCCGCCGCCGATTCGAACGGTATCAGATATTTTCACCACGGTGTCCCGCGGGTGGAATTTCCGGTTCGCGCTTTTATAAGGTTCAGAAACCCGGGTGGCAGACTCCACGATACTCAGCCCGCATAAAAGGTCTGTATCGATACGGCTGGTGTCGCCGATCAGCCCGATAATGGTTTGATATTCGCCTCTGGAAATGTGTACATCCAGTCCTTTTTCCTGAAACCAGTCACACAGGCTTTCTATTTGAGATTCTGTGGCGTCCTGCCGTAAAACTGCTATCATTGCTTTGATCCTTTCTATTTTGCGGGAATACTTTCATACAAAAAAATCACGCAGCTACTGCTGCGTGAAATTCCTTGTTTTTGTATAAAAAACGGCTATTCATGCAGCACAAAATTCTTTTACCATAAAGTAAAAGTAAAAATAGCTGTATGCAAAAAAAATACCGTTTTTCATAATTATACCATGATCCTTTTCACATTTGCGGCAACCACGCGCCGGGACAAAAATAAGATGGAAAAACATTTTACACCAGTCACATTGTACAATGTCCTTCAAACTTCCTTATTTTATTTGTAATCATTATAGACGCATCCCGGCCTGGTGTCAATATTTTTAAGCGAAAAACTGTATAAATTTATGATAAAACTTACGATTTCGGGATCCGGATTACAATTTCGGTGTCCGTTCCCGTCTCCCGGCGGCAGGTTTCCACTGGAATCCCGCTGGTGCGTACCGTCTCAATCGCGCGATCAATGGTATTATAAAACAGGCGTACATCCCGGATGATCAGCCGGGTCGAGCCTTTGGATTCACCTCTCTCCCGCTCCGCTTCTTTTGCTTGCGCGATCAGCCTGTCCACATACTCCTCTGTCGCCGCCACATTCATATCCCGACGAATGATGGTATGCAGCACACTTCTGCGCTGTGTACTGTCCTTAATACGGAGTAATGCACGCACGTGCCGCTCCGTGAGGGATGCGGACAAAATTTCGTCCCGTTCTTCTTCCGGGATCCGCAGCAGCCGCAGCTTATTGGCGACATAAGACTGGGAACAAGATAGCTGAGACGCAATTTTCTCCTGGGTAAGGCAATGAACCTGCATCAGAGTGTAGATTGCCGCAGCCTGCTCAAACATGTTCAGATTTTCCCGCTGAATATTTTCGATGATTGCAAGATGGGCGGATTCTTCGCTGTCGGCCTGCATCAGCACGCATGGAACCTGCTCCAGTCCCAGCAGTTTTGCCGCACGCAGGCGGCGTTCTCCCGCAACCAGCTCATATCCGCTGCCCCCCTCCGGCCGGCGTACCGCCAGCGGCTGGATGATCCCGTGGATACGGATACTATCCGCCAGGCGCAAAATTGCATCCTCCGTAAAAAATCGTCTTGGTTGGGAAGGGTTAGGAGTGATTTCCCCAGGGGAGAGCATAAAAATCATTTGCACCCGGCTTTTTTCTCCCAACGAAAAAAGTCCGCTATCTTCTCGTGGGGCTGGCACATCAAAAATTTTTGTGCTTTCCTCTGCCTGCACTTTTTTTGTTTTTTGAAAAAACATTGTTCCTGCCATTTTTATGTATCCTTTTCTTTAAAAAATTCTACATATAGAATAGCATGGCCGGATAAGATATAAAGGAAAATCAGGGGCGAATTAAAAATTTGTTTTTGTAGCCCTTTGGAAAATTTTCCCCAGTACTGCAGGGGAATGACGGTCAAAGTGTTTTTTTTGCAATCCGTGCCGCGCAACGAGGATATGTAGGCGAAGTAGGTGAAATTTTTCTGTAAATCAGTAAAAATCGCTTTTCTTCCAGCTTAGGCAGGGAATATGGCGTAACGCGCAGAAGTTTGCAGGATAAGAGCTCTGCGGCACGCCGTGCCTCCTGTTCCTCTTCCATTGCGCTGCTGCCCTTCATAGCAATAAAATGCCCGCCGGGCTGCACAAAAGGAATGCATAACTCTAGAAGCATGGGAAGTCTCGCTACCGCACGGGCTGTAACAACGGCAAAGCTCTCCCGCATCTCTCCACGTCCCGCTTCTTCCGCACGTCTACAGACTGTATGAAAATTTTCTATGCCGCACAGAGCGGCGGTATCCTGGATATACGCAATTTTTTTCGCGGTGCTGTCTAGAGCGGTCACATGTATCTGGCTCAATGCCGCACCGATAGGCAGGGAGGGAAATCCGCCGCCGCTGCCTACGTCCAGCAGGGTATTTCCCTGGGAATGGCCCTCCTCCAGCAGCGTCTGCACCTCTCTTGCCGCAAAAAGACTGTCGATAAAATGTTTGCGAAGCACCTCGTCCGGCTGTGTGATGGCTGTAAGATTGAAACGGCGGCCCTGTTCATCTAAATTTTGGGCAATACAGTGCAGTCGCGCGCCAATGGCTGTATCGCCAAAGCAGTCCAGCCCCGATTCCTGGGCAAGTCTTATAAATTCACTGATAAAAATTTCTTTTTCGTATACCATTATTTACTCCGTTCGTCCTCTAAATTACATTCCAGCTGGCAGTCGAATGGTTCTGATTCTATATGGGCTTGTTGATATACTGCCGCTTCTGTGCATCCCATGGCTTTGTAAAAAGCCTGGGTTTCCACGGCAGAATGGGCAGATATATACAGTTTTTTGGCGCCGTGCTCCCTGGCCCACGCCTTCGCCATAAGAAACAGCGCACGACCGATTCCTTCTCCACGCATGTCCGCAGACACATGGATACTGGTGAGATCCATATATTTATGGCTCCCACCGAAAAGCTGCGGTTCGACAGAAACAAATCCTTTTAGCATTTGTTCAAAAAAAGCACCATACACGATGCCACCACTGTCAACGGTATTTTGCAGGCACTTTACCAAAAGCGCATAATCCTCCGGCGACCATTCGTCTATAAACGGAGCATCCCGAATCACCCAAAGCTTGGCTTCCCTACGCCAGCATTTTCTCACAATTTGCCTGCGTTGAAAAGCGTCGAACAATGGAAGTGTAATTTCTTGCGCCTCCAAATTTCTATAGGTAATCATAAAATCTCCGTCAGTCATGCCGGCCTGTGAGGGCAATAATTTTTCGCAGATCATCCGGCTGTATTTTTACATTTGGTCCATAAGCCGCCCGGTTGCGCCGAAGCGCACCGCATTTGGTGCATCGATGATGCATTATATAGCCTTTCTTAGGATCCGGTTCAGCAAATACCGGTTCCATCAGCCCACCGCAGTCGCTGGCACGGTCTCCAGGCAATTCATCCAAATGACAGCTCCAAAGGCAAAAGGGGCAATGATTTCTGGAAGTGAAGCCTAGCGGTTCTACCGCCTTGCCGCAGTGACCACAGATAAAGCCATTGTCTTTTTTTTGAAATCGTTTATTGTCCATATATTGAAATACCCTTTCAAAAATATAGCGAAACGCCTTGTATAGGCTTTCGCCCTTACGAAAAAACTTTATCCCCGGTACATAGATTGCCCCTGCAGGGGAGATACTATCACTGTGCAAAAATCTATCATTATAAAGATAAAGGAGCATGCACAATGAAGTTACAAAAATATAAAAAGGGGATATCGGTATTTTTTGCGGTTTTGGTAGTGGCAACTGTATGTTTGATTCTGCCCATTACTGCAAGCGCCGGTACTCTGCAGGAGGATGCGGCTAAGGAAGTTGCTGTTTCCGATATGCTTCCCGGTGATATGGGAATGGCCAGAAACAATACCGGTGACAGCAGCAACGGTAACGATGACGGAGACATCCTGGATCCAGACAACGGTACTGTAGACAACGATGTGGACCATGACGGCGGCGACACATCCGACGGGATGGACGACAGCCGGGACACATCCGGCGGAGATGCTACATCTGACAAAGATGCAGGCACTTCCAACAAAGACACCGAGGCCGCGACTTCCAATAAGGACAAGGACACCTCTGATAAAGATACTACAAACGACCTTGTGGAAGATGTGGAAGAAGATGTAAACAATGCGGGAGTCTGGGGTATTATCATTGCTATTATTATCATTGTAATTATCATCGCCCTGATTTTCGCCTTCGTGCCCAAGCGCAAGAAGTAACAGGGAAGGAGCCCGGAGAGATCCCGGGCTCCTTTTCTATATAGAATTTATTCGTTTGGCGTTACAAATTTCCAGTAATGACGCAGATAATCTACCCCCGACCAAATCGTCATTATAATCATAGCGGCGATGGTTATGTAGGACAAAATATGCCACTGAGTAAAGGGTTTCCAAGGCAACACCACTGGCTCCAGCAGAACGGTAGCGATACATACTACTTGGGTGACTGTTTTGACTTTTCCAAGCCAGCTTGCTGCAATAACCAACCCCTCCTGGCCACTTGCAATCAACCGAATGGAGGTAACCGCCAACTCTCGGAACATGACGATGGTTGCCGCCCAGATAAATACAGGACGGATATCCGCAAATCGATACAAAATGGCCAGCAGTGCGCCAAACACCATAAACTTATCTGCCAAAGGATCCATAAACTTTCCAAAATTGGTAATTAAATTTCGTTTTCTGGCAATTTTACCGTCCAGCATATCCGTAAAGGCGGTTACAATAAACACCAAAGCAGCCAAAGCCCTGCACACGGTATCGTTGGGTACCGCAATAAGAATAATCATAAATACAGGCACCAAAAAAATCCGGATGAGTGTAAGCTTATTAGGTAGATTGAGTTTCATAACTTAAAAATTTGTTTGGAGAATCATTCCTGGCCCGGAGGAAGTTATATTTGCGGCATCGCCGCAGTACCTCCGCGCCCCTGCAAAATGCAATCATTAGCGCAAATTTTTATCCTTCCGCATGACATGTTCCCTCATTCCAAAGGCATACCGCCCCGGCCTGTCGAATCGCCGCAAAATGGCAGGCTCCCGGTCCAAAGAAGGATTCGATATATTGCTTATAATCGTGGGCAAGTAAGGCAGGCACAAACACCTGGATCGTTCCGGCAAAACCGCCGCCGTGAAGCCGCCAAGCTGCATCCTGCCCGAAAAGAAAGGCTTCTGTAAGACATAAAGCAACGGATAGTCCCTGCTGTTTGGGATCTGCAGGTGCATAACCGTTCTGCAGATATTGGAAGCTGGAGCGTCCGCTGTCCAACGCCAGATGCAAAAATGTATCAGTGTCCCCTGCTGCCAGAGCATCCGCCTCTTTGCAGACGCGCTGATTTTCCTGTACAAAATGGATGGCTCGCAAAAGCGCCCTGTCTCCTGCAAAGCTACGAATTTCATTTGCACGGCTAAGTAAGTCTTCCATTGTCAGCCCCCGCAGGGCGGGACGGTCAAACAGACCCGCCACCTGCCGCATTTCCCGGGGAATAGCAGCGTACTCTTCACCCAAGTCCGCATGGCTGCCGCCGGTGTTGACAATACACAGGGTATATCCGGATTTTTCGGGATCCCAGTGAATCTTTTGTATTGCAGGCTCTCCGGGATTTTCAAAATCTATATGGACGATGCCGCCCACAGCACAGGCCAACTGATCCATCAGCCCGCAGGGTTTCCCAAAAAAGGTGTTTTCGGCAAACTGAGCGATTTTGGCAATTTCCACGTTATCGATCAATCCCCCGTTATAGAGGTGGTTCAAAATATTGCCGACCATCACGGCAAAGGCCGCTGAAGAGGATAGACCCGATCCTTGGGGAATCGAGGACATTGTATAAGCATCAAAGCCCCCCACAGAAAAGCCGCTGTTCAAAAATCCACGGATTACTCCGGCAATCATTGCGCGGGATGTAAAAAAAGATTCAGAATCTGGTGCGCAAGTTTGCTCTGGCAGCACCGTATCTGGGGCAAAGCCTTCGCTATGGATGACAACGCGCCCGTCCCCCCTCGGCGCCGCTGCCGCTAAAATATCCATGTCTACCGCTCCAGCCAGCACATGGCCTAGGTTATGGTCTGTATGATTGCCGCCGATTTCTGTTCGCCCCCCTACAGAATATAGGGAGACGGGACGTTCTTCACCAAATAGTTCGGCAAAACAGACCACGGCGTCGGCAAGCTGCCGACGGTGGGCGCCCAGATGTCCATGGGTGGTACAAGAAAGCAGGGCGTCATCTACACCGCCGGATAGGATATATGTTTCAAGTGTAAAAGGATTCATGGTATCATATTCTCCGTTCCGCCCGTCGGCGGTATAAGACGCAAAAATTTCACAACTCACACGCGTTTCTTTAAAAATCTACCCGCTCCGCTCCAGTACAGCGCCCAGTGGCAGGATCGATAGTAAACAATGCGCCTTGACCCGTACACTGCCCGGTCGCAGGCTCAAAATATACGGGCGTCCGCTTCAAAAACTTATGGAGCACATTTTCTGTTTTCACCCCCAAAACCCCTTCCTGGGATCCGGTCATGCCCAAATCGGTAATATATCCCGTTCCGCCGGGAAGCACCTGTACGTCGGCAGTAGGCACATGGGTGTGGGTACCAAAGACCGCTGCCGCTCGGCCATCCAGATATCGGGCCAGCGCGAGCTTTTCGCTGGTAGCCTCCGCATGGATATCGATTAAAGCAAAGTCGTACCGTCCAGCAGCTTGTGAGAGAATATAGTCTGCCGTCTTAAAGGGACTGTCCAGCGGTTCCATAAAAGTAGTACCCAAAAGGCTGATTACCAGTACCCGACTGCCGTCGCATTCGGCGATAGTATATCCGTATCCCGGAGCGTCTGCGGGATAGTTTGCGGGCCGCAGCACATGTTCATGATCGTCTAAAAACGAGGCAATATCTTTTCTGCGCAGAGTATGGTTACCGCCAGTGATCACATCGGCCCCCGCTTCCAAAATTGCTCTGGCGCTGTCGGGAGACAGGCCGTTGTCATGTGAGGAGTTCTCTCCATTAACGATTATAAACTGCGCGCCCAGGGCATCCCGCAAGCGACGCAGCCTTCCGCCGGACAAATAATCCACGCCGCAGGTACGAACAACGTCCCCTACGGCTAGTATTTTCAACATGTTCATCAAAACCGTTTCGTTTTTCTTTTGTTATAGTCGGAATTAGGGTTGACGATCTCACGCCAATCCAAATCGCCCCGATCCAGCGCAGTGATTAAAATTTCCGCCGTGGCGATATTGGTCGCTACGGGAATGTTCTGTGCGTCGCAGGCGCGCAGCAGCTCGTATTCCTCTTCTTTAGGGGCCGCCCCCCTCTCAGAGCTGCGGAAAAACAACACTACGTCGATCTCGTTGTAAGATACCCGCGAGCAAACCTGCTGCACGCCGCCGTGGCTGCCGGGAAGCAATTTTTCAATCTCCAGTCCTGTCGCCTCCGCGATATATCTGCCTGTAATGCTGGTGGAGCACAGCTTGTGCTTAGAGAGAATCCCGCAATATGCAATGCAAAATTGAGTCATAAGTTCTTTTTTTGCGTCATCTGCGATCAAAGCGATTTCCATAATGCAAATTACCATGCCTTTCCTTTTTAATATCCGGATTTTTATCGAAATAACGTACGTTTTCGTTTACGAATTTTGGGAAGCCCTGAAAATAGGGGAATTGTTTGCCCAAGAAGCCGCCGGGCAATATTCCGCAGTGCAGGGGCAGCTTCTCCGGCCGCTCCATGCCCTTCCTGTTCCAGCGTCAGGGCATAATCGTAGGGCACCACGCCAAGGAGCAAAAGCCCCGTGCCATCCATAATCTCCAGCATACTGTGGCGCACACTTTTTTTTACGCCTGCCCCCTGTACGTCAAAAGGGTTGATAACCAAGCGCACATCTGTAACGCCGCATGTCTGCAGCCGTTGACCGCTCCGCCCAGCGGCACGGATACTGGCAGGGGTATGTCCTGCCACGATAACGGCGCTTCGGGCAATGGCAGCCGCCGCCTCCAAGCCAGTACTGACGCCGGCGCCTGTATCTAGGAGAACAAAATCTGCCTGTATCTGTTCTGCCGCCTTCTGCACAGCGCTTCCCAGAAGCGCATTCAGTTCTGACGACATACTACGTCCCACCCCATTTGCGGGAAGCAAGTCCTCCTGGACTGCTGGAAGGAGATACAGCTCCTGTGTCTCATAGGGGCGAAGCAAGGCGTTTTCTACAGAGCATTTCTCCTGCGCCAAATCAGATACTGTGTATAAAACATGATCCTCCACCCCGCACAGCAAATCCAGGCAGGGACTGCAAAAGTCAAAGTCCGCCAGAAGTACACGCCTGCCTTCCGCGGCAAGCGCGCGAGCCAGACCCAGTGCCACAGTGGATTTTCCTACACCTCCCTTAGAGGAAGCGAACAGCAGCACATTTTCCGTCATATTTTCCCACACCCTTTTCCGCACATTGGCCAATCCCATTTCAAAGCCCATTTATAGGATTTTATTATACCACTAATGGAGCCGTCAAGTCAACACCATACAGGATTTTTATAAGAGAATACAGTATCTTCCAAAAATAAAAAGAGGGAGAATCCCTCTTTTTTTATTTTCCTTTGAAAAATGCAAAAAATCCATAATGCAGACGCATGCGGTCCAATTTTTTGCCAATGGGGCCTGCAAGCAGCGCAAGAAATACTATATTAGAAAAGGCATATGTGGCCGTCATTGGAAGTGCCGCGATTGCCAGTGTCAGCCATGCGGCAAAGCTGGGTTCTCCTGCAAGCCACACCATAGACCAAAGATCCATCAGTAAGGAAAACAAAACACCGCATAGTCCACCGTGTATAAAAAGAAGAATCCGGCTTTTTCGCAGAGGCTTTGCAAGCAACCCAGATAAAAAACCGATCAATCCCCATGTAAGCATTTGAAAAGGTGTCCAGGGACCTTGCCCGAAAAGAAAATTGGACACCAGTCCGGTCATAGCCCCAGTAAAAAATCCTGCCTGGGGCCCAAGATACATTCCGCAGATTACCGTCATAGCGCTTACCGGCTTAAAATGAGGCAGCCATACAAAAACGGCACGGGAACAAACGGATAAGGCGCATAGTACAGCCAAAATGGCCGCCTCCCCCGCCCGAATCTGTCGGGCCTCAAATGCTGAAAGGCACAATGCCAGCGCCGCGATAGAAAGAAGCAAGCTAGACCATGCCCATCCCTTTGCAGGAAACAAAACCGCGCCTGCAGCGGCAGCCGCGATCAAGAAAAGAAAAAACAGCAGCTTACCCCTCACAGTCCACCTCCCAAAACGCTGCCAGCTGCTCCATTGTAACAACCGGAGCGGTGATTCCCCTGGAAATCCTCCGAACGGCGGTGGTGTAGGCTGTACTTTCTGTAAAAAAGGAAAAGGTATCCGTCTGGGCGGTAATGGTTCCATCAAAAAACAGGCCACATCGGTCTGCCGTCTCTGCAGCAAATTCTACGTCGTGGGTCACAAATAAAATGGTTTTTCCCTGCTTGGCAAGATTACGTAAAATCCAAGACAATTCCTGTCTGGCAGGTGCATCCAGACCCTTGGCCGGCTCATCCAGCAAAAGAAGCGGCGCATCTGTAAGCAGCAAACGGCAAAGAGCGCATTTCTGTCGCTGGCCACCGCTGAGGTCCCGCGGATTTCGTTCCATCAGATGTGCAATCCCTAGTAGGGCGGCTGCTTCTTCCACCGCTCCATCCCCTTTTCCCAAATGCGCAGCCGCACGACGTAAATCCTCTCCTACAGTGTCCTGCAAAAACAATGCTTTACTGTTTTGGGGAAGCAGGACTGTATCCACCAACCGCTTTATTTTTCCGCTATACGGAGGAAGAAGGCCGGCCAACATAGACAGTGCTGTGGTTTTTCCGCTCCCGTTGGCGCCCAGCAGTGCAAAAATCTCTCCAGAATATAAGGAAAGGTGCAGTCCGCGTATCACATCCGGACTCTTTTTTTGATATCGAAACCAGGCGTCACGCACAGAAAGAACCACCTTTTCCCGAGGAGCAGGAGCGTCTTTTACAGAATTCCTTTTCAAGTGCACACAGCGGGATAAATACTGCCTGCCCTCTCCCACTGACAAAGGACACGTGCCCGTCCCGCCAGTTTTAAGATAAATTCTAGCAGCAGCCGGCAGAGCGGACTCCAGTCCCGCCCTTGCCAAAGCGGAAGGAGACTGGCCAGGGGATCCAAAAAAACGGAGCTGCCCCATGTCTAGCAGCAGCACTTGATTGCAAAGAGGCAGTGTTCTCTCTAGCCTGTGGTCTGTCAAAATAATGGTAACTCCCGTCTCCCGGTTCAGCCGTTCCAATACAGACAAAAAATCTGCTGCGGCAAGGGGATCTAGCATGGAGCATGGCTCGTCCAAAAGCAGAACCCGCGCCCCCATAGCCAGCACTGCTCCAAGCGCCACCAGCTGTTTTTGGCCGCCGGATAACTGATCGGTACGGGCATGGAATATCTCCGACAGTCCCAGCAGGCTGGCAGTTTCCGCTACGGTGCGTCGAATCCTCTCTGGGGAAACGCCTAGATTCTCCAGGCCGTATGCCAATTCCCTTGCAACAGAATCACATACCAGCTGGCTATCCGGATCCTGCATGATATAACCAATTTGGGACGCGGACATGCGTGGATCCAGCCCGTCAATGTCATCCCCCTTATACAGACGCTTTCCCTGCATGATTCCATGAGGCGTCATTTCCTTTTTCAGCATGTGCAGCAGTGTGGTTTTTCCAGACCCCGTTTTTCCGCACAGCAAAAGAAACGCCCCTTCCTCAATGATAAGGGACA
>CANRVI010000006.1 GCA_947643245.1 uncultured Clostridia bacterium | reverse complement strand
GGAGCTGACCCGTACAATTTGTATTCAAATGGCCCCTCAGATACGTCTGGTGCAAAACAATGACACGCTGATGACAGAAAAAATCCAGTCGGTAATTGTCTCCACCATTCCACTATGGAAAAACCAAATGATTTTGTCACTTGGTATCGAACACTCGAACCAAGCCATGGAAGCCCAGCGGGCTGTAACCGATATGACCAACGAACTGCTGCGTCAAAATGCCCAAACCCTCAAGCAAGGCTCTATCGACATTGCCAAAGAATCGGAGCGGGGCATCGTAGAATTGGAGACACTGCAAAATACCAACCAGCAGCTGATTGCAACCTTGGATGAGGTACAGAGAATCCAGGCCGAAGGCAAGGCAAAACGCGCCGCGGCAGAACAAGAACTTGGACGTATTGAAGGCGAACTGCGAACAAAGCTGATGCAGAACAGCAAATAAGGAACGACTTATATGAAATTTTTTTTGGAGAACAGGGGTAGAGCCGGTGTTGCGCTTGCTCTTGTTATCATTCTTGCGTCTGTTTTCGGAACTTGGCGCAGTGTAGCTATGCAGGCGGGAAAAGTGCAGCGGGAATTTATAAAAGAAGACAGCTTTGGCCAGACAGTATCCTCCACCCTGCGTGACCTCGCATATCACAGCGCAGTCTTTGCCGACGCCTACGAACGGAGCGTGGAAAAAGATAATGACAGCATTCTCCTTCGCACTGCGGCACAAGAAATCGAAAAGCGAGGAGAAGATCCCGCTGCCCTTGGAAGCGAATATATAAATATCCAGCGCAGCATCCGAAATTTGTATGACCGGCTTTTGATAGCAGGCCAGTATAAAGACGAAATTCGCGCAGCACACATGGCGGTAGAAAGCGATCTTTCCATTTTGCGCAAATATGAGGACTATAACGCGGCAGCAAAAAAATACAATATAAAAACCGCTGTTTTTCCTGCTTCTCTTTTTGCAGGAGAACAAGTGGTTGTCTTTGAATAATTTCACGAAAGGATTATACTGCATGCGTACAGCGATAAAAAGATGCGCGGCGATGCTTTTGACCTTGCTGCTTCTCCCTTTGGGGGCAGTACTGCAAGTAGGAGCCGCTGATGATTTACCAGATCCCCCAAGAGGAGGTTCCTGCGTATATGATCCTGCCGGCGTAATCGACAGCGACACAAAGCAGCTGATCGATGAAAATTCACGGGCGCTATACGCCCTTTCCGGTGCACAAATCATGGTAGTGGCTATAGACAAAACCGGATATTCGGACCTCAGTGAATACGCCAACGATCTCTTTAATCACTGGGGAATTGGAGATGCCAAAGAAAACAATGGCGTTTTGTTTGTAATGGAACTTTCCACTTACAAGTACTGGGCAGCTTTGGGTTACGGTCTGGAAAGCAAGATTACCTCTGCCATCCTCCAGCGAATTTTTGACAGCGGCATGGAAACCGCCTTTGACAATCAAGAATATGACAGAGCCGCAAAAATTTTCTGTGAAAAAATAACGGAAGCTCTGGAGCAAAGCTATAGTATAGATGTATCCAGGTGGGACGGTACTACGTTTTATTATGGATCCAGCAATATGAACGGCCCCGCCGGCGGCAAAACCGGCGGAGCTGTCAGCGTAATTAGTACTATTTTTTCCGGTATAATCGGACTGCTGATCACCCTCGCAGTGATCGCAGTCGTAATTTTTGCGCTGCTGCGTTCCTCCTGCTGCGCCTGCGGCGGGCCGGGATATTACGGCGGTCCCCGATATCGTCGACCCTTCTGGGGAGGATACCATCACCATCATCACCATTATGGTCCAGGACCCAGACCTGGAGGACCAAGGCCCGGTAGCTTTGGCGGAGGCAGAACCGGCGGATTCGGCGGCGGCCGCGCAGGGGGCGGCATGAGACCAGGCGGCGGTGGAAGCCGAGGTGCAGGCGGCGGACGGCGCTGATTCTGCAAATAGATAAACAGGGCCTGCGTCCAGGGACACAGGCCTTTTTATGATCAACAAAAAGGATATAACTATGACGACACTAAGTGTAAACAACCTGTGCTACAGCGTTGGAACCAAAACAATATTGGAGGGCATCACTTTTTCCATTGAAGAAGGAGATCGGCTGGGAATCGTGGGAGTCAACGGCAGTGGCAAAACCACCCTGCTGCGGCTGATCACCGGAATGGAAAAAGCAGAAAACGGAGATATTTATTTTGCCCGGGATAAAATTCTCGGAATGCTCCGGCAGGATGATCCCTTTCAGGTACTACAGGGAGAAGACACAGTCCTCTCCCAAATGTACGCGGCATTTCCACAACTTGTCCAAGACGAAAAACGGCTGGCAGAAATGGAAACCGAAATGGAAACAGCCTCCCCTGAGCAGCTGCTCTCTCTCAGCGCCGGGTACGAACGGCTGAACACACGATTTATAAATGATGGCGGGCTTCATTACAAATCCCGCTGCAAAAGTCTGCTGGCAAAAATGGGATTTGGCGAAGAAACCTACTGCCGCAGTATTTCTACCCTGTCGGGAGGGCAGCGCACCCGTCTGGCACTCGCACGGCTTTTATTTCAGGAACCGGATATTTTAATATTGGACGAGCCCACCAACCATTTGGATATAGATACGATGTCCTGGTTGGAAGGACATCTGGCAAGCTATAAAAAAACGCTTCTCCTAGTTAGTCATGACCGGTATTTTTTGGATCGGGTCACAAATAAAACGCTGGATATCGAACATCACAAAGCAAAACTGTATAAATGTTCCTACACCGCATATAAACAACAAAAAGAAGAACAACGCGCTGCTTTGGAAAAGCAGTACATACTTCAGCAGCGGGAAATTGCCCGGCTGGAAGCCTATATTGAGCAGCAACGCCGCTGGAACCGAGAACGAAATATCATTGCAGCGGAAAGCCGGGAAAAGGCTATTGCTCGTATGGACAAAATAGAACGGCCGCAGGATGCACCACGCGCTTTGCAGTTTGCCTTTTCCAAAACGGTTCAATCCGGAAACGACGTACTGGATGTAAAAAATCTTGCAATTGGGTTTGGAGAGAAAAATCTTTTCTCCGACCTGACCTTTTCTGTAAAACGGGGAGAGCGGCTGCTGATTGCCGGCCCCAACGGATGCGGTAAATCCTCCCTCTTAAAAACGCTTCTTGGAAAGCTTTCTTCGCGGGCAGGAAGCGTAACCTTTGGATACAATGTTCGTGTAGGCTATTATGATCAGGAGAACCAAAACCTATCTCCGGATAAAACCGTGTTGGATGAATTGTGGGATGCATATCCCACAATCAGCAGACAAGAACTGCATTCCGTGCTGGCAGTATTTATGTTTCGGGGAGAAGATGTAGAAAAAACTGTTTCTGTCCTTTCCGGCGGAGAACGGGCACGACTGACCTTGGCAAAGTTGATTCTATCAAAAGTCAATGTTCTGATTCTAGACGAACCCACCAACCATCTGGATATCTCCTCCAGAGAAGCGTTGGAAAATGCACTGGAAGCTTTTGAAGGTACGATTATTGCCGTATCCCACGACCGGTATTTTATGCAGCGGCTGGCTACCCGTATTTTATCCCTACAAAATCCGGTGCGGGATTATCGGGGCGGATACACAGAATATATTGCCGCACTGGAACAAATAGAGGATATGTCAGAAACACAGACTGCCAAGGCACAAACACCGCCTACTGGAAAAGAACTGTATTTAAAAAAGAAAGAAGAACAAGCTGCTTTACGACGTAAAGAAGCTCGTCGAAAAAAGGTAATTCAAGAAATCGAACGGCTGGAAAAAGAACTTGCGGATATCACCGACAGGCTGTATGGAGAAGATGCCGCTGATTATGTAAAGGCCGCACAGTTAGAGGATCAGCGAATTTACGTGGAAGACCAGCTCATGCAACTATATGAAGAAGAAGCAAATTTTTCTGTAGCGCAAGATGTTGAGTAACACGTTAGTTTCTGTTATGATACTATGTATTATGGAAGTTTTTTTAAAGGAGGGGAGAACATGCAAAAAAAATTTGTTATGGCAGGACTGTTTGTACTGCTGTTTTTATGGCTCCCTTTTTTGGTATCCTGTGACCGGCAAAAGGATGCTGGCCTTTGGATTTATGCAGATCATTCCTTGCTATTTTCAACGGAAAGTGGGCCTATGCTGCAACAAGCTCAACTATCTGGAAATGTAAATCTTACTTTCTACAATAATACAGACAATGATACCCAAATTATTCTGTATACCGACGGGGTAGAAAATGGCCAGGTATCGCTTTTGGCTAAAGCAGGAGAAAACGATACCGTTTATTTAACTTTATCAGAAGAAACAGAGCTGAACGATGGTATTCGTTTGATACAAAATGAAACAGACCATGCATATATTCTATCCGCCAATGCATTGAAGGCAGCCAGTGCAGACGGTGCATCCAACATTACACTGCTTCGAGATATATCTCTAGATGGAAATCTTGCCTTTACAACTCCCTGTTCCCTATCCACAGACGGGCATACTTTATCCGTATCGGATACAATTTCCTTTACCTGTCAGGACATGGGTACATTTTCGCTATCCGGAAATATATCTGCGAATGCATTGTATGCACGTTCGCCAAATTGTCACATTACAATTCCAAACTCCCTTATACCTCAAAATATATCCTTTCAAATTGCCGCTGCTTCTTTAAATGATATTCAGTTAGATGGTACAGTCACCGCCAATTCTATGGATGAATTGAACCAATTGGCAAACAGTGCAAATTATATACAAGCTAACTCCGATACACCAATACGGCTAAAAGATTTTACAGTAGATCAACAGGTAATCTTTACAAAACCAGTATCCCTGATGGATAACGGCGTAACATTAGATGCGCCTATTCTTATAGAGACCCTGGAAAAAGGAAAAATTGAACTGGAAGGGTCCCTGCCATGGGAAAATGTTCTCCTCGAAGCGCCAAATTGCACACTGATTTGGGAAACATATGGCCCACCTCTACATGTAGTACAGCAGCTATACAAAATCGTATCTTATAACGGTATAGACCCCAACGCTTATGTTTTAGGCGGAAATTGCACTGCCATACCGGAAATTTCCCTTACAACAGACAAATACAGCACAGGAAATATCGTCTGGAATGA
The DNA here is from genome assembly GCA_947643245.1 of uncultured Clostridia bacterium. Classification (GTDB taxonomy): domain Bacteria; phylum Bacillota; class Clostridia; order Oscillospirales; family CAG-272; genus Avispirillum. The sequence continues at coordinate 28,000 of CANRVI010000006.1, read as the reverse complement.
TGCCGGAAAAAAATCATTTGTATTAAACGCACAAATCGATTGTGTTCTGTCCCCCTCCATTTTAAAAACTGCCGCATTGACCATCACTCCACCCGCAGGCTATACAATTACGTTCACAGGACCTAGTATAAACCAGGATGGCACAGTCAATTTGCTGAATCCACTGGGATGTTATTTTTCTATATCAGATGGAAATGTCAGCTCTTTATATTATATGGAAACAAACTGGAAATCCATATTGCCGGTAGTCTGTATTGAAACGAACAATGGTGAAGCTATTACTTCCAAAGAAGAATATGTAGGCGCTACTGTTTCTATTGAAAGTGATTTTTCTGATAATCTTCCATCACTAGAACCCAGTGCCGTCCAAATTCGAGGAAGAGGCAATACTACATGGGAATGGTCGGATAAAAAACCGTATAAATTAAAGTTTGATAAAACCGTATCTTTATTAGGCTTACAGCCAGGAAAAAAATGGGTCCTTTTAGCAAATTTTTCTGACAAAAGCTTAATTCGTAATTATGTCGCACTAGAAAGTGCAAAGGTACTGGACAACATGGATTGTTACGCTACACAATATCCAGTGGATGTATTTTTGAACGGAGAATATGTAGGCGTATATACTCTAGGTGAACAAGTAGAAACAGGAAACGAGCGTCTTTTTATCAGAGAAGATGCAGGAAATGTAAATACTGGATTTCTTTTAGAACTCGGCGTTAGCAGAAAAAGTGGGCATCCTGTATTTTCTTCTTCAATATTAAAAAATATAGGCGTGCTTGAACCTCAAAATATAAACGAACAAACATTGACTTATATTCAAAATTATATAGCTGTAGCAGATCAAGCCGTGGAAGACTTAACAGACTATGAACTATACATAGATATACCTTCCCTGATTGACTGGTTTATTTTAACAGAACTTTCTTATAATGCAGACTCCTGTTTTCGCCGAAGTGTCTTTCTTACAAAAAATGCAGGAGACAAACTACATCTTTCTCAAGTTTGGGATTTCGATTTGGCATTTGGAAATAATGTAGCAGATTTAGAAGCCTATAATGAATGGGCATGCCTTGCTACACAAAATGGTTATGTTCGTTATAATTGGATATGCCGGCTTATGGAAGACAAAACATTTGTTGCTAAATTGCAACAACGATGGAATACAATAAAAGAGTCACTTTTAAAAACTGCATTAGCAGCAGTACAAGAAGGATATCGATTGACAGCACCTTCTGCAGATGACAATTTCATAAAATGGAATATTTTATATGACCGGGTAGGAATGCAGCCATACAATATTGTACAACGAACAACGCATGTCTCACAAATAGAGTTTTTAAATGAATTTATTCAAAACCGCTGGACTTGGATGGATAAAGAATTAAATACTCCTTTAAAAGAATAATTGACCATTTTTTCAATAAATCTTTAATAAAAAATCTCCCTTATATTTTACAAAATATAAGGGAGATTTTTACTTATATATCTTCTTTATATAAAATAATAAACAAAAAATTTTATCATTATAACAAAGTTATATATCCAAAAAACTTTACCATCACCTATTTTGATATAAATTATTGATGATAAAGTAGATTGCACAAAGAAATTTCATTCTTTACTTATTTTACTGCACGCAATACATCCCAAGGCGTAATCATACCCATTAAGGGACTTTTTTCATCTCCATTTACAGTAACAAATATTGCTGCAACGCGGCGGCTGCCTGCTTCTTTTTTTTGAAATAATTTTTTTATTGTATAACAGGAAGCGTCTTTATCAACAAAATAAAATTTTTCCATAATATGCTTTTCCGGAGGCAATATCGTTGCCATATCTTGTACTTTTAATCCTGCAGTAGGTATGTCCGGCCGGGTTCTGGAAAAAGCGAAAAGTGATCCTACACTAAATACCCCTGTAAGATATCGCTTTTTATCTACTACAGGAATGTGTGAAAATCCACGTTGTTCCATTACCGCTAGAAGTTCTGTAACCAATTCTTCCTCTTTAGCACAATACAGATCGTCAGTCAATGTTGCAATCGCCAATGCTGCCGGTGGATGTTTCGCATATTCTAAAACCTCTTCTAATGCTTTTATGGTAGAAACTGCAGGCAATACAGGAGATTGACCATCAATTTTTCCATGATGAGACAATAAATTGCGCACTTCACGAAATAAATTAAGTTCTTCACGCCATCGACTTCCTTCATTTGCTCCAAAATGTTGGATAGATCCGGAACGCATCTGATATCTGGCTCCCAGCACTTCTTCCAAATCTCTATATAAATTTAAAAACCGTTCGCTATCATCCATATTTCTTTTATCTGCCTCCGTTTTAATTGAATGATTTATTAAAATATTTTTCTATAATTAAAAAATTAAAAAATACGTTTTAATCTCCCATTTGTAAAACATAATCTGCAAAAAACTACAGTAATTCGTATATCTTGTGCCCTTTCTTGTATCTAAAAACCAAGAAATACAACATGTAGATGGTTTCGATTGCTGACGAATAAAAGAATATTTTAGAATTCTTTGCAAGATATTCTCGAAAATCCCTGTTTTTACACGCCTTTTCCGGTCATATGCTGTCGAAAAGAGTTGCAAGTCGTTCCATTTGTGCGAAAAATATCAAATGTTTCTTAATCTTCAAATTTGTAACATTGCTATAATTTTGTTATCTTATTCATTTCAGAGAAAGGACGGACGGTATGACACACAAAAAACTTGAAGAAAATCTGCAAGAGGTAATTCGTACATCAATAAAAAGAGCTGCAGGGGATATAATTCTCCTATACCGTCTGACGCAGGAACCGGTACAGGCTGAATATACTTCTAAACAACTCACACAATCTCAATATTCTCTTACAGTTACAAAAGTAGATTGTGGTGGTACCAGACGGGAAGTACGATGTCTTCCAGATCTTACAAGAAATCGGATGGAAGCAGAACAAATTTATGACTTGATCAGCAGAGGTTTAGTAACGCCCTGCACATTAGACGAAGTAATTGACGATTTGTTTGCAATATAACACCTTGCCAGTACCGGCTGATTTGCCGGTACTTTTTTATTCTTTTACAGCCGAATTTCTACCGAGTCTCCAATTTCCATTGTGTTGTCCGTAATATGGCAATCTCTAGCCCAAAGCGTTACCCCCGCAGCAGCGGCTTCTGTTAGAGCGTTTGCAAAAACGGGATCTGTCCGGCGATTTGGAGTAAAATAGGATACTCCTTCCATTTGAATTACAAAAAAGACACAAGTTTTATACCCTTGCATCGCAAGCCGGGTTAGTGTATGCAAATGCTTCGTTCCTCGTTGCGTAGGTGCGTCTGGAAATAGAACTACGCCATCTTCTTCCAGTGTAACCCCTTTTACTTCTAAATATACTGGCCCATCCCTTGTCTCTATGCAAAAATCCAGACGGGAATCTTCTATTTTATATTCCGGACAAATCGTTTCTTCAGGAAATATAGTAGGCAAAAATTCTGCAGCAGCTTGGTTGGGCGCTTGAGAATCTATGTTAATCAGACGGCCAGCTTTTTTTACCGCTATTAAGTCAAAGGCTGTTTTTCGTGCTGGATTCTCTGCAACGCTCAGTACTACATCAGCGCCAGGAATTAGTAATTCCCGGCATCGTCCGGTATTTTTCACATGGCAGATTTGTACTGTCCCATCCACTTCTACCAACGCGACAAATCGGTTTGGACGGGACAAAAATTTACCATGAATGGTATCTTTGTATTGCATAGGGATTGCATTTCCTTTCATATCACAAAGCTTGTACAAACCTTAAAGCAGGGTTAACGTCTGCCTTTTCGTCCCCGACGAGTATCAGCGCTACCATTAGCAGGACGATTTTTTCCTTTTCGGGACGGCTGTCCCTTTTTTTCTTTTGTCCCTTTTTTCTTACCATCCCGTGTAGGACGGATCAAACAGTCCGAGCCAAAACCAATTAAATCTTCTCTGCCGCACCGGTGCAGCGCTTCCATTACCAGCCGCCGATTCTCTGGCCGCCAATACTGAAGCAAAGCTCGCTGAAGCTGTTTTTCTTTATAATCTGTAGCCGTATACACGTTCTTTCCTGTAAGGGGATCAATTCCCGTGTAATACATCACAGTAGAAGCTGTTCCAGGGGTAGGATAAAAATCCTGTACCTGTTCAGGGGACAGCCCAATCCGCTTGATATAAAGCGCTAGCTCAACTGCATCGGACAGACGGCTGCCCGGATGGCTGGACATAAGGTAAGGTACCAAATATTGTTCCTTTCCTGCCTTCTCCGTTAGATTGAAAAATTTTTCTCTGAATGCATCATATACCGCAATATCCGGTTTACCCATGCAACGCAGCACATAGGGGGAGCAGTGCTCTGGCGCTACCTTTAACTGCCCGCTCACATGATCCCGCACCAGCTTTTCAAAAAACGCATCGTTTTTGTCCTGCAGCATATAGTCAAACCGAATGCCGCTGCGGATAAATACTTTCTTCACGCCACAAACCTTTTCTACAGCCTGCAGCAATTCTATGTATTCCTTATGGTCCGCATCCAAATGCTTACACGGAGTAGGTACCAAGCACCGTTTTCCCTGGCATACCCCACGTTCCAGCTGCTGCTGACAAGAAGGATGACGAAAATTTGCCGTTGGCCCGCCTACATCGTGAATATATCCTTTAAAGTCCGGCATGGCGGCAATAATTTCTGCCTCGCGGACAACACTTTCAATACTTCTGCTGCGTACACTCCGTCCCTGATGAAACGCTAGAGCGCAAAAATTACACCCTCCAAAGCAGCCGCGGTTGTGGGTGATAGAAAATTTAACTTCGGAAATAGCAGGTACGCCGTCATCCTTATCATACATGGGATGGACTGCCCGCATATAAGGCAGGGCGTACACCCGGTCCAGCTCTTCTCGCTCCAGAGGCGGCATAGGGGGATTCTGTACCAGCATCCGTTCTCCGTAATATTCGGTGATAGCACGGCCGCTGATGGCATCGTTATTTTTATATTGTATCGCAAAGGCTTTCGCATAAGCTGCCTTATCTGTTTTTAACTGATCGTAATCAAAATTTTCTTCCACCTTAGGGAAATGAATTGCGTCCTCTTTCCTGCATAGATAAGCAGTGCCGCGGACGTCTCGAATCTTCTTTACCGGTACACCCTTATCCAGCAGCTGCGCTATACGTAAAATAGATTTTTCCCCCATCCCATAGGAAAGAATATCCGCTCGGCTGTCCACCAATATACTGCGGCGCACACGGTTATCCCAATAATCGTAATGCGCAAACCGACGCAGGGACGCTTCCAGCCCGCCAATAATAATTGGCACGTCTCCATATGCCTCCCGGATCCGGTTACAGTATACGATCACCGCTCTGTCCGGACGGTATCCTGCCCGTCCGCCGGGGGAATAATAGTCTGTTGTACGTTTTTTCTTTGCCGCTGTATAATGGCATACCATAGAATCAATATTTCCACTGGATACCAAAAAACCCAGCCGGGGGCGGCCAAAAGTTTTCATTGCTTGGCAGCTTTTGTAATCCGGCTGGGGCAGCATCGCCACCACAAATCCAGCGTCTTCCAGCACCCGGCCAATAATTGCGGCGCCAAAAGACGGATGATCCACGTATGCATCACCGCATACATATACAAAATCCGGCACGTCCTGGCCGGCTGCGTGTACCTCATGGGGAGTTACTGGTAAAAATTTTTTTTCCATTTTTCTTTTCCTTTAATATGGGACAAAACCCAATATAAAGCATTGCAACGGCGGTTTGCCGTTTACTTTGCTTTATATTTCCTGTGTTGTCGCAGTCGAATCCTGTTTCTTTTCAAAAACAAACACCCGACTGACGACATAGTTTAAAATTGTAACGATCACCAGCACAGGCAGGCGGACTACGTTTTCATTCCAATGGGCCAATTCCACCAGAACTGCCAAACATACTGTCTGTACGCCAAAAGAGAAAAGACGGCCGGAAATAAATTTAGCTAATTCCGCCAACATGGTCATTCCCCGCGCCCGACTGACAAACACATACCGCTTGTTGGTAACATACGCAAACAAAACGGCGGCAATCCAGCTAATCGTCTGCGCCACCAGATAATGAATAGAAAATAAATTGTATAATATATAGTATACAGCCAGATCGATAACTGTAGTCAAACCGCCGAACAGTGTATACAATAATAACTGACGATATTTTAAAAATAGCCGTTTCAGCATCCAATCTTCACCGTTCCCCGAAGGGAAATCCTTTCTTATTGTCGGTGGTATTTGTATTGTGTGCAGGGAGCGATAAGATTATCCTTCCCGAATCGACGCAATCTGCGCCTGGTATTCCTTTCGATCCAGCAGCATATTTACTGCTGCCAGCAGCGCGGTTGGCGTCATATCTTTTGGGAGGCACAGACGCGCGGACAAGGCGTTCCGCATTGCAGCGCTGCCTGCCCGCCCTGTAAGTCCATCTGCAAAAAAATCTGCTTTCGTGATAGGAGCCACGTTTCTATTTGAAACCCCATGACGGCTGATAAATTTTTCAAAAATCTGCCGCAAAAGCGCCGGTTCCATTCCTTCCACTCCCAGCGTTCCCGCTTTAGAGGGGGCTTTTTTACGTTTTTCTTTCCCGGCAATTTGGGGAATATACAAATGATAAATTTTATCCGGCGGAATAAAAGACTGGATGTGAGATCGAATCATTTTCCCCGCTCCATCGCTGTCTGTCAAAATAATAATTCCGTTTTTTGATAAAGTTCGTAACAAGGCCCGTTTTTCCCAATTGTTAAACACGCCAAATCCCTGAGTCGTCAAAATCGTGGCGTCGATTACAGAAGAAAGTTTGATTTGATCATACTTACCCTCTACCACAACTGGCAGAGAAATAGGAATTTTATCCATGCCTTACTTCTCCTGTCTTTTTAGAAGGAATGGTACAAATTACTCGCTCCAGGGCGATATAATCCAGTTTTGTGCTTTTCAGCAGCACGTCCGCCTCCCGGCATCGGCCGGCTGCGGCTGCAAGCCGGCTGGGTTCCATTCCCCGTACTGCGGACAGATACAGACCTGCGCGGTAAGTATGCATTTTCAAAGCAGAAGCAATTCCCGCCTGATCATACCCTGCACCGGCAAGCCGGCTGACTGCAAGCATATCACAAATCGCTTTTGACACAGAAGCAAGGGCTGCAACAGCATTAATTTGATTTTTTTTATAATATGAAAGTGCAGATAGAGCACGGCCCCTGTCCCCGGCCAGCACGGCATTTGCCAAGGCAAAAGCGTCCTCTTCTCCGGCGGTACAGGTAACAAACTCAACTTGATCGGGGCCGATTTCCGACAGTCCGGCCGCACCAGCATAAGCCGCAAGCTTGTCCAATTCTCCGGACAGAATATACATATCCCGACCGCACCGGCATAGCATAGCGTCTGCCGCATCCTCCCGCAAAAAAACGCCTGCACGTGACAGACGGCGGCTCATCCATTTTTTCAGTTCTCCGGGAGGGTAAGCAGACAGATCCACCATAGTACACACCGGTTCCAGTTTCTTGTACAGGGCAGACGGCTTTCCTCGTCCGGGTTTACCCGGATCAAAGCCACCGGCAGGGGGTGCCACCAGACATACGGTGCTGGCAGGATCTACCTTCCCAAGTATTTCCACAAGCTGCTTTTGCCCGGCAGTTCCAAGAGAACCAATTCCGCCCCGATACTGGATAAACACTCGCTCACCCATAAGCGGCAGAGCCAGGACAGCTTCCTCCAGTGCATCTAAATCTGGAGCGTCCGTCCCCATTTTATAGCTGTCAAAGGCAGCCTGTGTCTCATCTTCCGACAGCGTCAACGCCTGGGCACGGCCAACATAAAACCGTTTGAGATAATCCTCCTCCCCATATAGAAGATACACACCGGCCAGTCCATTTTTCATTTCCCGCCGAAATGCTGCTTCCGTCACGCACGCCGCCCCCTTCTCTTTTTCTTATCTTTGTTCCGGTTTTACCCGAATCGTCATCTTCGTCCGCTGGGTAATCATCCCGCGCAGTTCTACCGCATAGTCCAACACCAGAACACCGCCGGCAGAGCCGATCCGATTTTCAACTTTTTTTCCGATTATACACATATCTACCTGTCCATAGGGGGTATGATATGTGCTATACTGCCGCACGCCCTGTTCCACAGTAAAAACCGTGCGCATGTCACCGCTTCGGCTTACGGTGACAGGACTGCACACCGCTTCCGAAAAAGTAAGGCATACCTGTGTAGGAACGGAGGCATCCACCCCTTCTTCTCCATCCAGTTCTTCCTGATAGGCCAGCTGCAGCAATTCTCCCTGTCGGGAAAGCTCTCCTCGGCTGACCAAAGTATACATACCTGTCCCTTCTTCATTGCAAAAATCTTCAGGCATCTGTGTATCCAAAAATGCTTCATCCTCCTGCAGATATCCATTCTCGTTCCCCTGTGCAGGCGCGGTAGGAGATCCAAAAAGATTTGCGCCTTCCAGTTCCCGCTGCAGGCTTTCGATTTGAATAACGACCGGAGTTCCATTCATATTTTCTACATTTTTCTTGCTTTCGTATTCAAAGATTGGCAATGCCCCTCCGCCTTTCTTCTGTTCCATAATAATACAAACCTATGACAGCCGGAGACGTCTCCGGCTGTTTATTCAAAATGGAAAAGCGAAAGCCATACTATACCATTCTCTGCGATCCCTTTTTACAAATTCATAAGGTATGGCGAACAGCTCGCCATGCTGCCAAACGCTTTTCTATTTTAGCCGTAATTCCCCAAATTGAGCAGCCAGAAATCTTTCTGCTGCCACGTAATATCTCATATATTTACTTTCTATTAGGATACCACATTTTTCTCTCTTTTGCAAGAAAATCAGGCAATATACTTAAATTTCCCTTTTGGGCAAAAGAAGTGCCAACATAAATAATCCCTCATTAAAGGTGAGTATAAAAAAACCTCCCAAGCATCACAAATCGGATGCTTGGGAGAAAAATTTTCCACTTAACACTTACGGAAAATAAGGAGTTTCCGGAGATGTATAACCATCGGGCATAATATAGGGACGGATATACTGAATGGTAAAATCAACAGCCCAACTGCCCTTTTCTTCCTTCCAGTATTCCGAATGCGGCTCGATAGACAGCATCCCGTCGTATCCCTTGGTATACAGCATATCCATCACCGCACCCCAGTTGGTTTGATCCAGCCCTGCCGGTGGATCATCATACCGTTCGCCATCTATGTACAGAGACCCTTTGATATGAAAATGGACAATCTTGTGCCCCCAATCCCGCAGTTCCCGGAGGTAGTTACGGTCGCCCCCGTGAGCAAAGCAGTGCGATACATCGTATTTGATACCCAGTTCCGGCAGGGCACCCAACACGATTTCCCATGCCTTATCGTCGTAAACAAAATTGTTCCAGCCGCAGTTATATACGGCGATTTTCACACCTCTTGGCCGCGCATAGTCCAGCAGCTTTCCAAAATATTCGATAGCCCGCTGACAGTTGTCGTAATAGGTCAGCGCCTCCACCCGGTTGCAGCCGCAGTTGAACACAGGACAGCCCATAATGGATGCAGCCTCAATAATATCCAAATCCTCTTGCAGCGCCTTTTCGATGATATGTCCTTCCTCATCCAAACGGGTAGCTCCCCAACGGCCCGTGGATCCAACCGGGATCCCATATTTTTCGCTGAGCCCTTTGACCTCCGGCGCCTTTTCCAAAAATGCCTTACTGTCGCTGTAGTAGTTCACGCAAAATTCTATGGCCTCCAGGCCCTTGCTCTGTACGTATTGGAAACCCGCTTCACTCCAATCGTTGATGATACCAAGTTTCATATATGCCTCCTAAATATTAGATTCGAATTTGACCGTCTCCGGTGATAATATATTTTTCTGTCGTCAGCGCTGCTAGACCCAGTGGCCCCCTTGCATGAAGCTTTTGGGTGGCGATACCCACTTCGGCGCCCAGACCGAAACAGCCTCCGTCCGTAAACCGAGTGGATACGTTTACATACACACAGGCAGAATCCACCGCTCCTGTAAAATAGGACGCGGCAGCAGTATTTTTTGTGACGATGGTCTCGCTGTGGCCGGTGCTGTACCGGTTGATATGGGCTACCGCCTCCTCCAGGGAGTCCACAATTTTAACTGCCGCAATCAGGTCGTCGTATTCTGTGGCCCAATCCGCTTCTTTTGCAGCCTTTCCTCCAATCACCGCAAGGGTGCGGGGACAGCAGCGAAGCTCTACGCCCCGGCTCTCTAAAGCTTCCTGCAGCCGCGGAAGAATCAGGTCTGCCATATCCTGGTGCACCAAAATCGTTTCAATTGCGTTGCACACAGAGGGGCGGGAGGTTTTGGCATTGATAGCGATAGACACTGCCATATCTGCATCCGCATCCCTGTGAATGTACAAATGGCAATTTCCCGCGCCCGTTTCGATGACAGGCACCTTCGCATTTTCTACTACATTTTGAATCAGTCCCTTGCCCCCTCTTGGAATCAGCACATCCACAAGCCCGCGCATCTCCATAAGCGCCTGGGCGCCGGCACGGTCCGTAAAGGGGATTAGCGACACACAATCTGCCGGTAGGCCATGGGCAGACAGAGCCTCTCGGACGATTTCCACAATAGCCGTGTTGGAACGGATAGCCTCCTTTCCACCACGCAGAACAGCGGCATTGCCGCTTTTGATGCACAGCCCTGCTATATCTGCGCTGACATTAGGGCGGGATTCAAAAATCACACCCACTACTCCAAGAGGAACCCGGATCCGTTTGATCTCCATTCCGTTAGGACGGGTACGCACCGTGCCAAGGCCGATAGGATCTTCCTGCATCACCAGCGCCTCCATAGCGGCTGCGATATCCTCCAGCCGGGCCGGGGTAAGGAGCAGCCGGTCCATCATAGCGTCAGACAGACCGCTTTCTCTGGCAGCCGTCATATCCGCCTCGTTCGCTAAAAGAATTCTTTGCTGGTTTTGCCGCAGCAGGGCGGCAAAGGAGGCGAGCACATTATTACGTATCTCACCTGCCGCGCTGGCTAGCGCAGGCGCGGCGGATTTTGCATGCTGGCACAGCGCTTTGACCTGATCGCATATCTCGTTCATCCTATAAAAAACTTCCTTTCTGTGCATTTGTTTCAGAGGGAAAGTCTGTATATCCCTCTCCCGACAGTCTTACTTATGCTTTGACGCCGCTGCAAAATAGGTGCCAATTTTCTCTCCATCAATAATACTGTACAAAACAGAAGGATCCTTGCCGCTAAGCAGCAGCATGGGAATGCCGGCGGCCCCTGCAATTTCCGCAGCCTGCACTTTCGTCTCCATTCCACCGGTGCCAAGAGCGCTGCCGGCGCCGCCGGCGCTGCGGCGAATTGTATCGGTAATTTTGTCTACCCGTCCAATCAGCTTTGCATCTGGATTCTTCCTGGGATCGCTGTCGTACATCCCGTCTACATCGGAGAGATTGACCAAAAGATCCGATTCGCATACCATCGCCACATAGGCAGAGAGCGTATCGTTTCCTTTAAACTGCAATCCCTCACTGCTGATCGAGTCGTTTTCATTGACAATGGGAATACAGCCGAAATCCAACAGGCTTGAAAAAGTATTTTTGATAAGACGCAGCCGTTTTTCATCGTCCACCACGTCCCGGGTCATGAGAATCTGCCCCACCTGGTATCCGTACATGGCGAACAGCCGCTCATACATGCGCATGAGTTCCGTCTGCCCAACAGCCGCCAACGCCTGTTTTTCTTCTACAGGACGGGGACGAATCTCCATGCCCAGCTTTGCCGTTCCCGCCGTTACGGCACCGGAGGATACCAATACCACTTCCCTGCCGGAATTTTTAATATCTGATAATGTGCGCACCAGCGTTTCCATACGCCGGATGTTGAGTCGGCCCGTCTTTGCGTGGGTCAGCGTGGAAGATCCAATTTTTACAGTAATCCGCCGACATTTTTGTACGTTGTCCATTGCAAATAAAAATCTCCGTTTTTGAAAAAAATTTACGAAATCGTATTCAATTTCATGCGATAATATATTATAATGGAATGAATACATATATTCTGATTTTTCCCGGACGGTTTGCATCCGGAGCAATTATGTTTATTATAGCATGGTTTGACAAAAATTCAAGAAAAATCAACAAACAAATCAAAGGACGGGCATATTTATGGAAAAGAAAAAATATGAAGTTGTAATTGCTGATGTGGAAATGGCAATTCTTTCCGACGAACGGGAAGATTTTGTTATGCGGTTGGTTGGCGACTTGGACCAAAAAATCCGCAAAATCACTCTTTCCAGCAAGCGCTGCTCTAAAATGGACGCGGCGCTTCTGGTAGCGCTGGACACAGCCGGTGAAAAACTGAAAGCGGACAAACGCATTCGCAATCTGGAAGCCCAGATTGGCCTGTATGATGCAAACCTGCGCCGGCTGCGGGAAGAAAACGCTAAACTGAAGGAAGCTATGCTGACAGCCCAAACCGTTGATGTGGCAGAGACATCCCTGGAAGACACAGAAGCGGAAGACGACTCCGACGCAGAACAGCTGAATATGACAGAGCCTTCGTCCACGGAAACTGAAGAAGCCTTACCTGTAGAAGAGGAGAAAAAAGAGGAAGAAAAGGAAATGGAAGAACCTGCCGCTGTAAGCCGGGGAGATAAGCTGCGCCAGATTGAAAGCCTGCTCCGTGGCAAAAACAACGGCTAAGTATGGAAAAAACGCGGCAGTGTCCACTTCCTGAACTGTTGGCCCCCGCGGGGAGCATGGCTTCTCTGGAGGCAGCTATTGATGCAGGAGCAGATGCGGTCTATTTTGGAGCAGACGTATTCAACGCCCGCATGCGGGCAGACAACTTTCATATAGAAGAAGCAACACAGGCGCTTTCTCTGTGCCGTGCCTACGGCGTGAAGGCTTACATCACGCTGAATACCCGGCTTACCGACAGACAGATTCCTGAGGCGGTCACGCTGGCAGAGCAGCTTTGGCAGGCAGGAGCGGATGCGTTTATTGTTGCAGACGCGGGACTTTCCGCTGGGCTGCGCCGACAGATTTCCGATGTGGCCCTGCATGCCAGCACGCAAATGTCCGCTCATACGGAATACGACGGAGCGGCTCTGCGGGACGCGGGATTTTCCCGCATGGTTTGTCCTCGGGAGTTGTCATATGCTTCGCTGCAGCGACTGTGCGCCCACTCCCCTATTCCTATTGAAATGTTTATTCACGGCGCCCACTGTGTATCCTTCTCCGGGCAATGTCTGATGAGTGCGGTGATGGGAGGCCGAAGCGGTAACCAAGGATCCTGTGCACAGCCCTGCAGGCTCCCTTATACCCTTGGAAAAAAAGCGGGATATCCCCTTAGTCTGCGGGATATGTGTCTGGCGGCCCACATTCCGGAAATTTTGGAGACAGGCGCCGTCAGTCTGAAAATCGAAGGACGGCAAAAGTCGCCTGAATATGTATACACCGTAACCGGAATATACCGCCGGCTTCTGGATCAGCGGCGCGCAGCCAATGCAGAGGAACTGGCCGTATTAGAAGCGGCTTTCAGCCGCAGCGGGTTTACAGACGGATACTTTACAAAAAATTATAAAAATATGCTGGGCGTGCGTACCTTAGAAGCATACCGCAGCAGAGAACAACAGTCCTATGGCGGGCTATCCCGCAAGATACCTTTGGACATGACGCTGACATTGCAATCAGGAAGTCCGGGGACGCTGACCGCGTCCTCACCGGAAAAAACGGTGACCGTCTGCACAGACGCAGCGCTGCAAACAGGGGACATCCCCCCGCTGGGAGAAGAGGCCGCTCGCAAAAATGCCGGAAGGCTGGGCACGACGCCTTTTACACTGGCATCCTTCACTTATCGGTCCGATAAGAGGGCTTTTTTTACCCTCTCTATGCTGAATCAGCTGCGCAGGGCTGCAGTAGCAGCGCTTCTGGCGCCGCCTGTACGGGAGAGTGCGCCCACCACCTGGGGAGAGAAACCACCTTCCTGTACGCAGACTCCACACGTGTACACTGCCTCCTTTTTGTCTGCGGAGCAGGTGACGCCATTAGCCAGACAATTTTTTGACGCGATTTATCTACCCTACACACAGCTCCTACCAGGTACGGGCATAGAGATGCCCCCTTTTCTCCCAGGAGAAGATCCGGCATCCGTATGGAAACATGTGAAAAACGCGTCTCGCGTATTGGTGCATACACCAGGGCAGCTTCGGCAGGCGGCGCACCTTGGCATTCCTGCCGACGCGTCTTTGCGGTTCAATATATATAACAGCGAAACGGCATGCGCTTTGGCTTCTGCCGGTGCAGAGACGGTGTATCTCTCTCCGGAGTTGTCCCTGCCTCAGATGCGGGATTTGCAAAGCCCCGTTCCCAAAGGCGCCATTGTATACGGCAGACTGCCTCTGATGTTTACGATCCGTTGCGCCGTTTCTAATGGAGGCACAACATGCGACGGCAGATGCGGCGGTATCCTCTATGATAGAAAAGGGGCTGCATTTCCGGTGACAGGTACGGACCGATGCGAAAATATTATATGGAACAGCGTGCCTATCTATATGGCAGACCGTATGGACAGTGTGCGTAGGGCGGGTATTGCCCGCATGCACTTTTTGTTTTCCACGGAAAACAGAGACGCATGTGACCGAATCATCCGGGCATATGAGGAGAAACTTCCGCCTGTGGGACAAGTTTATAGAATGAAAAAATGAGGTTTTGAGGCAATGGAGGAAAAAAACGTACAGCTTCGGGTAAAATATCTAAAGCCGGATATGGAACCCCTGTGTTATGTGGATGGAAAATCGGATTGGATTGATTTGCGTATCGCCGAAACGGTGCAGATAGCGGCAGGCGAATTTCGGCTGCTTCCCCTGGGCGTGGCCATCGCGCTGCCGAAGGGATATGAGGCCCACATTGTTCCCCGCTCCTCCACTTTCAAAAATTTTGGAATAATCCAAACCAATCATATGGGTGTAGTAGACGAATCCTATTGCGGAGACGGGGATCAATGGTATATGCCCGCCTACGCCCTGCGGGACACGGTCATCGAAGCAGGCAGCCGGATTTGCCAATTTCGGATCATGCGTCATCAGCCAGCCCTTGTCTTTGAAGCGGTGGAACATCTTGGCGGGACAAACCGGGGCGGCATCGGCTCTACAGGAACGAAGTGAGAACAGGTAAAGCATGACAAAACAATTGATTTTAGCCTCGGCTTCTCCACGAAGGAGAGAGATTCTCTCTATGGCGGGATATCGGTTTACCGTGCTGTCTCCAGATGTAGACGAGAGCGCACAGGGGCTGTCCCCAGACCTGCTGGTACAGGAGTTGTCCCAGCGCAAAGCGGCGGCAGCGGCAGTTTTGTCCGGTTCGGACAACGTAATTTTAGCGGCGGATACAGTGGTTGCCCTAGACGGCAAAATCCTCGGAAAACCGGGAGATGCAGCCTGCGCAGTACAAATGCTTCGCGCCTTATCGGGCAGAACCCACGTAGTATATACGGGATTTACAATATCAGAAAAAAACACCGTCGTCACCCGGGCATTAGCCGCCTATGTGACTATGCGGGAAATTACCGAGGAAGAAATCGATGCCTATGTGGCTACCGGATCTCCCTTAGATAAAGCCGGCGCCTACGGCATACAGGAAGCAGCTGGTATGTTTGTCCAGTCGCTGCAGGGGGATTATTACAGTATTATGGGGCTTCCCATCTGTCCTGTGTCCGTTCTTCTCCGGGACACGTTCGGGATCACACCTGACCTTCAGAAAGGATACTATCATGAGTAAAAATATTGGAATCGACCTGGGAACCGCCAACACCATCGTCTATGTGCGGGGCAAAGGCATCGTATTGCGGGAGCCTTCCGTAGTTGCAGTTGAGCAGCGAAGCAAAAAAGTTGTGGCTGTAGGCAATGCGGCCAAACAGATGCTTGGGAAAACCCCCGGCTCCATTATCGCTATGCGCCCCATGAAGGACGGCGTAATCGCAGAATTTGACTTTACCACCGCCATGCTCCGGGACTTTTTCAAGCGCACCGCCGGCAGCACGGTATTTAGCCATCCCCGGGTGATTGTGTGCATTCCCTATGGAGTTACTGAAGTGGAACGGCGTGCCGTGGAGGATGTGACCTTGGAGGCAGGCGCCCAGAGTGTGGCGCTGATTGAAGAACCCATCGCCGCCGCTATTGGAAGTGGCCTGCGAGTGGAGGATGCCAAAGGCAGTATGATTGTAGACATCGGCGGCGGCACCACGGAGGTAGCCGTCACCAGCCTGGGCGGCATTGTGCTGTCAACTTCCCTGCGTATTGCGGGAGACGAGTTGGATGAATCCATTGTGAACTATATCAAAAAGCGGTACAACATCCTGATCGGAGAGATCACCGCAGAAATGTTGAAAAAGAAAATCGGCAGCGTCCATCCCGGTGTAGACCGGGGTTCTATGGAAATTCGGGGCCGCAATCTTCTCAACGGTTTACCTGCCATTATCACCGTGACCACAGCGGATATCCGGGAAGCCATGCACGAACAGGTTTTCCATATTGTGGAGGCTATCCGCACTACCCTAGAGAATACTCCGCCGGAGCTTTCCAGCGACATCTATGACAACGGCATCATGCTTGCCGGCGGCGGCGCCCTGCTGGGCGGCTTGGACGCGCTGATCAATCATGTAACCGGCATCAAGGCGACCATTGCCAAAGCACCGTTGGACGCTGTGGCAGTAGGAATTGGCCATGTAATCGAAAGCATGGGCGATGCAAACGACATCGTACAGTTCCGGGGCAGAAGCTCCCGATAAAGAAGCCCTATCACCGGGAAAGGAGGCGGCAGTGTGTCCAATTTTCTGAAATCTAGATTTTTTATCATAATCGTGCTTGTAGCACTGGTGCTTACCATTGTGCCTACCGTGCTTAGTGCCATGGGCCTGCATTCTGTTGTAAAAGATGCGGCAGTGTCCCTTCTGTCCCCAATTCAGGGGCTGTTCACTTCTGCCACAAACGCAGTGGAGGGGTTCACTTCTTACTTTACAGAATTTGACCGGATCGTAGAAGAAAACAATCAGCTACGCGCCCAAATTGAAACGCTGCAGGATGAGATCGACACATCCAAGGAACTTTCTCAGATGAACGAGTGGCTGTATGACTATCTGGAGCTGAAACGGGAGCGGACAGATTTTAAATTTCAAAGCGCGAAAGTGACGGGCCGGGAAAGCGGCAACTATATGACCGTTTTTACTTTAGATAAAGGGACAGAACACGGGGTGGAAAAAGACATGCCCGTTATCAGCAGCAGCGGAATTGTGGGGTATGTTACCGAAGCAGGCAAAAGCTGGTCCAAGGCAGTGACGATTCTGGAATCCGGCCGGGCAATCGGCGCATACGTAGAGCGCAGCGGAGAAGTTGGCGTGGTAGAAGGAGACTATTCTCTGGCATCCCAGGGGCTGTGTAAACTGTCATATCTTTCCGCCGATGCCGACGTGGAGGTAGGAGACCGGATCCTTTCCAGCGGATTCGGCAGCGTATATCCCCGGTCTCTTGTAATTGGACATGTAACGGAAATCAAAGAAGATCCATACAATCAAACCATCAATGTGTACATTCAACCGGCGGCGTCCTTGTCCGACGAAGACCGGTTTATGATTATTACGGAATATGACTCCTATACAGAATAATAGAGCGCCAAAAGGCGGACGAACTCGAAGCGGCGGACAAGGCCCTATCGATAAAAATAGACCTGCGGCCAGACCACGCCAGTTGCAGCAGTCCCGGCCGGCATGGAAGTATCCGGATCGTCCCGGTGCACCCCAGCCCAGTCAGCGGCGTCGCAGACAACCGCGAACGCCCTCTCTTACTGTAGGTCAAGCTATCCTTGCGGAACTGCAGGATTTTTTCCAAAGAATTTGGTATTATATCTTTGAAAACGGCGAAAGCATTATAAAGGGTGTAGTTTTAGGCCTATTTCTCGTTATTTTTCTGCTGTTGCAGACCACCTTTTTCGTACAATTTTCTCCTTTCGGTGCTATACCAGATCTGCTTCTTTCTATGACAGTAGCTGTAGCCGTGTCGGAAGGGGAAAAATGGGGCGCCATATTTGGACTTGCGGCCGCTTATCTGTCACAGGCCTTGGGCGGCGTGGGCGCGGGGCTCTCTCTACTGCCTCTGTTCTATATGTTCGCTGGTTATTTCTGCGGGATTTGTGCCGTAAACTACCTGAGCGATTCCCTTCCGGTACGTGGCATCTATATTGCAGCCAGCGGCGTTGGACGCGGCGTAGTTACAACCATTTGTGCCGCATCGGTTTTGAATGCCTCCCTGGGAGAAATTCTCCTTCATATTGTGATTCCGGAATTTTTCTCCACAGCGCTTTTAGCGCCTGGTATTTACGGACTGATTTATTTGGTGCTGCGGCCCTTTCATAAGTCTCGGGCCCAGCGGACAGGCGCCTGATTACAGCTTTTCACTATATGATAAATGGAGGTTTTATGCATAAACGAGAACATCTTGTCCGATATGTATGCCTTGCAGGATTTTTCTGCATCGTCTGTCTGATTTTTATTGCCAGACTGGTGAGCATTCAGATTGCAGGCCAGGACTATTACACAGAAACCTCCAGGACAAAACCCTATACACGCACGGAGATTATCCAAGCCCAGCGAGGCAATATTTACGACTGCAATGGAAAGGCTCTGATTTCCAACGCTTTTTCCTATAATATCTATTTGGACGCAGGCAGTCTTCCCCGGGATGCGCAGAAACGCAACGACATTCTGCTTACCGTTGTAGGTACTGCAAAACAGTATGGAAAGGAAGAATCCTTTTCCATGCCAGAAAATCCCTTTACTGTAAAAGGGGGAAATGTCACGCTAAACAGCGCCTTTATGGAAACGGTATATGGCCGGAGGCTTACAAAGCTGCTGCGCGATTTAAACTTTCCGCCCCAGGACGACGGCACCTGGGAAGAAGAGAAACTTGCAGACGGCTACAACGCCCTGCAGCTACGGTATGGCCTGATCGACAGCGACGGAGATGCACTTTATAATAAAGAAGACGCAGCGCTTCTGTTTGCCCTACGACTGGATATGGAGCTGCATAATTTTTCTGCTGCTGAGCCATATACGATTCTAACCGATGTTTCTGTGGAACTGATTAGCCGTATTTTAGAAGGCTCTACCAGAGGGATTCGGGTAAGCAGTGAAACAGAGCGCGTCTACAACTATCCCGGTACCGCCTCCCACATACTGGGCCGGGTAGGCAGAATTACAGAAAAAGAGGCGGAATATTATAAAGAGCTTGGCTACTCTATGGATGCAATCGTAGGTGTGGATGGCGCTGAAAAGGCCTTTGAACAGTATCTCCACGGGGTGGATGGTGAATTGACCATCGTAGAAGACGGATATGGAAATATTCTGGAGCAGTATGTAAGCCGGGAACCAGTGGCGGGGCAGCACGTATATTTGACCATTGATGTGGAACTGCAGAAGGCTGCGGAAAAAGCGCTGGCAGACAATATTGCTATGATTGCAGAAAAAGGCGCGGCCACAGATACGCCGCTGGATGGGGAAGACGCTAACGCAGGAGCGCTTACCGCAGTTGACGCGAAAACCGGTGCTGTTTTGGCCATTGCATCCTATCCTACTTATGACCTGTCTCAGTTTTCCGAAACCTATGCGGATTTAATACAGGATGAAAATTCGCCGTTGTTCAACCGGGCGCTGGAGGGTACCTACGCCCCCGGCTCCACCTTTAAACCAGGCGTTGCAGCAGCAGCTCTGCAGGAAGGGATCATCACCCCTTATTCTGAAATTCAGGACCTGGGGCAGTACACATATTATACCGACTACCAACCCAAATGTTGGATTTACTCCCCCCGCTACGGAAAACGGACCCACGGATATGTAAATGTTTCCGAAGCCCTGCAGGTATCCTGCAACTACTTTTTCTATGAGGTGGGCCGACAGCTCACGATTACAAAAATTGACGAATACTGCGAAAAATATGGATTGGGACAACCCACCGGTATAGAACTAAGTGAAAAAACAGGTATTTTGGCCGGTCCGAAATACCGGGAGGAAAACGGAAAAATTTGGTACGACGGAGATACGCTGCAGGCCGCTATCGGCCAGTCGGACCATCTGTTTACACCTTTACAGATCAACATGTATATCACCACCCTGCTAGCAGGCGGGAACCGACCCAATGCACACATCCTGAAAGAGACACGGGACTATTTTGGGGATGTTTTATACGAGGCGCAACCCGAGGTGGTTGATTCCATTCATTTAGACGACCTTGTGGTACGAACAATACAAAACGCCATGAAAGACGTAACGGAAAACGGCTCTGCCGCCAGAGTCTTTGTAAACTACCCCATTGCCATTGGAGGTAAAACCGGTACGGCGCAGGTTTCGGAAAACTCGTCCGATAACGCTACCTTTATTGCGTTCGCCCCCTTTGACGATCCACAGATTGTAGCGACCTGCGTGATTGAGCACGGTGCGAACGGTACAGACGCTGGCTTTGCCGTGCGGGATTTATTTAACCATTACTTTTTCAGCGGCGGAGAAGAATAATGAATGATTTATGCCGCCGCCACAGCGGCGGATTGGAGATTAGCGTGAAAATTTCATTCAATGAAATTTCGTGTACAACGATTTCACGCCTAAATTCTCCTTAAAAATGGGACCCAACCCATTTTTGTTTTCCAAGAAAACACAGTCGAATTTCATTTCTATATTGTGCCGCCGCCACAGCGGCGGATTGGAGATTATTATGAAAGAAACAAAGCAGGCGGCCCGTCTGCGGGCGGCCGCCATTGTTGAGGCGCTGGAAAACTTATACCCAGACGCGGTATGCTCTCTGGACGCAGGAGCGGATCCCTGGCGCCTGCTGGTGATGGCGCGCCTGTCCGCTCAGTGCACCGACGAACGGGTCAATATTGTCAGCGAAGGCCTTTTTGCAGCGCTGCCTACGCCACAGTCTATGGCGGACGCCCCTCTGGAACAGATTGAAGGGCTGATCAAGTCCTGCGGACTATATCGAGGCAAAGCGAAAAGTATCCGAGACGCATCCCGCATTCTTTGTGCACAATACGGCGGCAGGGTTCCAGATACCATGGAAGAATTGCTGGCCTTGCCCGGTGTGGGCCGTAAAATTGCCAATTTGATTCTGGGAGACGTATACGGCAAAGGCGGAATTGTAGCAGACACCCACTGTATGCGTATCTGCGGCCGGCTGGGATTCTATCCGGCCGACAAGAAAAATCCCCTTCTTACGGAAAAAGTCATGGAAGAGCTGGTCCAGAGGCAGGAGCAAAGTGCGTTTTGCCATCGGCTGGTACTTTTCGGCAGAGACGTTTGTACGGCCAGATCCCCAAAATGTATGGACTGTCCGCTGCGGGGACTATGTAAATATAAACCGGATGACAACGGATAAAGGAGCAGTAGCGTGAAAAAAGAGAAAACCTGCCGTCTGGGAAAAGTAGGCGGCCAGGCTGTACTGGAAGGCGTGATGATGAAAAGTGGCGACAATGTTGCCTTAGCGGTTCGAAAAGAGGACGGCTCCATTGCACTGAAAAACAGCACCTTCGTATCGGTCCGAAAGAAAAACAAGTTTTTGAACTTTCCTCTGATCCGGGGTTGTGTCAATATGGTAGAAATGATGCGGCTGAGTTTTTCTACTCTGAACGACAGCACCCAGCTGCTGGGGCTGGACGATATGGAGCCGGAGTCAAAATTTGACAAGTGGCTGCAGCGTAAGTTTGGAGACAAGCTGATGAACATAGTGATGTCTATCGGCATGGTACTTGGAGTAATTTTGAGCGTGGGCCTTTTCATGGTTTTGCCCAATCTGGCCACCATGTGGCTGAACGATGCTGCCGTTTCTGCCGGCGGACCGCTGCCCAGCTTTATACAGAATCTGATTTCCGGATTGCTGCGAATTCTTATATTCATTGTGTATCTGCTCCTAGTATCCCGCATGAAGGATATCAAGCGGACGTTTGCATATCACGGAGCGGAGCATAAATCGGTAGCCTGCTATGAGGCGGGATTGGAGCTGACGCCGGAAAATGCGGCAACGTGCACCCGCTTTCATCCTCGCTGCGGTACCAGCTTTATCTTTGTTATTTTGATAATTTCTATTCTGGTGACTAGTTTTATCAACTGGAACACCTGGCCCCGATGGGCGATTATCAGCACAAAGCTTTTGATGCTGCCTGTGATTGTAGGGATTGGATTTGAATTTTTGATGTTAGCGGGAAAACACCCGAATCCGTTGACCCGTGCTTTATCCGCGCCGGGGCTGTGGATGCAGAGAATTACCACGAAAGAGCCGGACATATCACAATTGGAAGTAGCAATTACAGCTTTGAAAAATGCCATGCCGGAAGAATTTAGTGGAGAGGATTCCAAATCCGATACAGTTTCTCAAGAGGCAGAAGCCCCTGCTGATTCTGCAAACGAAAACCCATCTGATACAGAAAGCGCCTCCAATCATGACCCTGCCTGAAATTGAAGCACGCCTTTCCGCTGCCGGAGTGGACAGCCCCCGGTTTGATGCGCTGGAATTGATTGCTCACTTTGAACATATCAGCCGGGCGACAGCACTTGCAGGTGGAGATTTTCAAGCCGCTGCCTTGCAGGACGCAGTGGACCGCCGTTGTCGACGGGAACCGCTCGCCTATATTTTGGAGCAGTGGGACTTTATGGGATATACCTTTCATCTGTCACCGGATTGTCTGATCCCTCGCAGCGACACAGAACTGCTTTGTTCTCTTTTAATTCAGGGACTTCCGGCCGGCGGCCGGTTTGTGGATTTATGTACGGGAAGCGGTTGTATTGCCATAGCGGCCCTGCTGTCGCGAACGGATGCACGGGGCGTGGGTATAGAATTGTATCCCGATACCTTGAAAGTTGCCAAGAAAAACGCGCGACAGTACGGAATGGAAAATCGACTGGAGCTGCTGCAGGGGGACGTTTGTAGCACGGAGCTTTTCGGCACCTTTGATTGGATCGTTTCCAACCCCCCTTATGTAACGCAGGCAGAAATGGAAGATTTGTCTCCGGAGGTGCATCTGGAGCCTGCTCATGCTCTCACCGATGGGGGAGACGGGCTGGCCTTTTACCGAAGCATATTTGCCCGGTATCCAAAGTATTTGAAGCCTGGCGGCTCCATTGCAGTGGAAATTGGCTGGCAGCAAGGAAAGGCAGTTTGCGCTATCGCCCGCGCGGCAGGTTTTTCTCCTGTAATTCTGCAGGACTTGGAAGGCCGCGACCGGGTTGTTTCTTGCAGCTTACCTGGGGCGCGCCCCAATATAATATAGAAGGGACTTTTCCTTTTATGGAGAAACGAATCATACAAATTACAGATACCACTATGCGGGACGGAGAGCAAACGCCGGGCGTGCGACTGGGTGTGCATCAAAAAGTAGAGTTTGCCCGTCAGTTGGAACGTTTAGGCGTAGACGTGATTGAAGCGGGATTTCCCGCCTCCTCCCCTGGAGACTTTCAGGCGGTAGAGGCGGTGGCCCGTGCCGTATCTTCCTGCACCGTACAGGCTCTGTGCCGAGCGATGCGGAAAGATATAGACAGTGCGCGTCAGGCGTTGGCAGACGCAAAAAAACCGTGCATACATATTTTTTTGGCGTCCAGCCCCCTTCATCTACAATATAAACTAAAAATTACAGAAAAAGAAGCATTGGCCGCAGTAGCAGACACAGTAGCATATGCGAAACAGTTTTGCGGTCAGGTTCAGTTTTCTCCGGAAGACGCCACCCGCAGTAATTTCTCCTTTCTATGCCAGATGATTCAAACAGCTTTGAACAGCGGAGCAGATATTATTAATATTCCCGACACGGTAGGCTATGCCGCCCCTGAGGAGTTTGCCGGCCTGATCCGGCGGCTTCATGAAGTAGTCCCCGCTTTGTCTAGCGCAGTTTGCAGCGTCCACTGCCACGATGACCTAGGCCTTGCCGTCGCCAACAGTTTGGCGGCGATAGGTGCGGGAGTGGGCCGGATAGAATGCACCGTCAATGGGCTGGGAGAGCGGGCCGGCAACGCGGCGCTGGAAGAAATCGTCATGGCGCTTCATGTACGCCATGATCAATTAGGCGCACGTACCAATATCTGCACCCGAGAGCTAGTGCGCACCAGCCGGATGGCGTCCTCTCTCACCGCTATCGCCGTTCCCCCCGGAAAGGCCATTGTCGGCCAAAACGCCTTTTCTCATGAATCGGGAATTCACCAGCACGGTGTGCTGGCAAATCGGGAAACCTATGAAATTATGCAGCCTTCTGATATTGGGTTGGATAAAAATATGCTGATTTTAGGAAAACTCAGCGGACGACATGCTTTTAGTCAGCGGCTAGAGCTGTTGGGCTATGCCTTAGACGACAAAGGCGTCGACGCAGCTTTTCACCGATTTAAAGAAATTGCGGATAAAAAAACCTCCGTCACCGACGAGGATATTGGCGCCATTGTAAACGAATATTTGGATGGACTGCACGGAAAATACTGGCTGGAATCCTTTCAAATCCAATCTGGCAACCACATGAAAGCTATGGCCCTTCTCTCTCTGCGAGACGGAGACATGATTTTTACTGAAGCGGCACCAGGTGATGGCCCGGTCAACGCGGCTTTTAATGCCATTGACCGAATTGCAGGACGGGACGATATTGTACTGGAAAGTTATGAAATCCGGGCGGTAACGGAAGGAACGGACGCACTTGGAGAAGCAAAGGTGAAAATTTCTGCTGCAGGCGCTTCCTTTACCGGACGGGGTGTTTCTACCGATATCATTAAGGCAAGTATCAAGGCGTACATTAACGCGGTAAACAAATGTGTCGCCGCCGGATCTGACCAGGAGGAATAAGGAAATGAAGCTGGAAATATATGATTCCACCCTCCGGGAGGGAGAACAAAGCGCAACGGTCACTTTTACCTGGGAGGATCGGCTGAAAATCATCGAGGAGTTGGACCGGCTGGGTGTGTCCTGCATTGAAACAGGCATGCTCACCTGCCAGCGGGATTTGGAATTTATTCGCCGGGCCGCCGCGCTGCAGCTTTCTCATTCTTCTCTCTCCTCCTTTGGCGCTACACGGCGGGCGGGAGAGTCGGTAGAAGATAATGAGGGGCTGGCGATGCTGGCATGCGCCCCTGTTTCCATCGTATGTATTTTTGGAAAAAGCTGGGGATACCAAGTGGAAAAAGTGCTGCGTACCACAAAGGAAGAAAATCTCTCTATGATCCGTGATTCTGTCTCCTTTCTTAGAGACGCTGGAAAACGGGTGATTTTCGATGCGGAACATTTTTTCGACGGGTATTCCGATGATGCAGACTACGCCTTGTCCGTCTTGCGCACAGCCTGGGAGGCAGGTGCGGATACTGTCGTTTTATGCGACACCAACGGAGGAATGCTGCCGGACGTAATCGGTATGGCCACAGCTGCTGCTGTGTCTGCTGCCCGGGAGACGACACAACAGACAGGGCAGACCTGCAATGTAGGCATCCACTGTCACAACGATATGGGCATGGCGGAGGCCTGCTCTGTAAGCGCGGTACTTAGTGGTGCGGTCCATGTGCAAGGCACAATTTCCGGTATCGGGGAGCGGTGCGGCAACGCCAATTTGAACACACTAATCCCGGTGCTTCAGCTAAAGTTGGGCTTTTCCTGTATTGGACAACAGCTGGGGCTTCTCACTGATACAGTGCGACGGATCAACGAATTTGCTAACCGAGCCTTTGACGAACGGGAACCTTTTGTGGGAGGCTACGCCTTTACCCATAAAGCGGGCACCCACATCGACGGGGTAATCAAATCCCCCCGTTCCTTTGAACACATTGTCCCAACGGCGGTGGGTAATATGCGGAATATGATCATCAGTTCCCTATCCGGACGCTCCGCTATGGTAGAAAAAATGGCTCGGATTCTACCTCATCTGGACCGGGAAAGCCCCGAAGTGGCAGCGGCGCTAGAAGCTGTACGGATTAAAGAAGAAGCAGGATACTCTTACGATGATGCGGAAGCGTCCCTTCTTTTGGTGATTCGGCAGGCGCTGGGCATACGGCGCCAGTATTTCCAGGTTCCCCATTTTAAAGTAATGACAGACGAAGGCAGCGGAAAAGAAGAAAATATGCGGTCTACTGCTATGATCAAAGTTGCGGTTGGCGGTATGGAAGAGCTTTGTGCCGCGGAAGGCATCGGTCCGGTCAACGCCATGGATAAAGCATTGCGGCAGGCACTGGTACGGTTTTATCCTTCCATTGATCAAATGCATTTGACCGATTTTAAAGTGCGCGTCGTCAGCGGCGGCGCTACCGCCGCAGTGGTACGTGTAGTGATTGAATCTACAGACGGCGTAGCAGTTTGGCGGACGGTAGGTGTTTCCCCGGACGTGATCAGCGCAAGCTGGCAGGCGCTGCGGGATTCTGTAGAATACATGCTGGAGCTTCGCGCCGGGGAGGAATCGTAAGTTTAGCTTATATCTCCCCCCGACTTCAATAATGACAAAATAAAAAGGAGCATATTTCTATGCTGCATGATACCATCGCTGCCGTCTCAACCCCTTATGGGAAAGGCGGCATCGCCGTAATCCGCATCAGCGGAGAGAATACCGCCGCCGTGCTGCAGGGCTGTTTTACCACCTCCGGACCAAATCCTGTGGATAATCCCCGACGGGCCTGCTTTGGAACTGTGATGCACAATGGCGAAACCATAGACAGCAGCATTGCTGTCTATTTTGCCCCTGGATCTTCCTTTACCGGTGAATCCTCCGCAGAAATCAGTTGCCATGGAGGTACGGCGGTAACAGCAGCCGTACTGGAAGCTGTATTTCGAGCGGGGGCACAGCCTGCCGGCCCAGGTGAATTTACCCGACGGGCATTTTTAAATGGTAAGCTATCTCTCACCCAAGCCCAAGCCGTAGGTCTTCTCATTGACGCAGATACCGACTCCCGCCGTCGTCTTGCCGCCGGCGCCCTGCAGGGCGCTCTTCGGGAAAAAACACAGGGAATGCGTGCAAAGCTGACCTCCCTGCTTGCTTCCCTTTACGCCACCATCGACTATCCGGAGGAAGACCTGGCTCAGCAGACTACAGAAGACCTGTCCGCCGGTTTTTCTGCAGTTACAGGAGAACTGCAGACGCTACTTGCCACCTACCGTACCGGAAGTGCTGTAGCCGACGGTGTAAGCACCGTCATTTGCGGCGCTCCCAACTGTGGAAAAAGTTCTCTCTATAACCGTATTCTTGGGCAGGAGCGGGCCATCGTAACAGATATTGCGGGCACCACCCGAGACACCCTTTGGGACACAGCGGATTTTGGTGGAATCACCCTGCGTCTTGCAGACACTGCCGGACTGCGGGAAAAAGGAGAGACTACCGACCTTGTAGAAGAAATCGGCGTGGAGCGTTCTCTAAAAAATATGGAAGAAGCAGAGCTTATTTTCTTGGTTTTGGACGGATCCCGTCCTTTGAAAAATCAGGAGAAGCATTGGATTCGACAAATTTCTACTCGTCAGGACGCAGTAAAAATTGCCGTTATCAATAAAGCGGACCTGTCTCCTACGCCAAGCCTAGACGTGGATTCCCTACGAGATGTAATGGACGGCGTTGTCATTCTCTCCGCCAAAACCGGCGCTGGAATGGAACAGCTTGCAGCAACTGTAGAAACGCTGTATCAAACGCAGGATAGGTCCTTTGCCGCTCCCCTGATCTGGGACGCCCGTCATAAGGCCACCTTGGAGGAAGCTGTTTTTCTATTGGAGGAAGCGGCAGCAGCTATGGATGCAGGAGAGCCTGCAGACGGAGTGTGCACGCTTGCGGAAGAAGCGCTGGCAAATTTGTCTCTGTTAGATGGACGAGGCGTTTCAGAGGAAATTGTTTCAGAGATTTTTTCCCGTTTTTGTGTGGGGAAATAAAATACCGTTTTGTCTCCCCTTTTTATTAGAAACGCGGCAAATGTCAAGAGTAAATGCGAAAAAAATATAAAAAATTTTAATGGGCCC
>CANRVI010000005.1 GCA_947643245.1 uncultured Clostridia bacterium | reverse complement strand
ACGCTGATGACCATTTCCGGTGCGCAGGCAATCCCCTTCAGCATCCATTACAGTTCCAATCTGCTTACACAAAGCGCGGTAGGAAAGGGCTGGTCACATAACTTTGAAAAGAGAGTCGTTGACCATGGAAGTCATCTTCAAGTCTATGACAGTCCCACATACTATGCGATGTATACAAAACCGGAAGCTCAAAATGTATACAAAAGCGATACGGTTACAAAAGAAAACTATATCGCCACGAGAATCCCGGACGGGCTGAATACCAGCTACGTTGTAAACTGCAACGACCAGTCTATGGAATACTACGATTACCACGGTAAACTCACAAAAATTACAAACAAAACTGGACTGAATACGCTGATTACCTATCCCGACGAAAATACCGTAAAAATTACAGACGAAGTTTCCGGCAGATATATGCTGCTTGCAAAAAACAGCGATGGACAGATCATGTCTGTAACGGACAATGCGGGCAGGACCTGCACGCTGGGATATATTGATGGCAATCTTGTTTCCATTACCGATGAAAACGGCGAAGTCCTGTCCTATCAGTATAGCGAAAACGGACAGGTCGAGCGAGGCCGGGATCAGAATGGCACCATCTATTTCACAGATACCTATGACAGCGCAGGAAGGGTGATCCGCCAAAAGGATGCGATTGCGGACAGCGCTGAAACGGTCATCCGCTACGATGAAACAGCCGATCCCGATTATCTGCTGGTCAGCGTTACCGACAGAACCGCGCAGACAACTGTATATAAATATAATGGTAAAAAACAGCTTGTCAGCAAAACTGATCCCAACGGTGTAGAAACAAAATATGCATATGATTCCCACGGAAACCTGACGAAAAAGACGGACGGACTGGGCAACAGCACCGTAAACGTATATGATGCAAGGGATAACCTGATTTCAAGCGCCGACAAACTTGGCAACAAAACCGAATATACCTACGATGCAAAAAATAACCTAACAAAAATCAAATACCCTGACGGCGGTACTGTTACCAAAACCTATGACAGTAAAAATCTGCTGACCTCCAGCAACGACCTGCGGGGCGTTATCACAACCTATACGTATAACGCACAGAATCTGCTTACCAAGGTATCTTATGCAAGCAGAACCGTTACGTACGCATATACCCAAGGACAGCCGACAGCCGTTACAGATCCGATGGGTAGAACCACAACCAAAGCGTATAACGAAGCCGGATTTTTGATGTCTGTCACTGACGCCCAGGACAACACCACAAGCTATACTTATGACAACAAAGGCAATGTGCTTACGGTGACAGATGCAGCAGGAAATGTAACTGCAAAGGAATACGACGCAGGCGGCAGCCTTGTGAAGTCTACGGACGCAAATGGGAATGTCACTTCCTATACCTACAACGGAAACCTGAAAATGACTTCTATGACTCTGCCTGTGGGCGCCACCATTTTATATGAATACGACGGCGAAGACAGACTGGTAAAAACGGTATTTCCCGATGGTACGGAAACTGTCAATACCTATGATGCAGGGGGCAGACTGACCCGTCAAACCGACCGTGACGGAAACACCACCGCATACGAGTATGACGCGGCAAACAATGTTGTTAAAACGACGAATGCAGAAGGCGGAGTAATTCTAAAGGAATATGACGCAGCAGGCAACCTGATAAAACATACGCAGCGTGTCGAAACCTATGACCCATATCTCCGTCCTATCCCCGGAAAATTTAAGGAAAACCATACGACCTATACCTATAACGCCAATGGCAGACTAATCGGAACGGAAAATCCGGTAGGGGGTACAACAGTTTATACATATAACTCCGCCGGAGATCTGCTTTCCGTTACAGACCCCGTTGGAAACACTATCCAAAACATCTATGACACCTTTGGCAATCTGCTCACCGTTACGGACCCGCGGGGATATACCACCGCTTATACCTATGATGCGGCGGACAATCTGCTCACCGTTACAGATCCCCTCGGCCAAATTACCACCAATACCTACGATAGCCTGAATCGCCTTATTTCGACAAAGGATCCCGGCGGACATGTGGTATCCTATACCTACGACGCTCTTGGCAGAATGACCGCCCAGACGGATGCAAAAGGAAATACTGTTACCCGGGAATATGATGCCCTCGGCAATGTTGTGAAAATCACAAACGCGTCCGGTCATGTGGATTTTGAGGCCGTATTCGACGCAGCCGGCAGAGCTACCGAAATTACAAACGCAGCCGGGGAAAAGACCACAAACGTATACGACTGGTCGGGCAACCTTACCCAACAAACCGACGCCCTGCAGCAAAGCTCTTTCTATACCTATAACGGAGCAGGCCAAATGATCAGCGCAGTAGATAAGGCCGGCGGCATAAGCTATGCTACCTATGACGGCACCGGAAACTGTACCTCTATGACCGGGCCAGCCGGCGACCAGCGGGAATATACCTATAATTCCGCCGGCCTGCTGCACGAAAGAGAGCGTTTCGCCAACAGTAAAGAAAAAACCGTTTATAACACGCTGGGGCTAAAAGCCTATGTACTGGATCCGCTCAACATATACAGCGCATATACATACGACGCAGCCGGCAGATTAACCGAGGATCGCAGCGTAGGGACCGAATATACGTACGATGAAAACGGCAACATAACAGAAGCGACAAACAGCAGCGGGACGGTAAAGCGGGAATACGACGGCCTGAACCGTGTGACAAAGTATACGGATATATACGGACATGAGCTGGAATATGAATACGATGCATGCGGAAACCTGATAAAAATGTCCTACCCCAATGGGGAAATCGCCGTCTATACATACGACGAAAACCACAACATGCTTTCCAGCGGTATGGAAAATACCAACTGCACCACTACATACCAGTACAATAATAAGAATCAAATCACTAAGATTACCCGCCCCAACGGAAGCGTCACACAAAAATATTATGAAGCCAGCGGCAGGCTGTCCTCCTTCACAGACAAGGACAAAAGCGGACAACTTATCACGTCCGGGACCTACGGATACGATGACCTCGGCCGAATCCGGGATGAAATCTGTGTGGCGCAAAATCTGCGGTACGCCATGGAATACGACGAGCTTGGCAGACTTACCAAGCGCACGGAATATGATATGCGTACAAATGCGGTGAACAACGTGGAAACCTTCACCTATGACGCTGCCGGCAATATTTTAGAGGCCCAAAGCGGCGGTAACACCGATACGTTTGTTTATGAGGACGACAACCGTCTGGCAGAGTGGAACGGACAGAAGTACTGGACATCTGTAAAAGGAAATATATCCAGCCACATGCACGAGGGAAAAAGCGTATCTGTGGACTACGACAAAAAAGACCGGATCAAGCAGATTGACGGAGACTGGAACGAGTACTGGTACGATGCGGACGGCAACCGGATCAACATGTACTACTATCACACCAACATGAAGTATGCATACGACTGTTCGGGAGGCAGGCACCGGCTGCTGTGGACCAGTGACCATCTGGAACAGGACACCACCTACGGATACGGCGCCGACGGGCTCCTATGGTCGGTGTGCGGCGGGGAGTACCGGTTCTACCACTACGACTACCGGGGCAGCGTGGTTGCAGTCACAGACATGGACGGCAATATTACCGATACCGTAAAGTATGACGCATACGGCAGCACGATTGAACGCACCGGTGACAGCAAGCTGATTTTTGGTTACAACGGACAGTACGGGGTGCTCACAGATCCGAACGGACTTTTGTACATGCGTACAAGATTTTACAATCCGGCCTTGAAACGCTTCATGAATGCTGATATACTAGAGGGGAGCATCGCCGACTCCACCTCCCTCAACGTGTTCACCTATGTCAATGGTAACCCGATTTCCTATGTGGATCCCTGGGGATTGTCTGCTGACAGGGGAAATAATAACAGTGGATTTGAAATCGGCTGGGAGTTGAATCCGGGACCGGCAGATTATATTGGCTGGGGACTTGATGGAAAGGAAATTGGTGTTCGAACATACAACTATGCCAAATACGGATTCAACATTGATAAGGTCGGGCAGTACGCGATCATTAAAGGCGCTCATTCAAAACCGGCATTCAGTCAGGGAATAAAAGGCACAAGATATGCCTTCAAAAATGCTGATCTTTATCCGAATGTTTTCAGCTATGTTAAGCCGACTACAGCAGGCAAAGAAGCTTTAAAAATAACCAGCAAGGGCAGTGTAAACTGGGGTGGCGTTTTAGGATATGGTACCGTTGCTTTAGACGTCGGGCTGGGGATATATGACAATATCCAGGATGGCACCCGTACACAAAAGATTGTTACAGACGCTGTCGTTGACACCGGGGTTGGAGTTGGAACGATATGGGCTTCTGCTGCCGCGGGGGCAGCTATAGGCTCTGCACTTCCAGGTCCCGGAAATGCTATCGGTGCAGCAGGCGGCTTAGTCGTTGGTGGAACTATATACATTGTAACAGATGTATTAACTTTTAACGGAAAATCAGTTGTTGAATGGGGCAAGGAAGGTCTTGCCTGGGTTGGAGACAGAGCTGTTGATATGGGATGTTGGATTGGCGATACAGCCAGTGACTTTGGTTCTTGGATTGGCAATACCGCTTCTGATGTTGGTAGTTGGTTTAGCGATAAATGGGATGCAATTTGGTAATGAAAATTACAGGAGTTAAATTAAATGGAATTAGATAGTATAAAAGGTTATGTAAAAAAATATTCTGAGGCATATCTACCTTTATCCAGTATTAAATCATTAGCAGGAGTCTATATCTTTATAGGACTTGTTCCACTAATAGCAGGGATAGTGACACACAAATTTATTGTTATGTCTGTGTTTATAGTAGCAGAAATATTTTATATAACAGCGGTAAATGTATTGGAACGAAAATTGGCATCTATTTCCTATTATCAAAGATTTTTGCTTTCTGCAAGTTCATCTTTATTTATGTCTTTGTTTTTTTTAATGATACCGTATTTGCTAATTGAGACATCAGACTTGTTAAACAGAGAAGTGAAATTTACATATTCCGTTATTATAGGGCTGGCATGGATTTTAGCTGTATTTCTTATTTTCACTTTCAAAATTTATAATATCAAAAAAGGAGCATATAGCGAAGCAAAGGAGGGACAAAAAAAGGGAGCAGGCCTGGCTATTGCCTCTTCAATCGGAGCAGTTTCTGGAATCTCTTTAATGAAATTTGCGTCTAAATGGATGACGCAAGAGGTAGCAATAAATGTAGCTTTTATATTATGCTATATTGTATCAGTGTTAGCCGCGCTTGGAATACCACATTTTTTAGTAGCTTATTTTGTCAAAAAATATTCTATTCCCGGAGAATCGCTTCCTGTTATTCGAAAGAAAATGTCAGCGAAAAAAAGACTAGCGATCAAAATTTTGATTATATTCCTAGCCCTACTTACCATTGTAACAATCCTTGGAGTACTGGTTGACAAAGGCATTCTTAAGTAAAAACAACCTCAAAAGCGCAAAAGTAAATAAGATGGGCAGCTTTACAAAGTTTTTCAAAACGTAAAGCTGCCCATGTTTTATACAAATGCGGTGAACAACGTGGAAACCTTCACCTATGACGCTGCCGGCAATATTTTAGAGGCCCAAAGCGGCGGTAACACCGATACGTTTGTTTATGAGGACGACAACCGTCTGGCAGAGTGGAACGGACAGAAGTACTGGACATCTGTAAAAGGAAATATATCCAGCCACATGCACGAGGGAAAAAGCGTATCTGTGGACTACGACAAAAAAGACCGGATCAAGCAGATTGACGGAGACTGGAACGAGTACTGGTACGATGCGGACGGCAACCGGATCAACATGTACTACTATCACACCAACATGAAGTATGCATACGACTGTTCGGGAGGCAGGCACCGGCTGCTGTGGACCAGTGACCATCTGGAACAGGACACCACCTACGGATACGGCGCCGACGGGCTCCTATGGTCGGTGTGCGGCGGGGAGTACCGGTTCTACCACTACGACTACCGGGGCAGCGTGGTTGCAGTCACAGACATGGACGGCAATATTACCGATACAAGATTGCCGCAGTATGAAAATGCTTCTTTGCCGATTGTCTTAATACCATCCGAAATCGTCACAGATGTAAGGCCAGTGCATTTTGAAAATGCACTGTCTGCAATTGCAGTAATGCTTCCCGGAATAATTACGGACGAAAGTCCGTTGCAGCCTGAAAATGCGTTATTACCAACGGTTTTGACACTGTTGGATACAGGAAGTTCTGTAAGCCCGGTGTTGAGAAATGCACTATCACAAATTTCTGTAACGCTTTCAGGCAACTCAATGCCTGTAAGTGCGAAGCAGTCTTCAAACATTTTTGGTGCAATGGAAGTAACCCCCTCTGCAATTTTTACCGTGTTGAGACTGCTGCAATTTGAAAAAATTTTATTTCCCCATATCTCTACACTGCCCGGGATTTTTACCGATGTAAGGTCTTTACAATTCGCATATGCATTACCTTCAACAATTTTAACACTGTCGGGAATCGTTATTGTTTTAAGAGAAGAACACCAGGCGAATGCACCATCACCTATTGCAGTTACCCCTTCGGGAATTGCTACGGATGACAGACTGGCGCACCCTTGAAAAGTAGCGGCTTTGATTTCCGTCAAATTTTTTGAAAGCTTTACGGTAGTAAGCTTCTCACAGTTTTCAAACGCATTTGGCCCAATCCATTCAACGCTGTCGGGAATATTGATATCGCCGAGGTTGATACACTCTTTAAATGCTCTTTCACCGATAATATGTAAATTTTCCGCCCCTCCTGAAAAAATAACAGAAGTAAGTGAAGAACATTGATAAAAAGCTTCCGGATATATGTATCTTACACTATCTGGAATAGTAACAGAAGTCATATCACAGTGCGAAACCGCCTGCCCATATATTGCGACTACAGGAAGTCCGCTTATTTCATCAGGAATGACGATATGCTCCGCCAATGCAGCTTCGGAGCCGTTTTCAACACCTTTAATGATAATACTGCTTTTCTTACCATTTTCATCCAACTCCCAATTGTACCTGATCCCGTTTTCAAGTGTTTGATCCAAAAATATACCCGGTTCGTTCAAGGCTGCCAAATTGATAGAAATTATTTGCATGAGCAGTACAAGCGAACAAAAACAGGAGAGAATCTTTTTTGATGTTCTTTTCATATGTTCTCCTTTTCAATAACAGGTTCAATTTATAATAAACAAATTATATACAACACCCACTGTAGTATAAATAAATGTAAGCCTAAATTCAATATAGCAGCATTCATCGTTGAATCAAAAGGACTATTCGGTGAAAAAAGACTGTCAAAGGTAATGTAAAGTGAAAAAGTTAAGGGCGGAAAGCCTATAACGATTTGTATCAGGATGTTTTAAGGCGTGCCAATGTTGATTACAGAACCTTCATACACTGAGACATTTTGCCACAAGAGCATATGAATTAGCATTCGATATTGCAACTTTATCAGAAATACTGGGACACGCGCAAAAATCCACTACAGAAAATATGTATGGGCATTCATTGGACGATACAAAAAAAGAAAGCCGTGGCTAAGTTCAACCAAGGCTTTATATAATGAATATATCGGGTATAGAGTATATATAAGTAAAAACCATCCATAGCGGTCAAAGACGGTATTTCAGACTGTTCTCAAAAAAAGCAAAAACCCTTGAAAACTCAATGTTTTCAAGGGTCCATTTGGTTGCGGGGGTGGGATTTGAACCTCACGGCCTCCGGGTTATGAGCCCGACGAGCTACCAGACTGCTCTACCCCGCGATATAGAAATAAATTGCCTATTGATCCTGCCGCTGGTGCCGGAAACCGGAATCGAACCGGTACGCGACTTTCGTCGCATTGGATTTTAAGTCCAAGGCGTCTACCTATTCCGCCATTCCGGCACGCCGGTATACGCATTGGCCCGCTGCACACTACAGGACCGTTGCAGTTCTGAAAGGACGCCCGACAGAAGCCTCCTCGTTTTGGACTTCATTATTATATCACCGATGGGAGCATATGTCAATAGGGTTTCCCAAAGTTTTTATCGACAGCCGGGTTCGACACCGTTTTCTGCCTATCGACACGCATGCGCACCCCAGTGCTCCCATCGTGCATCCCTTACAGTTCCCCAGATTTGCCCTGGAGCAAGGCAGCAGCGCGGCAAAGCATTTCTTCCTCATCCGGTCCGTCGCAAATAATCTTCACCTGAGACTCGCCGCCGATACCAGCCGATATAAGGCTTACTAAGCTTTTTCCGTCCGCCACACGCTCGCCCACCTCTAATCGGATATGGGAATCATAGCGGGACATGCGGTTTGCAAAGGTCATGGCCGGACGAAGGTGTAGCCCCTGTGGATTTCCCATTGTCACATTTTCAAAAACCATATGAATCTTCCTTAAAATATAAGAATCGAACGCAGGTTTAAAAATGTAAGCCTGCGTATATCCTTTACATCGTGTTTTCACAAAACGGATTTTTTTTGTATTACTGCGGCCTTTGGAGGGGAAACGCTCTTTTCATCACGCTCCGGCGTGTGTACTTTTCCCAGTGCACCAAGCAGAAACATACCGATAATCGTACCAGCAGTCACAGACAGCAGGGCATACATCCATCCTGTCATATTGCCAAAAGCCAACAGCCCCCCACCAGCAGAGGCGGCGGAACACGCAAACGCTGCCGTCAATGCGCCAGCAACCGCGCTGCCTATAACGCACCCAGGAATAATCCGTATTGGTGCAGCCGCCGCGTAAGGAATGCCGCCCTGGGCAATACCCCCTATTCCAAGGAAAAAATTTATCGGTCCGATTTGCCGTTGGGCTATTGGAAAACGTCCCCGAAAGACGACACATGCCAACGCAATAGCCATTGGTACCGTAATTGTCGCCGTTGCCAACGCAGCAAGGGCATCCGGAGCTCCTTGGGTATAAGTGAACGCATGTGCCGCCTGAGTAAGGGGACCACCCATATCCAACGCAACGCATACTCCAAGCAGTGCACCAAGCAGAATACCGCTTACGCCAGACGCAATACTAAGCAGCCAATACGCACCGTCGTACAATGCTGCCACTAGGGGATTGACCCCGCAAACAGCCGTTCCAGTAAGAAGCGCACCAAAAAAGGTATACAAAAAACCGGATAGGCCGTCCGGCAGTCTAGAAAACAACTTTTGCAAAAGTCTTACCAGCACACCGGCAGAAAGTCCCGCCAGAAGCGCGCCAAATAAACCGGAGGAAATACCGCCTTCAATTGTATACACAGTGGTACCAGCAGCAGCCAATAGACCGCCGGTAAAGCCGGGGACAAAGGCCCATTTTCCTGCCATAGACTGAGCAATGAATGCCGATAAAACAGGCAAGGCCAGGGAAAGCAACATCGTTCCCACTGTGTAGAAAAGCGTCGCTGCCGGCGTAGTGTATCCAAAAGACTCCGTATAAGAAACACCCGTAAAAAGATCGATTAAAAAACCGATAAGCCGTAAAAGTCCGCCGGCAGCGTAAAAAGGAAGGACGCGAACCGCCCCCGCCTGTAAGAACTGAGAAAGAAGGGGTATCGCAAAAGCACGTTTTTCTTTTTTTACTCGCTCTCCGCCGTTTTTTTGCCTGGGTGTATTATGATGGTATACAGGAGCGGTGTCGGAGAGTGCCCGACGAAGCATTTTCTCACCAGAGCGAATTCCGTCTCCCAAACTGCCCCGCACCACATGCTTCCCATCAAAACGGGACATATCTACAGGCGCATCCGACACAATGACAACAGCCTCTGCTTGTTCAATTTCTCTCGGCGTGAACGTGTTTTCGACTCCCTCTCTACCATGCGTCTCCACTTTTATAGAAGCGCCAACCTGCACTGCGGCGGAATGCAGCGCCTGTGTCGCCATATAGACATATCCGTTGTCCTGCGTGACTTCTCCTGCGCTCTGGGAAACCACTGCCAAAACCCGGTAAAAATCCTGGGGACGGAAGGCCTGCTCCGCGCCAAATTCCACACTTTGCACATTTGTCCAGTCTGGGGGAAACTTACGGGAGCTGGGCATAGGAATTTTATGGGGTTCCATCCGGCGCCCGTTCTCTTCTTCCTCCAAAATTGCCAGAAACGCCTCCGGACTTTCTGCCCGGATTAGTGCCCGTGCTACAGATTTGTTCATCAGCATGGTAATTAGACGGGATAAAACAGCGAGATGCTCGCTGCCCTGTCCAGGGGCGGCGATTAAAAATATCAGCTGTACCGGACCGCCGTCCGGAGCGCCCCATTGTATGCCCTCCTGAAGTGTTATAGCACACAAACCTGTCCGCCGTACTGCGCTGCCCTGGGCATGCGGAATGGCGGTAGCGCCGCCTACCGCAGTCGTACCTTCCTCCTCTCGAATCAGCACCTGTTCATAGTAAGCAGCGGCATTCTTCAAATTCCCGCATCGGTCATGAAGTTCCACCAACGTGTCCAAAACGCTTTTTTTGTCGGATGCGCCGCATCCAATTAAAATACCCTCCGGTTTTAAAAAATCCCGAATTTCCATATATCCTCCCCCTTGCCGCATTGCGGCATATTGCGGCTGGAATGATTTTCAATTGGTATTGTGC
Source organism: uncultured Clostridia bacterium (assembly GCA_947643245.1). GTDB lineage: Bacteria > Bacillota > Clostridia > Oscillospirales > CAG-272 > Avispirillum. Next base: position 23,512 of record CANRVI010000005.1, on the reverse strand, counting down.
CCCTATTTTAAAGAAAAAATCCATTGAAGTGGGGGATTTTTTATGCTATACTAAAGTATTCCATTTATTATATATCAATCGTTGGAGCAATTCGCTTATGATTAAAAATATACTTCCGCAAACCACCTTGACCCTTTCTGATTTTTATTACGATCTACCGCCGGAACAGATTGCGCAAACACCTGTAACCCCGCGTGATGCCTCCCGCCTTCTCGTAATGGGTCGAGGAAACGGTGCACTGCAGCACCGGACTTTTCGGGATATCCTAGAATATATCCGTCCGCAGGATGTGTTGGTAATTAATGACACCCGCGTAATTCCTGCCAGAATCGTGGGACGGCGGGCTTATAAATTAACAAACACTGGGCTGGAAAAAACAGACAGCACTGCACCAGTAGAACTGTTACTGCTGCGCCAAACGGAAAAAGACGTATGGCAGGCCTTAGCAGGTCCAGGCAAACGAGCCAAAATAGGAGATATTTTGGAGTTTGGAGGAGGGATTCTGCAAGCTATGGTAGAAGATATCGTGGAGGGCGGACAGCGTATCGTGCGCCTCTCCTGCGAGACGGCTACCGTATATGAGGCCCTGCATCAGCTTGGATCTATGCCCCTGCCCCCCTATATCACAGAAAAGCTGGAGGATCCCAGCCGGTATCAGACGGTATATTCACGTGTGGAAGGCTCGGCTGCTGCGCCTACGGCGGGGCTGCACTTTACAAAGCATCTGCTGGATCAACTGAGACTGCAGGGAACAGCCATTGTGCCGGTACTGCTGCACGTAGGACTTGGAACCTTTCGGCCAGTAAAAGAAGAACATATCCAAGATCACGCCATGCATGCAGAATATATTTCTGTCTCCAAGGAAAGCGCCGAACTGATCAATACACGGCGGGCTGCCGGTGGCAGAGTCATTGCTGTGGGAACTACCTCCTGTCGTACACTGGAAAGTGCAGCCGGAGAAGACGGCATTTTACATCCCTATACTGGGGAAACAGGAATCTATATTTATCCTGGATATCGGTTTAAAATCGTGGATGGGCTGATCACCAATTTTCACCTTCCGGAAAGCACGCTATTAATGCTGGTATCCGCCTTCGCCGGGCGGGAGAATGTTTTAGAAGCATACAATACTGCGGTGGCAGAGCAGTATCGATTTTTCAGCTTTGGAGATGCAATGCTGATTTTATAACATAGGAGCCGCTTATGGAACATAAACAAAAAATTCTAGGGGTACTCGGCCCTACCGCCTCCGGCAAAACGGCTCTCGCCATTGCCTTGGCCCGCATACTTTCGGGAGAAGTGATTTCTAATGACTCCATGCAAGTATACAAAGGTATGTCTATTGGCACCGCAGCGCCTACTCCGGCGGAAATGGGAGAAATACCCCACCATATGATCGGCGTTGTATCCCCGGCGGCAGACTTTTCTTGTGCAGATTACGCTGCCATGGCGGCACCCATTGCAGACGAAATCCTTTCCAGAGGCAAACTTCCTATATTTTGCGGGGGAACAGGGCTGTATCTGGACGCAGTTTTATATGAATCAGGTCTGTCCGACAGCACAAAAAATCCAATGGTGCGGGCTGCCTTTGAAGCAGTAGCCCAGGAAAAGGGAGCAGATACCCTCCATCAATTGCTGGCAGCGGTAGATCCCCCATCTGCAGCCGCAATTCATCCCAACAATGTCCGTAGGGTGATCCGCGCTCTGGAAATATATGAGACTACCGGCGTTCCAAAATCTCAATTTCAGGGACTGACTCCAGATACAGAAGCAAACTATGCGTGCACCCAGGTAGCGCTTTTCTTTTCCTCTAGAGAACTATTATACGAGCGAATTGACCAGCGTGTAGACAATATGCTTGCAGCAGGGTTGCTACAGGAGGTAAAAGCACTGTACGAGGAGGGGCTTCTTCAGGGAAATACCCCCGCCGCACAGGCTATCGGATACAAAGAATTTTTGCCTTACTTTGCAGGGGAATGCACTCTAGAGGAAGCGGTAGACGCCGTGCGCAGAAACACACGCCGATATGCCAAACGGCAGATCACCTGGCTGCGGCGGTATCCAGACGCGCTGGTTATTCAGGCAGACACAGATGGACGTATGCGCCCTACAGGAGAAATAGCGAAAGAGATATGCGAAAAACTTGCATAATTTGATCTTTCACGGGGACTGCTATACAATGAAGCCAGAAAGAGAGGGAATCCTATGATCACCTACGAACAGCTGCGGCACAATGCGGAAATTAAAACCTATATCGAAGGAGCGGATGCGGCGCTAGCGGCCCTTGGTTATACAGAGCACAGCTTCGCCCATGTAACTAAGGTAAGTCAAATCGCCAGCTATATTCTAACCAAAATGAACGCGGATTCCCATGCGGTAGAACTGGCAAAGATTGCGGCGTATCTCCACGATATCGGCAATCTGGTAAACCGGGTGGATCACTCCCAAAGCGGCGCGGTAATGGCCTTTCGGATTCTGCGAAGCATGGATATGGATGCGGCGGACGTAGCTACTATCGTTTCAGCTATCGGAAATCATGACGAAGGTACCGGCGTACCCATCAACGACATTTCGGCAGCGCTCATTTTGGCAGACAAGTCGGACGTGCGGCGCAGCCGGGTTCGCAACACGGATATCTCCAGCTTTGACATACACGACAGGGTAAATTATTCAGTGACGGATGCCAACCTGGAAATCAGCAATGACAAAACGGAAATTACGCTAATGCTGACCATTGATACGGAGTATGGCAGTGTGATGGATTACTTTGAAATTTTTCTGGGGCGGATGGTTCTTTGCCGCAAAGCGGCAGAAAAGCTGGGGCTGCGGTTTCGGTTGCGAATCAACGGCCAGTCTCTGTTATGAAAAAAGGATGCAGATGCATCCTTTTTATTTATGTTTATTAAACAAAAGAATCAAAAAAGAGGGGCTATGCCCCTCTTTTTTTACTGTGTAATATGATACACAAGATTCCCTGCCGCATGTTGTGCCGCCGGCACATCAAATACGCCAAAGCCGTCCTCTTCCCGGACTGGAATCGCTTCTGCCCCCAAGGCAACAGACTTGGCGCCGCCAAAAATACGTACCTGGAAGCCGCTTTCCTCTCCCATACCGGGAATGGTGGGATCAGAGGGTTTGGAGTTCTCATCCTTATCGCGTCCTGCAAAGCTGCCTTCTCTGGGATAGATTACCAGATCAAACTCGTTCGCCGTGCTGTTTTCCATGGCGATCAATGTGGTAGCCATTTTGCCTTCCTTATAGTCATAGGTATAGCCGTCGTCCTCGCACAAGGTAAAGGATGCGTCTGCGCCGGGATATACCTGAACGCAGTATTCCTCCGGTGTCTTTTCATGGAGATACTTCTGGTAAGGCATAGTGCACAGCACACTGCCTGCCTTTACCATCAGCGCACCGCCGCGTCCCTGCGGGATCTTATACTGGATCACCTGGCCGCCTTCGTAAACATCTCCTGTGAAGTAGTCTACCCACTTGCCCGCAGGCAGAGTGACATTCATATCGAATACTGCCACCAGCAAGCTGTCTCCAAACATGTACGTGTTGGCAACCTGATCGTATTCCGGGTTGTCCGGATACATCAGGGGCAGAGCGCGGGCCAGGGGCATAGAAGTTTTTGCGGCAAGATGTGCCATAGAATAAATATAGGGGAACAGTGCACTGCGCAGATGGGAGTAGTATCGCACCGCCTCCAACACTTCGTCCCGCATAAACCAGGGAAGGTTCCAGTTACGCCATCCTAACTGCTGAGTCCAGGGAGACAGGAATCCATAATGGATTCCCTCCAAAGAGGTGATATCCATATCGCAGGTCACGTTGGAATGGCCGGACAGGCCGTAGTTGAGCATTGCCACCACGGTGTCAAATCCGCCACCAGTATCCCCCGCCCAAGATGCCGCATACTGCTGAGTACCCGCATAAACACACGGAGTGTAAATCATGGCACGGCGGCCGGTATGGTTTGCAAAGCCTTCCTGCATCTGTTTAACATATAAAACAGGGTACACATTATGAACTTCGTCGTCGAAGTATTTGCCGCCCCATAGTCGGTCAGGGTGATCGTTCACCTGGAACGCGCCGTCCAGCTTGAAGGCTTCCGCACCGTTGTCGCAGAATTTTTTCAGATGTTCAAACCAAGGCTGGTCCCGAACAGTAAGTCCATCCATATACATAGGGCAGGCCAAGTGCTCGTCCAGAATAGACGCCCCTTCAAAGGTGTATTCTTTGCCCTCTTTTTTCATTCGCTCACCGCACTGCCGCTCTTCCTCAAAGAGCAGGTCATAGTTCTGACACAGCCAAAGACTGAGACGGAAGCCCATTTCCCGCAACGAGTAGAAGAAGGTTTCCGGGCCGCTTTGATCGTCCGGCAGCCAGCCGGGGATATAGAACCGGTCATCATCAAATTTTTTACCCACGCTGGTGTCATAGTGCCGGCTCATCCACTGGGGTTCCAGTCCCACCATATCGCAGGAAATATCCTCCCGGCGAAAGTGGAGGCAGTCGTACAGCATTTCTCTGGCATTGGTCTGCTCGTTCAGCACAAAGGTGTAGCCGTAAGCAAATTTCGGCAGCATTACCGGGGTTCCAGCGACTTTGCCGTGAAGTGCCAAAATATCTGCCAGACGACCGGACGCAGGCAAAAACAGATAGAAATCAATCATACCTTTGTGAGCGGTAATTTTCACCTGATCCGGCTGGTCTTTATCCATATCGAAAATAGACGCATATGTACAGTTTAAAAGCATACCCCATCCATTCATAGACATGATATAGGGAATGGGCCCGTAGGAAGCGATATTTCGAATATCCAAGCGAGAAACAGAATCCCGGCGGGAAATACTTTTTCTGGATTCGTCCCCCAGTCCGTACAGGCGCTCGTTTTTATGCAGGTCAATCTGCAGGGTAAAACCCTTGTTTGCATAGGGCTTATCTTCATATCCCCCGAAATGGAACACAAGTGGTTCCCTTGTACCCGTCACCTGCAGCGTGCCGTCCGGCATGGCGGTAAGGGAAAATCCACCCTCTGAAACGGTATCGCCGGACTGGATCGCACCGGTATCCACTTCTTTTTCCTTTAAAATGTTGTACCGGGTGAGCAGTGTCTGGGAATAGGTTCCGTCAGCAGACACACGGACATGAAAAATCCCCTTGTCTACACTAGTAATTGCATATTCTCTTCCGGGATGCTTCTGATCTTTTACAATAAACATGGTTTTTTCAGCTTACGCTGTCCTCCTGTAATTTTGACTGTTTTTCTGTCAGCGCGGCCCGAATAGCACGGGCCAGCTGGTCGGCGCAGGATGTTTGCTTTTGGCCGCAGGTGTTGCCCGCAAGAATATCGGCTACCTTCTGGGCTTCCATTCCCTGGGTAAGCTTGCCCACGGCTTTCAGATTGCCGTTGCAGCCGCCAGTAAACTGCACGTTTTTAATGGTGCCGTCCTCCTCCATTTCAAAGGAAACCTGAGACGCGCACACGCCTTTTAATTTGTAGGTATATTGCATTTATAAAACTTCCTTTCTATTCACCATTATTTTGGGACGGCAAACCTTCGATGGACAAATATACAGCCGCATCCTTGCCGCTTATAGTGATGGTTTCTTCCGGTGTCTCCCCGTCGGGATCCACGTTTTCTTCCTTCGTAGTATATTGATAGGTATCAATGTAGCCTACATTGTTTACGGACAGCTTGCCTTTGGTATCCGCTTGAATAGTAAACACCGCTTCACGAGGGATATAGTCCAAAGTGAGACTTCCATGAGTCATCCCAATTTCGCTGGTATAGGCAGATAATCCTGCCGCCTGCACATCTCCCTGCATTAAATCCATAGTAAGCATCCGGACGGTGGTATCGTCTAAGCGGACGGTACAAGGCCGCGCACCTGTTGATGTAATATTCAGGGCAGACCCTGTCGTCACATTTTTCATTGCAACCGATCCCTCCTCCATAGAGAAAAGGTAATCGGTATCTGTTCCCATATTCTGCACCATAATATTTCCTGCCACGCTTTGGATTTCCAGGCACTTTACATAGTCTTCATCTGTCAGGTAAATATTGATGGCTTTATCCTCCGCTTTAGGATTAAGTCGGAGAATATACCGCATCCCTTTGAAGGTAAATCCGCTTTCCCAAAACCGCATGATAGAAGACACGGAGGGGGATTCCTTAAAGCTGATTAAGGATTTGCTTCCCGAAAAAGAATATAAATTTTCATTGAAAGACAGGATTTCCATATAGGATTCTTCCGATCCGCCAATCACACGAATCTGCGCATCTACCACGTCCAGCTTAATTTTATCGATTTTACTGCCGTCAAAGTCATAGCGATATCCCTTGCCGTCTCCAAGTACGGAGGCAAACAGCGGATCCCCGGCGGCGCTGCTGACTCCGGCGCCCACAAGACAGGTAATGAGCCCTACCCCCACCAGAACAGCGGCTACAATTAACATCAATTTGGATCTTCTCTTCATCGTTTATTGCACTCCTCTCTCCAGCGGTTGATCATAGGCTTTATCTGCCGCAGAAGGTGCCGGGTGAAAAGAAGCTCCTGCCGCAGGACATAGGGAAGCCCTCGCACGGCCAGATAATATGTCAGAACGCCCAACGCCAAAAATACGCCCGCGCAGATTATCCCCAATCCGATCTCGTATATGCCGATGCCCACAGAAGTCGTACAGATTTGAATGATTCCATATATCACGCCTACAAGGAAGCAGGCAGTGCCTGCTACCACTTCGCCGCCTATCATCAAAAAGCTGGTGCCAATAAGCGCGCACACAGTTAAAAAGCATAGAACAAATATAAACAGCATCATAGCGGCGAAGCAAAGGGATAGGGGAAGCGTCACAAGCAGCAAAATCCAAAAAAATACTTTTCCCCGTGAAGTGAGGGGCACAAACCCACATTTTCCCACCTCTTCCTCCCATAGAGGGCTTTCCTCTGTACCAGGCACAGGTACCCCTATTTTCGTACGCTCCATATCATTCGGTGAACTTTTCACCACAGTGGATTCGGCAGGACGGATTGGCTGCATGCCTGTTTTGGTATGTTGAAGATTGTCTGTTCCAATCGGCTGGCGGGTTTCCACATCGGTAGGATAAACTGGGTCTGTGCGGATCACTTTTGTATGGGTATCTGTGTTTTGCGCAGTAAGCCGCGCATTCTTTTCTCGAATCAGCGCCGCCAGACTGTCAGAAAGCGGAGTGAAATCTTCTTTGGTTCCATAGCCGGAAATTTCCCGCAGGTCCTCCTCTGTAAGCGTGTGCAGGAGGTCCTTCACATATGTATTGGCAGTTTGTCCATCGATTCCCCGCGCCGTCAGAGACTGAACGAGCTGAGCGGAGAAGGTATCTATATTCATAAAAGCCTCCATTCCGCCGCACAAAGCTACTTACAGTTTTGTGCTTGGCACCAAATAGAAATGAAATTCAACTGTGTTTCCTTTGGAAACAAAAATGGGACGGGTTCCCATTTTTAAGGAAAATGCAGGCGTGCAATAATACAAAAGGGTTCATCGGTGTAACTTTCACGCCAGCCCTCCTTTGCATAAAAACCGTGGCGATACCCTTCATTTTTATGCCGAAAGCGGGACAGGTATGCCTGTCGGTAAAATATACTGCTATCTCTGGATTTTTTCATCTGTATATGGTATACTTTATCCAGCGGCAGGTGTTTACAGAATCTGCCGGTGTATTATTTATTCTAACAAAAAGCAGGATGCATTGCAATATGAGAATGCGAAAAAAACCGCGGGGACGGGAAAGACTTTCCGTTTTGTCCGCATTAACTGTCTCCCAGCCGGCCCCGGGCGGGCGCGTAGATTTTTCTTTTGCAGAAAATCTGCCTCTTCGACTGGAAATCGGATGCGGCAAAGGAGACTTTATCCGCACCCTCTCCCGGCGGGAGGATGGCTACAATTATCTTGCCATGGAACGCTGTGCCGACGTGGCAGTGATTGCCATGGAAAAATACGCCATGGATCGTGGCCTTGGCAGGCCCTATCCCCAAGGAGGATGGGAGGCGCCCGACGGCGCTGTATACAAGGACACGCCATGGAATATTCCCCTTGCCATGCGTGGGAATGTGCGTTTTATGCCTATGGAGGCGGGCGGCCTTACCGATTACTTTGAGGGCGGCATCTTTGAATCCATCTATGCCAATTTCAGTGATCCCTGGCCAAAAACGGGCCATGCTCGGCGGCGGCTCACCCATCCGGATTTTTTGAAGCGGTATTTATATCTGCTTCAGTCCGGCGGATATTTCCGGTTTAAAACAGACAACGCCAATCTGTTTACCTATTCTCTGGAGATGCTGGAATCCTCTCCCTTTACGGTAACTTTTGTGACCCACGATCTTCACGCCAGCGAGCGAGCCGGGGAAAACATCATGACAGAGTATGAAAAAAACTTTACCAGCAAGGGATTCCCCATTCATATGGTAGAAGCAAGAAAATAAGGGGAACGACTACAGAAACCCTATTTAAGCATGCATATTTCTTTCCCTCTTTCTCGTACATTATAATACAGTAAATGGACAGGAATGGATGAAATATGGGAATCGGAGAACTTTTGCTTATCGCGTGCAGCCTTGCAATGGACGCCTTTGCCGTATCTGTTTGCAGGGGGCTGGCTATGAGAAGTATCAATGTGAAAAGCGCATGCTCGGCGGGCCTTTGGTTCGGCTCCTTTCAAGCCCTAATGCCCTTAATTGGGTGGTTTTTGGGGGCACAGTTTATTGATTATATCGAAGCGTTCGATCACTGGATCGCCTTTGGTCTGCTTTTTCTCATCGGCGGAAATATGATTTTGGAAGGAATCCGGGAAGGAGATAACTGCGCCGCTCCCCAAGGTATGCTATTACCAGCTCTTGCTACCAGCATCGACGCGCTGGCAATGGGCGTGGCCTTCTCTATGATTGCCCAGGACAGCTTGAACATTTGGTCTTCGGTACTGGTAATTGGCCTTATCACATTTATATTGTGCGTGGTGGGCGTGCTGATAGGCAGTTATTTTGGAACTCGGTTTCTTCGAGGCGCAAAAATTGCCGGCGGAGCAATTTTGGTTCTCATCGGTGGAAAAATCTTATTGGATCACTTGCATATATTTTTATGAATTTTGCGTATACCCGACTTGTAAGCGGATTAGAAAGGCATAATCAGTAACATGAAGCGTGTTTTAACCATTCAGGATATTTCTTGCGTAGGCAAATGTTCCCTTGGGGTAGCATTGCCGATTATCAGCGCGGCGGGGGCGGAGGCAGCGGCACTGCCCACAGCGGTGCTTTCCGCACATACAGCCTTTCCCCACGTTTACAAACGGGATCTTTCTGAGGATATGGAAAAAATATTTTCCGCTTGGCAGATGGAGGGGATCACCTTTGACTGCGTGTATACCGGCTATCTTGCAGGCGGGGAACAAATCGAAACAGTATCCGCTTTCTTGGACCGACAGCCTCAAACAGACAGTATTGTTTTTGTAGACCCTGTTATGGGCGACTTCGGCCGACTATACGCGGGATTTCACGATACCTTTCCGGAGCAAATGGCGCAGCTATGCGCCTGCTCCGACGTAATTGTGCCCAATCTCACAGAGGCCTGCGCCCTGTTGGATACGCCCTATCGAGAAGACTATACCGGAGAGCAACTGGTCGAGCTGCTTCGCCGTTTATGCGGCGCAGGGGCGAAATGTGCTGTTCTCACCGGTGTGTCCTCCGCTAGCGGGGCGGACAAGCTTGGTATTTTGAAATATGACAGCCAGGACGGCACTGTGTTTTCCTATTTTGGAGAACATGTCCGTACAGAGCAGCCCCTGCACGGAACAGGAGATATATTTGCTTCGGCTTGTGTTGGTGCATTGGCTGCCGGTATGTCTTTAGACGACGCCTTAGCTCTTTCGGTAGAATTTACCGCACGCTGCGCGGCCTGCTGGGCCAAAGCGGCAGATCGGCGCTGGTATGGAGTAGACTTTGAAACGGCGCTGCCTTATTATATAGAACACATTCAGGCATATAAAGATAAAATTTAATAGTTTATTTATAGCTTGCCTGAAACAATATGCTACAATATTTATATTATCCCGGTGTACGCACCGGAGACAGCGGCCGGACGACCGGCAAGGAGTAATGGATCAATGATAGAGGTGGAACATCTTGTAAAATCCTATGGGACAAACGTTGCCCTGGACGATATAAGCTTTTCCGTGGGTGAGCGGGAGATTCTGGGACTGCTCGGCCCCAACGGAGCGGGGAAATCCACGGCAATGAACATTATGACCGGATACCTTTCCGCCAATGCGGGGACTGTGCGTATAGACGGCAAGGATATCTTGGAAGAACCGGGAGAAGCCAAAAAGCGGATTGGCTTTTTGCCGGAGACCCCCCCTCTTTATGGAGATATGCGGGTGGAGGAATATCTTCGGTTTGTCTACGATTTGAAACAGTGCTCATACAACCGGGATGCCCATATAGAGGAAATCTGCCGGGTGACCCGAATTTCCGACGCACGCCGGCGAATTATTAAAAATCTATCCACCGGATATCGGCAGCGCTTAGGGATCGCCCAGGCGTTGATCGGCAATCCGGGCGTATTGGTATTGGACGAGCCCACCGTAGGACTGGACCCTAAGCAGATTATTGAGGTGCGCAATTTAATCCGCACCTTAGGGCGGGAACATACGGTAATTCTGTCTTCCCACATTTTATCGGAAGTCCAGGCGGTATGCGACCGGGTAGTAATCCTGGACCAGGGCAAGGTGCTCTGCGACGAGAGGACAGACAGCATCAGCCGTACCATTCAGCAAAACGCCCGGATCCGAGTGAGCATATGCGGGCCTGGCCGAGAGGTTGTGGAGACGCTGCGAAGTCTGCCGAACGTAATCAGCGCCGTAGCCACCGGGGACCGGGAAAAGGACAGCTTTTCTTATTTTGTTGAATCTGCGCCTGGGGCAGATGTGCGCAAAGATGTCTTTTTTGCCATGGCGCAGCAGAATTGGCCTGTAGTGGGTATGGAGCAGGAAGGCTATTCCCTGGAAGACGTATTCCTCAAGCTGACCGATGCAGGAAATACCGCTGCCGGGAAAAAGCGCAAAAAGTAAACGGAAAGGCATGGTAAATTTGTATGTTTGCAATTTATAAGCGTGAGATGCGCACCTATTTTACAACGCCGGCTGGCTACATTTTTATGGCAATTTTCCTTTGCGCAGCCGGATTTATTTTCAGCTTGACTACCTTGCAGGAACAGTCTACGGATGTAGCCCTGTATTTTCAGATTTTAATGATCGCCTATATTGTGCTGATTCCTCTGCTGACAATGCGTTCTTTTGCAGAGGAGAAACGGAATAAAACGGAACAGCTTTTGCTGACCGCTCCGGTGAGCCTGTGGAGTTTGGTTCTGTCCAAATTTTTGGCGGCGTTTACCCTGTTTCTAGGCACGGTAGCCGTCTCCTCTCTATTTTTTGTAACGCTTGGAATGTACGGGGATCCCAACTGGGGCCGCATTCTTGGTTGTACGGTGGGGATGATTTTCATTGGCGTCTGCTTTATCGCCATTGGCATGTTTCTTTCTTCTCTTACAGATAATCAGTTTACCGCCGCCGTTACTACCATCGGTGTTTTGTGTGGTCTTGTAGTGCTGGCAATGCTCAACGGAATTTTGGACAGCTATGTGCTGCGGCTGGTACTGGACTGGATTTCCATCTACAGCCGGTATACCAACTTTACCATGGGAATTTTTGATTTTTCCAGCGCGGTGTATTATCTGTCCATGTGCGGGGTATTCCTCTTTCTTACGGTGCGGGTATATGAAAAGCGCCGGTTTTCGTGATTTAAGGAGTGTGAACATGAAGAACTATATTAACTTTAAAGCTGTACTGTTCACACCCAAAGCATCGGAAGATGCTTTGCAATATCTGGATATAGATTGTGAGGGATGCTGACATGAATATAAAGAAGCTGCAAAAAGCAAAGCTGCGCAGGCAAAGAAGAAATCAGTATACTGTCATATCCTCTATAATCACAGCGTTGATGCTTGCCCTTGCAATCGTTTTTAACATTGCTTTTTTCGCCTTGGCAAACCACTTTACCTGGTACGCAGATATGACAAAAAATCAGGTATACTCCCTGTCCGACACAACCAACCAGCTGCTTGCAGACGTAGAGGACGAAACAAATATATACTTTACCGTGGAACCGGACAAAATCAGTGATGCCAGCCCGTTTTTGTTTTATGTATATCAGACGGCTCTCCAGCTGGAATCCAAATTTGACAATATCCATGTTAAATGTGTGGACATCGTTAAAAATCCCGGGTTTTTCAAAACCTTCTACACCACAGCGGCACAAGATATTAAAACTACCTCTGTTGTGGTGGAATGCGGAACAGAATTTCGTCTGTTTAATCTGGAAGCATTTTTTGTATACGATGAAAACTACGAAAAAATCTGGGGATACCAGGCAGAGCATAAATTTGTTTCCGCAATTCTCTCCATGACCTCCGCACAAATGCCCATAGTCCATATGACGACCCAACATGGAGAAACAGTGGGCGATGACGCCGCCGCTCTGGTAGAACTTTTCACCGACGCGGGCTATGAAGTGAAAAACATTGACCTTGCAAAAGAGGAGATAGACGAGGACGCCCGGATCGTGATTATCAACAATCCGGTGTATGATTTTGCTGGTATGGAAGCAGATGATGCAGCCGCCAACGAAATTGACAAGCTGGACCATTTTTTGGACAACTACGGATGTCTGATGGTGTTTACCTCTCCTACAAATGCGGGCAAGCTTACCAATCTCAGCGAACTGCTCAGCGAATGGGGAATTGGGTTTAATCCGGATACCTATGTGAAGGACACCGCTCACGCGATTTCCACAGACGGAAGAGCCATTGTGGCAAACTATGCAGACAAGGACAGTCTAGGCGCATCCCTTTATTTGGATCTTTTTGAACTGGATGAAATGCCCAAGACCATTCTGCGAAACGCCATGCCTCTGGAAATCTTGTGGGAAAAAGACCCCTCCCTAGAAGGATCAAAGGTCGTGTCTCCTGTGCTGTTCTCCTATAATACCGCACAAACAATCCAAAACGGTGATGCCGTTTCCTCCGGTATTCAGCCTTTGATGACCATTTCCCGGGAAAGCCGTGTCGAAAACAACGAATATTATTATTCCTATGTGCTGGTCAGCGGCAGCGCAGACTATACGGATCCTGCGTATTTGCTGTCCAACACCTATGCCAACAGCGATATACTGTATAATACCATGCGGCTCACCGGCAGGGATCGGATTTTGGCGGATATAGAAATGAAAGTTCTTGACGATACCAGTATGGATATCACTACTGCACAAGCAAACCGGTGGACGGTGGCACTGACCGTTACCATGCCGGTGCTGATCGGCATAGTAGGACTGGCAGTGCATATTAGGAGACGAAACGGATGAAACGGCAGAAAATACTGATTATTGTACTGCTTTCCCTGTTTGTACTCCTGCTTGTGGGATACTTCTTCGTGATTCGTCCTCTAACGGAGCCGGAGGAAATTGAAACAGAGGCTCCCGAAACGGAAGCAGGGGAGGCCCTTGGCAGCGGAGACCGTTTTTTCCTGTTTGGGTCCCTGTCCCGCAGCGATATTGCACAGATAGAAGTGGAAAACGAATATGGCACCTTTGCCTTTTATCAGGCGGAGCAAAACAAATTTAAAATCAAGGGATATGACGCTGTCCCCTACAGCGAAAATCTGTTTGCCGCCCTTGTAAACGTATCCTCCTACACCCTTTCCAAAACTAAGGTAGGCAACAACCTGTCCGACGAAAAAATTGCAGAATACGGGCTGGATCAACCGGTAGCCCGGTGGACGGTAACCTCTAATGGAGGAGACAAATTTACTGTATTGGTTGGAGACCGGCTGCTTACCGGCGGTGGCTATTACTGTATGCTAGAAGGACGGCGCAGCGTCTACGTCCTTGGAACAGAAGTGGCGGACACTGTGCTCGTTCCCATTGAAAACTATGTAACCCCTGTGCTCACCACTGGTATCTCCCAGAAAAATTACTACCAAGTAAACCATTTCACCGTATACCAAGACGGGGATATGCTGCTGCGCATTCGCCTGAAGGATAAAAAAGACCAAAATAATCCAGAGGCCCTTGCGGAAAACATTATGGACTATCCCACCTCCTATTACCCCAATTCCAACATGTACTATGAAATCATTTTTGCGTATTTGGAGCTTCGGGCAAAATCCTGCTATAAGCTGGGCGCTGCGGCGGAAGATTTCGCGGCGGTAGGGCTGGATCAGCCCGCCCACGAAATCGTTTTTGAATATGAAGGGCAGACCTTCCGCTTGACTTTTTCCGCCCGTACAGAGGATGGCACCTATTATGTATGTTCCAGCCTGTACCCCAATGTGATTGGTGTTTGCAGTGCAGAGGACCATGCCTATTTGGAATATTCTCTTATCGACTGGATTGATCCCTATGTGTATCAGGAATATATCACCAACATCCGGCAGTTGTCCGTCTCTACGGATACTGTACAAGCCAGCTTCCGTCTGACGCACGATAAGGACGCGAACGACAAGCCGATTTTGAATGTTACGGTAAACGAGAAAGAAGGGCTGCGGGAAGATTATATTCCCTCATTCCGAGAATATTATAAATCGCTTTTGGCAGTTTCGATTCAGGATTACTACAGCGCGGACATATATGCTACCATGACACAAGCGGAAATGGAGGCTTATGCCGCCGACCCTGCTAACGCGTATATGACCTTTACAGCTAAAACTTTATCTGGAGAGGAAACGGTGTATCGATTTTATCCGTATTCCACCCGGCATTCCCTGGTGACTGTGGACGGAGTAGGAGAATTTTACGTACTAACAGATCTTGTCAAAAAAATTGAAAACGATACTTTGCGGATTTTAAACGGAGAAGAGGTTACGGCTTTTGAAAAAAGCTGATTTTAACGACAAAAAGGATAGGGCATATGCCCTATCCTTTTTGATACTAGATACCGGTGGGAAAGATCGTCAACAATCGCATTCCTCACAGCATGTAAAAATCCCCGAAAGCAGTCTTTCGGGGATTTTTATATTTAATTCCTATTACTCGTTTGCATCGTTTTCTGATTTCTCAGGCGTGTTGCTTATTTCACCGCGCCGTTTTTCTTCTTCCAACCGGCGGGCCTCTTCTCTGCGCCGTTCATTTTCCTTAATTTGCAGAGCCCTCGCCTCGTTTTCTGCTTCACTGCGGCGCCGTTTCTCCGCATACATTTCTTCCAGCTCTTCCACAGTCACATTCGGATCTTCCATAATCCGGCGGAACTGATCGCCGTTCATGATCTCATTCTTAACCAGATACTTTGCAATGAAATGCAGTTTATCAATATTTTCAGAAAGCAGACGTTTTGCTTCATTATAGGATTCGGTGATAATCTTTTCAATCTGCTCATCGATTTTTGCAGCAATCGCTTCGGAGAAGTCTCGATTCTGCGAGAAGTCTCTACCCAGGAATACTTCCGTATCGCTGTGGCCGCTGCCAAACAGAATCGGTCCCAGTTCGCTCATACCAAGCTGCATAACCATCTTTCTGGCAATCTGGGTTGCACGCTGAATATCGTTGGAAGCGCCGCCGGAGAAGTCGTCAAAAATCAACTGCTCTGCTACACGGCCACCCAGCAGCATAGAAATTTTTTGCTTAAGTTCATTACGGTATACGCTGTATTTGTCTTCCGCCGGCAGGTTCAAGGTATATCCAAGGGCGTTTCCGCTTGGGATAATGGAAACCTGATGCACAGGATCAATCAACGGCAACACGTGAGACAGTACCGCATGACCAGCTTCGTGATAAGCCGTTTTCAGCTTCTCTGACTCCTTGATACGCATAGAACGCTTTTGCGGGCCTGCCACAATTTTTGTAAAGGCATCTTCCAATTCGTCCATACCAATGAGCGATTTATTTTTTCGTGCGGCAAGGAGTGCCGCTTCATTGAGCAGATTTGCAAGATCCGCTCCCGTAAAGCCAGATGTGCTCTTTGCAATCACAGACAAATCCACACTGGCTTCCAGTGGCTTGTTACGGGCGTGCACATGGAGGATTTCTTCCCGTCCGTGGATATCTGGCTGGTGGACGGTGATTTGCCGGTCAAAACGACCGGGACGCAGCAGTGCTGGGTCTAAAACGTCGGGGCGGTTGGTTGCCGCAATGACAATAATCCCTTCGGTGGAGCCAAAGCCGTCCATCTCTACCAGCAGCTGGTTCAGTGTCTGTTCCCGTTCATCGTGGCCGCCGCCAAGTCCCGTCCCGCGCTGCCGGCCTACTGCGTCAATCTCATCGATAAACACAATAGACGCAGGATTTTTGCGGGCAGTCTCAAACAAATCCCGCACACGGGAAGCGCCCACACCCACATACAT
The DNA here is from genome assembly GCA_947643245.1 of uncultured Clostridia bacterium. Lineage (GTDB taxonomy): Bacteria > Bacillota > Clostridia > Oscillospirales > CAG-272 > Avispirillum. Next base: position 7,089 of record CANRVI010000005.1, on the reverse strand, counting down.
CTCCACAAAGTCTGAACCAGAAATAGAATAGAAGGGAACACCAGCCTCACCAGCAACCGCTTTTGCCAGCAGGGTTTTACCTGTTCCGGGAGGGCCCATAAGCAGCACGCCATGGGGGATTTTCGCACCTAACTTGGTAAACTTCTGAGGGTCCTTCAAAAATTCAACAATTTCTTCCAGCTCTGCCTTTTCTTCATCGGCTCCGGCAACGTCGCGGAAATACACCTTGACCTTGTCCCCGGTGCGCATTTTTGCTTTCCCAAAGTTGCCGATTTTACTGCCCTTGCCGCCGGTGGCCTGACTCATCATATACCACCATAGCACAATAAAGACGATGGCAATGATCAAATAAGGCAGGAAGCTGACCCACCAAGGCACAATGGTAGCCGGCTGCAGGTCATATTTTGTGATGATTCCCGCCTCGTACTGTTCGTCGATCAGATCTTTCATATCCAGCAGGAATACGTTTACATCCGCCAGCCTGTATTTCACTACAGACTGCTTATCCTCATCGCCCTGCGCCCGTATGATCATTTTCAGGGTGGCGTTATTATAGTCGATGGAGAACTGTTCCACCTGTTCGTCTTCGAAATAATCTACGATATCGCCGTAGGTAAGATCTGCTTTGTCGCCGCCTCCGTACAGCAAGGCGATCACCACGATTACCACTGCGATCAGGGCCACATACCAAACTGCGACCTTTAAGCCGTTTTTCTTCATGAAAAGTCAATCCTTTCTTTTGTCTGCAAAATATTGCCGCATATATAGAAAGAAATCCCGGGACGCTTAGTTTGTATAAATTTCCGGTTTCAGTATCCCTACATAAGGCAGGGAGCGATATTTCTCTCCAAAGTCCAGCCCGTATCCCACCACAAATGCATCAGGAATCTCCCTGCCTACATAATCGGGGGTATAATCTACTTCTCTGCGGGAAGGTTTATCCAACAGCGCCACAGTGCGTACGCTCCGCGCGCCGTTTATACGCAGATAAGAGACCAGATAAGACAGCGTTTTCCCGCTGTCGATAATATCTTCAATAATGAGTATGTCTTTCTCGCTGAGATCCTGTCGGTGCAAATCCAAGAGGATATTGATTCTTCCGCTGGTGACCGTTCCATGTCCATAGGAAGAAACCTTCATACAGTCTATCTCACAGGGGATGGAAAGTTTTTTCATTAAATCCCCCATAAAAACAAGGCTCCCTTTCAGTATGCACAGGAGAAGCAGGTTTTTATCCTTATAATCCTGATCAATTTGGGCAGCAATGCGAGAAACGATTTCATCCAGCTCCTGCTCACTGATCAGAACCTGTTCCACATCCTGATCCCACACGTCATGATGCACTCTCATATCTGCAACCTTTCTGTGTTTATTTTTCGCCGGCATACCAAACGCCGATATAAACAGAGCCGGCTGCGGCCAATGCGCTTGTGCAGCCATCGCGGGGACGCAGGCCGGGTACCCAAAGAATTCCCTCCTCGTCACATAAAAGGGGATAAGAATCCCGCAAATGAGAAGGAATTTTCATAGCGCCAAAAAGTTTTTTTATTTTTTTGTGCATACCGCCGGTAAAATATACATCGCCGGCCCTTCTGGCACGGATATAAAGACTATTGTTTATTTTATCAAAATCCAGCGTACCGTATATTGCTAAATTGTAAATATTTTGGTCGGGAGGAACAATCTCTGCCCGCTCTTTTGACACTTTAACCAAAAAAGGGCCAAATAAGACAGCATCTCCTACAGAAAGGGGAATCACACCCGATACAGCCGACTGCGCAAAAGTGGGATCCTGGCCGATCCAGATTCGCTCGCCTTGGAAAAACAGCGCCGCACGGCCCGGCAGGCTGATACGGCCCGGACGACTACCGCGAATCAACGCCATACAGTGTTTAAGGTGCATTGCCCCCAGCGTTTTTTCATATCCTGCATACCGGCGATACATGGCAAGGATACATCGGGACAGCAGCGCGCTGGGCGCTGCAGCCGCGTTCGGCGCCAAAAGAGAGCCGTCCGGGGACAGCAAGCCCACGGCGGCGTTCTCTATATAGGCAAGATCCCCGCGCAGCAGGCCGCTCATCCGCAGGGCGGCAGTCTCACACTGGGGATTGATCTGCAGCATCGCAGGAACCAGCTTCTCCCGGATATAATTTCTAGTATAAGCAGTGTCGCTGTTGGTTTCATCCGTCACATAGGATATTCTCTCCGCCTTTGCAAAGTCCCGCACTTCTTTTGCCGTGCAGCACAAAAGGGGACGAATAACAGATCCGTCCCGCAGGGGAGCTATCCCGCAAAGTCCACTAGCACCGCATCCTCTGGCCAAATGAAACAACACGGTTTCCAAATGGTCGGTGGCATTGTGGGCTGTGGCGATGAGAGCGCCAGGCAGATCGCTGCATACTTCTTCTAAAAAAGCGTAGCGCTCCTTCCTGGCACATTCTTCCAGCCCTAATCCCGTTTCTTTTGCCATGGCGGGAATATCCAGGCGACGGCTGTAAAAGGGAATCTGCAGTTCTGTGCATAAATGGCGGCAAAACGCTTCATCCGCGTCTGCAGCTGCTCCCCGAATTCCGTGATGCAAATGTGCGGCCGCAAGGCGGATCCCCCGCTCTGGCAGATACCAATGCAGAAAATGCAGCAGCACCACAGAATCCGCGCCGCCGGACAAGGCACAAAGTATGGTGCCACAGTCCTCCAACGAAGGAAGAATCCCTGTATCACCCATGCTTTTTTTTATTTTCTCAAACAGTTTCACATTGCAGCTCCTTCGATGTTCAGCCGTAAACCTTTAAGGCATATTCCAGAGCCAGGCCACCTCCTAAGGTAACCACAGTGGCCATAGCTGCATATTCCAGCATTTCGGGAACTTGCGTTATGTAGTCGGACTGGACTCCGTCTCCCAGCGCCAGACAAATCAAAAACAGCTGCAGGATCACAGCGCTAAAGCACAGTTTCAGCAGCATCAATATTTTTCGCTCAGTCAGCTTCATGGCTCCTCCTATATTATGTACTGCCTATATTATACAGGAAACAGACATAAGTGGCAAGCGGTAATTCCTGCAAGCGTGGGAAATCGCTGCAATTATTTAAATTGGAATATATTGATAGTAATGTTTAATTTTTATAAAAAATACATAAGTTGTATTTCTTGCAGGCAATGCGTAGTTCAGGGCAGGTTTATGCTAAAAAAAGAACCCTATTGACCTTTTTTTTAACGTGTGTTACAATAAATTGTACATTTGGGTATTTTTGGTATTTTATAGAAAGGAGCCTTGGTACATGCGCCCTTTGCAGTCTTTTTGGCAGCGCCTTTTGAAAATGCATCAGGAAAATGGATTTGGCATGACAGACTTGTTTGCCATGTTGGCGTGCGCCTTCGTGTGCGCTTCCTTTACCGGTGCGGCAGCCGGAGATTTCACCAGCCTTGCCTGGATGCGGCAAATGTCCTTGCTCCTTTTCTGGGGCACGTTTTTTACCGCCCTGTTCTTTTTGTGGGCGGGCTTTTTACTTACAAGAACTACGCGGATCATCAACTGGTGCCTCTTTGTGTCCGCTCTTTTATACAGCCTTTTGCTGGTAGGCACCCTTTCGGGAGATTTGTTTTTCAATATCGGCGTAGGTGCAGTCCTTTTGCTTATTGCAAAATATGTCGTCGGAGAAAACCGGCTGGGGCTGGAAGGCATCTCCTTCTCCTGGCGGGCCTCCCTGTATGTGACGGCGGCTGTTTTTCTCCTATTCTGCCTGTTTGTCGGTTTTTGCACCATAGCAAAATACAAGGCTTTTGCCCACGGCACCTTTGACTTCGGAATTTTTTGTCAGATGTTTGAACAGATGGCCAAAACGGGACTGCCTTTTACGACTGTAGAACGCAGTCAATATCTCTCCCATTTCGCCGTGCACTTTTCCCCCATTTATTACCTGCTGCTGCCTGGATATATGCTAGTGCGCAGCCCCGCATATCTTCTTTTGGCGCAGGCGGTGATTGTAGGTCTGGGCATGTTTCCCCTGCGGCGTATCTGCCGTTCGCTGGGCATGCGTCCTCTGTGTGCTACCGGCGCGGCGGTATTGTATGCCCTGTATCCTACGATGGCAAACGGCTGTTTTTACGATTTTCATGAAAATAAAATTTTATCGGTTCTGCTGCTCTATATGATCTCCTTTATACTGGAGCGGCGTCGCCTTCCTGCGGCAGTGTTTGCTCTGCTGGTCCTTTGCGTCAAGGAAGACGCCTTCATCTATGTAGCAGCGGTGGCATTTTGGATGCTTCTCTCCCGCCGTGACCGATGGTTTGCCGCCGGCATGATTGGTGCGTCTCTCGTATGGTTTGTATTTGCCTGCTCCATGATTCGACTGTCCGGCGGTGAAATCATGTCTGACCGGTTTGCAAATTTCTCTTCTTCTGTGGGAGGAGGAAGCCTGTTGGACGCTGTACGCACCTGTTTTTATAATATTGGGTATCTCATCCGGGAGGTTTTCTCCGGGGCCGAGACGGAAGTCTACCAGGAACTTACCTATTCCGGCCAAAAGTTAGAGTTTGTGCTGTGGCTATGCGCGCCTCTGCTGTTTACGCCCTTTGCGGGAAAACGGTCTGTGCAGCTGGTACTGCTGATTCCTCTGCTGGTTGTCAACCTTATGCCAGACTGGATGTATCAGTTTAACATTGATTTTCAATATACCTATGGCACCGCTGCTTTACTTCTTGTATCGGCGATGCTTACCGTGTCTGGGTGGGGTCCCGCGGGACGGCGGCTTTTCTTCTGCAGCGCCCTGGCGCTGGGATTGGTATTTTCCGTATCCGCCGTGTATCCCAAGGCGCAACGAAATGTCACCCGATACTATGCAAACAAAACGGAATACGACGCCACCGCAGATGCGCTGAAGGACATCCCCGCAGACGCTTCCGTAACGGCGTATGGATACATGATGCCCCATCTATATTTTGTAGACGATCTCCACTCCTGCCCGGACTATTACGCCCCGCTGGAACAAACGGAATATTATGTGCTGGATACCCGATATGCGAACGATACGCATACAAAAAAAATGCGGATGGCTATGGCAGATGACTATACTTTGGTGATTGAGGCCGGATATGTACAAATTTACCGGCTCACAGAATCCGCAGGGTAATGGAGATTCATATGACAAAGAAAAATATTCACGATGCGCACCGTCAACGTATGCGGGCAAAACTGATGAAGCATGGCGGCGATGTATTTGAACCCCACGAACTTTTGGAAATGCTGCTGTATTTCTCTATAACACAGAAAAATACCAATCCCGCTGCACACGCGCTAATTGATAATCAAAGCTGTCTGCAGCTTTTGGAAAGCGATACGGAAAAAATGCAGCAGGCAGACGGAATCGGTCCTGCCAGTGCAATGCTGATTAAAACGTCAGGAATCTTTTCTCGACGGGCAGTGCTGGAGGCATTTTCCAAAGAACCGCTGGAAAACGCTTTTCAAAGAAGTATGTATTTATATATATGGTACAGAGGGAAGCCGGCTTCTACTGTAACGGCGCTGCTGCTGGACGCGGATTGTCGAGTGATTGACAATGTGATTCTGTCTCAGGGCAGATACATCCGGCCGGAGTCTTATGGCGACCTGATCCTTTCCTATGCCAAACAGCATGAAGCCAGCGGAGTCATCCTGGCCCACAACCATGCGAACAATGTACGGGAACCTTCTATTGAAGATATTTTTTTGACCGGACAGATTCGAAAAATTTTAGAAACCTCTCCCTACACATTTTACGGGCACTATATTGTAACCAGTACCGATTGCTTTTCCTGTCCGGATGTCTAAGCCAGGGCAAACGCGGCTGGAGCATTTCACCATAACACTATAAACGAGGAAAGATATATGCGAGAAAAACAAGCCTACCTAGAATGCGCCCAGGCGGTAAACACCCATGGTGTAAAGGGCGGCGTGCGTCTTGCCAGCCGGTGTGATTCACCGTCTGTTCTGGCATCCCTGAAAACGATGTATCTGCGGGAGGGGGACAAATATCGTGCAATGCCTGTCGTCCATGCCAGCGTACAGAAAAACATGGTGCTGGCAACTTTTGCAGGAATCGATACTCTGGAGGAGGCAGTAGCCCTGCGGGACAAGGTATTTTATGCAAAGCGGGAGGATCTTCCTCTGCAGGAGGGCGCGCATTTCGTCGCGGATCTGCTAGGACTGCCGGTAATCAATGCGGACGACGGAGAGCCCTGCGGCGTACTGGAGGATGTGACGTTTCCCGGAGCGCATCCTGTATATGTAGTGCGGGATGGAGAACATTCCTTCATGATTCCCGCCGTACCCGCCTTTATTTTGGAAATCTCCTTTGGACAGGAAAAGCCGGAGGGAATCTACGTACGGCTGATTGAAGGGATGCGTGAGGGATAATGCGGTTCGATATTTTGACCCTGTTTCCCGCCATGGTAGAATCTGTTTTATCAGAAAGTATCATCGGCAGGGCGCAAAAAAACGGAATTTTAGAGGTACACGCCCATAATATACGAGATTATTCGGAAAATAAGCACCGGCGCGTGGACGATACCCCATACGGCGGCGGCAGAGGTATGCTGATGGCGGCACCGCCGGTATGGAACTGCTGGCAAGCGGTACAAGCATCTGCAACGGCAGGAGAGCAGGTTCGCACCATATATTTGTCGCCCAGAGGCAAAACCTTCTCCCAAAAGGACGCACAACGGCTGGCTGAATATGACCGGCTGATTCTTTTGTGCGGCCATTATGAAGGAATTGACCAGCGCGCGGTAGACGCTGTAGCCGATGAAGAAATTTCCATCGGCGATTATGTGCTCACTGGCGGGGAGCTGCCTGCGTGTATCCTGGCGGACAGTGTTGGCCGGTTGATCGATGGCGTTCTGCCGGAGGCGGAATGTCATGAGAAAGAGAGTTTTGAAAAGGAGCTTCTGGAATATCCCCAATACACCCGTCCGGAAGTATTTCGGGGGGAACGGGTGCCGGATGTACTCCTAAGCGGCCATCACGAAAATATTGACAAGTGGCGGCTGGAGCAGGCGGAGGAAGTAACCCGTCTGCGCAGGCCAGACTTATATGAAAAGTATTTGAAAGACTA
>CANRVI010000004.1 GCA_947643245.1 uncultured Clostridia bacterium | reverse complement strand
TGATGAAGCAGACCCGATTGAAAATTCCTATCGGTTGGAGGTGTCCTCTCCCGGAGTAGAACGTACTCTGTCCAGACCAGAGCATTTTCAAAAATGCTTAGGCGAGCAGGTGGAGGTGCGCCTATATGCGCCTTTGAATGGTCAGAAAAAGTTGGTAGGCAACCTGGCTGCCGCAGATGAAAATACTATCACCATTGCAATGGGGGACGAAAGCATCACTCTGGAAAATCAGCAGTGGGCAAAGGTCACCACTATATTTGCGTGGTAAAATACGGAAAGCTTCATATACTAACTAAGAGAAAGGCTTGGAAACTGAAAATGAATGCAGAATTCTTCACCGCTCTGGAGCTTTTGGAGAAATCCAAGGGAATCCCGAAAGAATATATGATCGAAAAAGTGGAAGCCGCCCTGATCAGCGCCTTTAAAAAAGAATATGGCACCGGAAATGTGCGCGTAACCATTGATCCGGAAAAAAAGGACGTGCGTGTCTATGAATGCAAGGATATCGTGGAAATGGTAGAGGATCCTGCAACACAGATTTCCCTGGAGGATGCCAAAAGCATCAGCAGACGGTATACCCTTGGCGGTGTTGTGGAAAAGGAAGTAAAGACGAAAAATTTCGGTCGGCTCAGCGCCCAGACTGCAAAGCAGGTGATTATTCAGGGAATTCGAGAAGCAGAACGCAGCAGCATGCTTCGGGAATATGAGAAAAAGCGCGAGGAAGTGATCAGCGCTGTGGTCACCAAAGCGGCGGACGCCAGTGGTGACATTGTAATCGACACCGGTACCAGTGAAGCAGTGCTTGTACAGGGCGAGCAGATTCCGGGAGAGAGCTTTGCAGTAGGGGATCGAATCAAAGTATTCGTTACCGAAGTGCGTCGGGACAGTCAGACCGGCCCTATGGTTACGCTTTCCAGAACTCATCCCAATCTGGTGAAGCGGCTGTTTGAAATGGAAATCCCGGAAATTCAGGATGGTGTGGTAATCATCGAAGGGGTCGCCAGAGAGGCAGGCAGTCGGTCTAAGCTGGCCGTATACTCTAGAGATGCAGATGTGGATCCGGTAGGCGCGTGTATCGGAGAGCGCGGACGCAGAATCGGTGAAATTGTTGACGAGCTGCGCGGAGAAAAGATTGATGTAATCGAGTATTCCGAAACCCCGGAAAAGTATATTGCCGCGGCGCTTTCTCCAGCTCAAGTACTGGATGTTGAACTGGATGGTGAGCGCAGCGCCATTGTTACTGTGGCCAGCGATCAGTTGTCACTGGCAATTGGCAAGGAAGGGCAGAACGCGCGCTTGGCGGCACGGCTTACTGGCTATAAAATTGATATCAAGGGAAGATAACAGTGTTCCCTTTTTGAAAGGGTATATATGAGCAATACAAAAAAAGGGCCGAAGCCCAGAAAAACACCCTTGCGCCGATGTCTCGGCTGTGGAGAATCCTTTCCTAAAAAGGATTTGCTCCGGGTGGTACGTAGTCCGGAAGGAGAGGTAGCTTTGGACTTTACTGGAAAACTGAGCGGCAGAGGCGCCTATGTGTGTAAGCGAAGCGGCTGCTTTCAAAAGGCGAGGAAAGCTGGCCGATTCCAAAAAAACTTGGAGCTTAGTATTCCAGATGATGTATTGGACTTACTGGCGCGGGAGATTCTCCTTTTTGAAGAAGAGAATGCAAATCAGTGATGCAAAGTAAACTGCAGAAATATATTGGATTCGCCTGGGCGGCAAGAGGCTTGATTCTTGGCACAGATCTGGTTTTGACCTCCATTAGACGAAGACAGGCGAAGCTGGTGCTTCTGGCGGCGGATGTCTCTGACCGCACAGCCAAGCAGGTGCTGGATAAAAGTAGCTTTTATGGTGTGGATGCAGTCCGCATAGACTGTACGATGGAAGAATTGGCCCAGGCAGTAGGTAAGGAAGCCCCTGTTGCGGCGGTAGCTGTAACAGACAAAGGATTTGCCGCAGCAATGCGGGAGTCTATGAAATAAGCAAATCGATCTGCTGTGGCAGATGATATAATCAGCGAAAAACTGACAGGAAAGGATTCCCCCTAGGGGAAAAGGTAGAAAAATATGGCACAAGCCCCAATGTTCCGTATTAACCAACTTGCAAAGGACTTTGATATCAAAAGTAAAGATCTCATTACAGCGCTGGAGGAGAAAGGGATCACCGGTAAAAAATCCATGACCAATTTGGAGCCGGAGGAGTTTAACCTCTTTCTGGACACGCTTACAAAAGAGAATCAAATTGTGGATATTGAAGGGTATCTCCATGGCAAAACCCGCATCCCCACTGTCAGAATGAGCAAGGCGGCACAGCTTGCCGCTGAAAAGAGAAAGGCAGAGGAAGAAGCGGCGCGCCGCGCTGCCGAAGAGGCGAAAAAAGCTGCTCAGGAAAAAGCTGCTAAAGAAGCAGAAGAACGAGAAAAAGCAGAAGCCATTGCAAGAGAAAAAGCAAAAGATGCCGCGCTCTTGAAAGCTGCAGCTGCAGCCCGTGCCAGAGCGGAAGCAGAAGAGGCAGCTAAGAAAGCGCAAAGGGAGGCGGCTGCATCCAAGCAGCAGGCGCATAGCCAGCCGAAGCCGTCTACACCTGCGCCTAAGGCACCGCAGAATGCATCAGCAGAAAAATCCAATCAAAAACGCGGCGCGCAAAATGTGAGTCAAAAGATTCAGCAAACGCTGCAGCAGCAACGGCAGGATGCCGCGGCCCAGGGGCAGAGCCGCAATTTTACGCCGGATCAGACTACTATGTCCAAGCAAAAAGCAAAGCAGAATGCACCCGCAAACGAGCGGAAGAGAACCGGAACAACCCGGGTTGTAGATACGCGCACTGTTTCTGTCAACCTGTCCAAATATGATGAAAGATTGGAAAAGTTTGCACCGGAGACCAACCGGGATCAGCTGGCGGCAGGTAAGCAGAAGCTGAAAAAGCAAAATACCCGGGATGTGCGTTCTTCTAAGAATAGAAATAAAGAAAGCGCCGCAATGGAGAAACTGCGCCGTAAAGCTGCGATGGAGGCAAAAAAACAGCCGCTGAAAATCACTGTTCCCGATGAAATTTCTGTGGGCGAGCTTGCTTCCAGACTGAAGGTTACCGCGGCGGAAGTGGTGAAACGACTCATGCTTATGGGCAGCATTGTTACAGTCAATCAAATTATTGACTTTGATACCGCATTTTTGGTTGCAGAAGAATTAGGTGCTCAAGTTACTAAGGAAGTCGTTGTCACAATCGAGGAAAAGCTGTTTAATGAAGATGAGGATGACAGCGGGGAACTTGTGGAGCGTGCGCCTGTGGTTTGTGTAATGGGACACGTTGACCATGGTAAAACCTCTCTTCTGGATGCCATTCGCCATACCAGCGTAACCAGCGGAGAAGCCGGCGGTATTACACAGCACATTGGCGCTTATAGAGTAAGCGTTAACGATAAAGAAATTACCTTCTTAGATACGCCTGGTCACGAAGCATTTACTGCTATGCGTGCCCGTGGCGCGCAGGCGACCGATATTGCTATTTTGGTGGTTGCTGCAGACGATGGTATTATGCCCCAGACGGTAGAGGCTATTAATCATGCGCAAGCTGCCGGAGTAGAAATTATTGTCGCTATCAATAAGATGGATAAACCGGGGGCAAATCCGGACGCAGTTAAGTCCGCACTGACCAACTACAATTTGGTTCCGGAAGAATGGGGCGGCGATGTGATGTGCGTGCCTGTTTCCGCGCTGACTGGAGACGGCATTCAGGATCTTTTGGAAAACATTCTCTTAATTGCAGAAGTGAAAGAATATAGGGCAAATCCCGCACGTCGTGCGAAAGGTATCGTAATTGAAGCGCAGCTGGATAAGGGACGCGGTCCTGTTGCTACTGTTTTGGTGCAAAATGGTACATTGCATGCTGGAGATATTGTGATTGCAGGTACTTCCGTTGGCCGTGTACGTGCGATGACCAACGACAAAGGGCAGGCACTAAAGGAAGCAGGCCCCTCTGTTCCTGTAGAGATTATTGGTCTTGCAGAAGTCCCCCTTGCTGGTGATGAATTTAACGCAGTGGAAGATGAACGTATGGCTAGAACACTGGCAGACCAGCGTCGTGCAAAAGCAAAGGAAGAAGAATTTCGTATCAATTCCAAGGTGAATTTGGACGATTTGTTTGCTCAAATTAAAGAAGGCGTTCAGGAATTGAACATTATTGTAAAGGCAGATGTAGGCGGATCAGCAGAAGCAGTGAAGCAGTCTCTGGAGAAAATCTCCAACGAAGAGGTACGAGTTCGTGTGATCCACTCTGCCGTAGGCGGTATTACAGAAAGCGATGTTATGCTTGCCGCAGCTTCCAATGCAATCATTGTTGGATTTAATGTTCGTCCTGACAAGGGTGCCATTGATTCTGCGCAACGGCAAAAAGTAGACATTCGCACATACCGGATCATTTACGAGTGTATTGAAGAAATCACCGCTGCTACCAAGGGTATGTTGGCGCCTGAGTTTGTGGAGAAGGTAATTGGTCAGGCCCAGGTACGGCAGACAATTCGAGTACCTAATGTTGGTATTATCGCCGGGTCTTATGTCCAGGACGGCATGATTGCCCGGAATGCACAAATTCGTGTTGTACGGGACGGTATCGTTGTGGCAGAAGATAAAATTTCTTCTTTGCGCCGCTTCAAGGACGATGCGAAGGAAGTGCAGCAGGGATATGAATGTGGTATCGGATTGGAGAAATTCAACGATATTAAAGAGGGCGATATTCTGGAAGCGTTTATCATGGAAGAAGTGGCCCGATAAGGGAATAGGAAAGTCCAGAAATGCGTAGCCTTTCTGGACTTGTTTTTTATAAAACAGAAAATGATAGGAAAAAGTAAACAGGCGGAAGAGAGTTTACTGTATGAGAATAAAAAAAGAGACGCTTTTTAGCGTCTCTTTTCTATTATTTCAACGTAATAATAGATGCATCCCACATATCGGGAGCTTCGTATCCCAGCATATTTACTACGGTGGCTGCAACATTGGACAACCCTAACGAATCTTGGTCTGCTTTGACAGTATACCGATCTTTGTAAAAATTATCATACACAATAAAGGGAACAGGATTCAGCGTATGACTGGTTTTGGCCTTATAGCATCCGTTCGCATCCGCTTTGGGTGCGCCCTTTTTATCGGTTTCATACATTTCGTCCGCATTACCGTGGTCTGCCGTGATCAACGCTACGCCCTGTAGTTCGTCTACAACCTGCAGGATCCGTGCCAGCTGAAGATCCAAGGCTTCCATTGTACAGATGGTGGCTTCAAGGCTGCCGGTATGTCCTACCATGTCTCCATTGGGGAAATTCACACGCATGCAGGGATACTTTCCACTACGCATGGCATCGATAAGCGTATCGGCAATTTCAGCACACTTCATCCAGGGCCGCTGTTCAAAGGGCACTACATCCGAGGGGATTTCTACGTAGGTTTCCAGTTCCTCTGAAAATTTGCCGGATTTATTTCCGTTCCAGAAATAGGTTACATGTCCGTATTTTTGCGTCTCGGAAATTGCATATTGTGCTACGCCTGTATCTGCCAGATATTCACCCATAGTGTTGGTGATTTCAGGAGGGGATACCAGATATCTGGAGGGAATATGAAGGTCACCGTCATATTCCAGCATACCTGCATATACAACATTCGGCACCCGTTTACGGTCAAAGGCGTTAAACTCACTGCCGCCTTCAAAAGCTTTGGAAATTTCAATGGAACGGTCGCCTCGGAAGTTAAAGAAGATCACGCTGTCTCCGTCTTCAACAGTACCTACGGGAACGCCGTCCTTAGCAATTACAAAAGGAGGAAGATCCTGATCAATAACAGGGCTTTCGCTGCGGTAGGTTTCGATTGCTTCTGCCGCGCTGGCAAACTGCCGTCCTTCGCCCAGCACATGTGTCTGCCAGCCTTTTTCCACCATAGCCCAGTTTGCTTCATATCGGTCCATCGTGATGTTCATACGCCCGCCGCCGGAGGCGATCATAATATCAAAGTCTTCACTGCGCAGGGTATCCAAAAAGGCTTCAAAGGGATTTACATAATCCAGGGCAGAGGTTTCTCCTACATCCCGTCCATCCAGCAGAATATGAATGCGCACGCGTTTCACGCCATCCTCTTTCGCATGGTTGATCAGCGCCTTCAGGTGATCGATATGAGAGTGGACATTTCCATCGGAGAACAGACCCAAAAAGTGCAGGGTGCCGCCGCTATTTTTTACGTTGTCCACTTCCTGCTTCCATGCGTCGGAGGCAAAGAGTTTGCCGGATTCAATGGACGCGGTTACAAGCTTTGCACCTTGGGCAAAAACTTGACCGGAGCCAAGGGCATTGTGACCTACCTCTGAGTTGCCCATATCCTCGTCGGAGGGAAGACCAACAGCGGTGCCATGGGCTTTCAGCTGTACCATCGGGTATTCTTTCATGATTCTATCCAGGGTGGGGGTGTATGCCCGCTGTACAGCATTGCCATCTCCTGCGGGGGCAAGACCTACACCGTCCATTACAATGGTGAGGACAGGCCCCTTGACCTGTATGGGATTTTGCAGATTTGTCAGCTTTTTCATATGTTTCTCTCCAATTTCTAATTATATATTTTCCGCGATAAGGCGGTTGATTTTCTCACGGACTTCCAGAACAAAGGCTTGATCAGTAGGGTACTGCTTAAATGTAATTTCCCCACGGGACTCTAAAATATCCATTACAGCTTGCCGTCCACAGAGTCTTTCTGCCAAAGCAAAGGCACGCATATCATAGAGGGCTGCCGTGAAGCCCAACAGATGAATGGTTTCATATGCTGTACCGTCCGGGGCAGGATATACGGAGAACGCATCTCCAGCGGGAACCCAGTATCCCCCGTCTGTACACATATAAGGATCACAGAATTCCATAGATCCTTCCGTGAAGTAGAAATTGTATCCCCACTGGAGAAATCCTGCAATGTTGTATTTATAGAGTTGAGCGCCGATGGCTCGGTTTCGTGCGGTAGACATGGATAGAAACCGGTTGGATACTTGCTCACATTGGCAGCAGCAGTAATACGCCCACAGATTATCCAGCCCTGCCTCCAAATATGGCTCAATGTGATCAATGGATACAACAGGCGTTTCCACTGCTCCCTTTTCGTAAAAGCTGAAATCGGAGAGAGCATCCATAACAGTTTGCCCAGACAGAGCATCCTTCACGCCTTCCTTTGCGGCAAGATAGCTTTCCAGCTTGTCGCCGCCAGGCTCGTCCGATAAATGGAATACCATGCGGTTTCCTGCTCCCAACCGATTCATCTCTGCAACAAGTGCTGGCAGAAATGCGTTTAGAAAGCTACGATAGTCTGCTCCTGCCGCATCGGTATCCCAGCCAAATATCTGCTGATATCCCACATCTGTATTTGCCATGATTTTAGGAGCGTGATGGGCGCCCCATTGGGTGAACAGGTGAGAAATTTCAAAATACTGTACGCCTACTTTGTCGCACATGGCTACCCATCTACGCAGTTTTTCAAAGCCAAAAGACCAGCCATCCCCCATTTTTGTTACATCTACCAGCTGTACGGTGGGACGCTCATGGCCTTTGGCGGTGTCCAGTGGCGGAGTGAATACAGGGGTAAGAATCATATTAATCCCGTTATCTACGGCAGTTTGGAGAAAAGACTCCATGATTTCCCAGTGGCGGTCGGAAAAAATGTCCACATGATAATATGCAGCCAGACAGTCGGGGTGGAACCACTGGGTCATCTGCAGCGTTTGTTTGGGCAGAACAGCAGGGATGATTTCGACTGTGAAATCTGTCTGCGCAAGCAGCTCATTTTCGTGACCCCGCAAAACGAAGTGAATGGGGTATGCTCCGCCTTCCATATTCTCCGGCACCCGGATATCAATCCAAAGGGCTTGCAGTTCTTTTGTAATATAAATCCAGTTTTTATCTGTAATCGGACGAAGCAGGTCGGGGTAAAGTCCCGGCTGGGTGCGCAGATACTTTCCGTCGTCCTTTCCACAGTAAAGTGGATTGCGCACAGGTACGTTATCCACGCGTTGGAAGGTGATATAGGGGGCGATTGGGCCTTCTACGGATAGAAAGCCGACTTTACGCATAGGATCACCTTCATCCAACTGAAAGGCCAGCTGAAAACTGAACCGCTCTCCAAGAAGCATTGAGCCTCTGGGATACTCCATCTTATCCTGAATAGACTCGTCTAAAAAGCATTTTTCCGTTTGGGGGATAGGTTTTATAAGAACATTGCTCATACACAACCTCGCAAAATAGAATCATAATTTATAAATCATATTATCATACCATATTTTGGGGCATTGTACAAGAATAATAGGGATTTTAACAATGAAAAATCTGTAAAATTCTGTATTGACAGAAGGGAGGGATTTATGCTATCATTTGATTTGCGGTAGAGAAAAATGACAGATTTCCTGCCGCTCTATTTTTATAAAAATAAAGTTGGGAAGTATGGGAGCTAACGGAGAAATTACAAAAAGGCAGAAAATTCTCGGAATGATTGGGAAGGATCTGATTTTGGTAGGTGGAAACGCAATGTATGCGTTGGCCATTGTTTTGTTTGTTATGCCGTCGGGGCTGGTTACAGGCGGCGTTACCGGTATTTCCATTATGATCGGAAAAGTTACCGGAATAGAGATGTCCTATTTTGTGTTCTTTATAAATATTGCGTTGTTTATATGGGGTTCTGCAGTGCTGGGCAAACATTTCTGTGTAACTACAGCTGCCAGCACTGTTTTATATCCGGGATTTCTCTACATATTTCAAAAAGTATTTGCGGATGTAGTGCTGATTGAAAACGATTTGGTTTTGTGCGCTGCCGCAGCTGGTGTAATGATTGGATTTGCTGTGGGAATGGTAGCACGGACAGATTCTTCTACTGGAGGAATGGATATTCCGCCGCTGATCATAAACAAATGGACAGGATTCCCTGTAGGGACTATGCTTTGCATTATTGATGCAACAGTGATTTGCATTCAATTGCCGATATCCTCTGTGCGGCAGGCGCTATACGGGATTTTGATGGTGGTAGTTTATTCCTTTGTAATTAATCAGGTTATGATGATGGGCAACGGAAAAATGCAAATTCAGGTGATTACCTCCTGTACAAGAGAAATACGGGATGCGGTACTTACCGAACTGCACAGAGGAGTGACACTTTTGTCCGGCAAACGCGGGCTGTCCGGCGAGTCCTGTGACGTGGTACTGACAGTAGTTTCCAGCCGTCAGCTTGCCAGAGCTAAAAAGACGATTTTAGACGTAGATCCGGATGCGTTTATGATAATCAGTAAGGTGGGGGAGGTAAACGGAAACGGATTCTCCTTTAGCAAAGGGGATAAATGGCTTGACAAGTCTGACATCCTATAGTAAAATCTTTATGGGAAATCGGGCTGTCGCGCGCTGTGGGGCCGAAAGGTATCAGCGTGAGGAAAGTCCGGGCTTCAAAGGGCAGAATAACGGATAACGTCCGCCGAGGGAAACCTCCGGGAAAGTGCAACAGAAATAGACCGCCGCGTTTTGCGGTAAGGATGGAAAGGCGAGGTAAGAGCTCACCGGCACGACAGGCAACTGTGTGCAAATGTAAACCCTATTCGATGCAACACCGTATGCAGACCGGATTTCTTTAAAATCCACGCCGGCCCGGCGCCAGTGTCTGCGGGTGGCTGGAGATTTGCAGCAATGCAGATTCGAGATAGATGACAGCCACGGCTTTGGCCGTACAGAACCCGGCTTATAGATTTCCCATATAAAAAGAATATCCCCAGGCCGTCGCAGGGGGAGCTCATATACCTATGGGGCGTCAGCGGAACAAGTTGGCGTCCATGGGCTTTTTTCGGGGTAGTACGATTTTTTTGTTGCGAGGAAGCATATTTTCTTTGCGAAAGGCAAGAGCTCCTCTGCAGCTTTACGCTGCAGAGGAGCTCTTTTATTGTATAAAAATTTACTCGGATAGTAGTAGTGTTTTCAGTTCTGTTACAGAGCGGACGATCTGTCCCGCGCCTGCATCCTCTAGTTCCTGCCGGCTGCCATATCCGTACAGAACGCCGATGGACTCCATGTTGTTTTTTTTCGCTCCTACAATATCGTGCATTCGATCTCCAATCATAACAGCGTCGCTGGCGTCAAGCATTCCCATGCGTTCCATAGCGCAGGCAATAACTTCATTTTTTGCCACGCGCGTTCCATCCAGCTCACTGCCGGTGATACAGGAAAAATAAGAATCAATGTGAAAATATTCTGCAATTTGCCGGGCAAAGATTTCTGGCTTAGATGTTGCCATAACGATTTTTACTCCTGCTTTTTGCAGCCCCTCCAGCAATTCCGCCATTCCGTCATAGAGGTAATTTTCAAAAATTCCTGTATCCTTGTAATATTCTCTGTATTTGTCTACAGCGTCGTATGCCGCCATGTTGGAAAAACCAAAATATTTACAAAAGGACTCGTGAAGAGGCGGACCGATAAAGGTAGTAAGCTGGTCCTTATCCTCCACGAAAATATCATACTTTTCCAAGGCATAAGCAACGGAAGAAGTGATGCCGATTTTTGGGTCGATAATCGTACCGTCCAAATCGAAAAAGCAGTATGTAAACATCATGCAGCCTCCCTTATTTTAGTTAGGGTTGTTCATCCAAGTATGCGCAGGCGGCGAGGGCAGCGATAGAGCCGTCCGCCGCGGCTGTGGTAATCTGTCGGATTCGTTTTGCCCGGCAATCTCCTGCGATGAAGATTCCCGGGGTAGCGGTGCGGCAATCTTCTCCTGCTGTAAAGTATCCGCCGACATCCAGGTCTGCAATATTTGCAAAGGGTTCGTTATTTGGCGCAAGGCCGATGGCTACAAACAAGCCGTCCAGCTCCTTTGTAAACGATTCGCCGCCAGCACCGGTACACCGAACGGCGGTCAACTCTCCGGCTTCGGTTTCAAAATCGGATATTACAGTGCCCGTGATCAGTTCCACATTATCTTTTTTTCGCAGGATATTTTGCAGCTTTTCTTCCCCAGTAAAGTGATCCAGATTTTGAATTACCGTTACTTTTCGGCATCCGTCGGAGAGCAGCACTGCTTCCTGGAGCGCTGTGTTTCCGCCGCCTACTACGGCTACTTCCTTTCCTTTATAAAAGGCGCCGTCGCAAACGGCGCAAAAGGAAATGCCTTTGCCAACGAGATCAGATTCTCCGGGAATGCCCAGCATTCTATGCCTAGCACCGTTTGCGATAATGACGGCGCGGGCACGATAGATGGCGTCATCCTCTGTAGTTACGATTTTTGCTCCGTCATTTTCGACGGCAATATTCGTTACAGTGCCTAGCTCGATTTCCGCGTCTTGCGCCAGTACCTGTTCGATGAGCATATCGGCCAGCTCATTTCCGCTGATCGCGGCATATCCAGGATAATTTTCAATTTTCGGCGAGAAAGTGATCTGTCCACCGAAGGTGTCTTTTTCTAAAATCAGCACACGTTTTTCGGCCCGCCGGGCATACAGCGCTGCTGTAAGTCCGGCGGGTCCTGCGCCAACAATTATAATATCATACATAAAAGGGCGTTTCTCCTAAGTATTCTGTTAAACGGTAACTTTGACGGTCTTGTCTAGAAAAGTTTTGATCCCGGCTACATCTGTAAACTGCTGCTCGCCGACTACAAGGGTAGGCGCTTGCCGCAGACCAAGCGCTTTTGCAAGTTCTTCCTGGTCTTCTACATAGAATTTTGTATATTCGACGCCTGCTTTGTCCAGCAAAGACTGGGCTACCTTACATTTCGGACAAGTTTTCGTTGCGAACAAAAGAATAGCGTCATTTTCCTGAGGTGCTGCAGGTTCTGCCGCATCGTTGTCGGCCAGCGCTTTGCTGCGTTTTACTACAGATGTACCGATGTTGTAAACCACCCGGTCTTTATATTCTTGGGACTTGCCATCGTTCCAGTTAAGAACAGGACGGTAGTAACCGGTGATTCTGGAATATACCTCTGTTTTGCCGCCGCAGGTGGGGCAGGAGAACTGTTCTCCTGCGATATAGCCGTGGTCCTTGCAGACAGAGTAGGTGGGCGACAGAGTATAGTATGGCAGAGTAAAGTTTTCTGCGATTTTGCGTACCAGTGTTGCTGCAGCTTTCCAATCAGGCAGTTTTTCTCCTAGAAAAGCGTGGAATACCGTACCGGAAGTGTACCGGGTTTGCAGTTCGTCTTGCAGTTCCAGCGCGGAGAATACGTCATCGGTATATCCTACAGGCAGGTGAGAGGAGTTGGTGTAGTAAGGGGTTGCGCCTTCATGTGCAGTGATGATATCCGGATACCGCTTTTTATCATGCTTGGCCAGACGGAAGCTGGTAGATTCAGCAGGAGTAGCTTCCAGATTGTACAGATCGCCGTACATTTCCTGATAGTCGGATAGACGTTCCCGCATGTGATCCAGCACTTCTTTTGTGAATTGGAGCGTTTCGGGGTGGGTCATATCCTTTTTCAGCCACTTTGCATTGAGACCAGCCTCATTCATGCCAACCAGGCCAATGGTGGAGAAGTGATTGTCAAAGGTGCCCAGATACCGTTTTGTGTAGGGATACAATCCCTCGTTCATCAGCTTGGTAACAACGGTCCGTTTAATTTTTAAACTGCGTGCGGAGAGGTCCATGATATGATCCAGTCTCCGGTAAAAATCTTCCGGGCTGTCGGAAAGATACGCGATTCGAGGCATATTGATGGTTACAACGCCTACAGAGCCGGTGGATTCACCGCTGCCGAAGAAGCCGCCGGATTTTTTACGCAGTTCCCGCAGGTCCAGACGTAGGCGGCAGCACATTGACCGCACATCGCTGGGCTCCATATCGGAATTGATATAGTTGGAAAAATACGGCGTTCCATATTTGGCTGTCATTTCAAAGAGAAGTTTATTATTCTCTGTTTCGGACCAGTCAAAATCTCGGGTGATGGAGTAAGTAGGAATGGGATACTGGAAGCCGCGGCCATTCGCATCGCCTTCAATCATGATTTCGATGAAAGCACGGTTAACCATATCCATCTCTTTTTTACAATCTTTGTATTTGAAGTCTACCTCTTTGCCGCCGATAATGCAGTTCTCTTCTGCAAGGTCTGCGGGTACTGTCCAGTCTAGGGTAATATTGGAGAAGGGCGATTGCGTGCCCCATCTGGAAGGTGTATTTACGCCGTAGATAAAGCTTTCGATACACTTTTTTACTTGATCATAGGACAAATTATCTATTTTTACAAAGGGAGCAAGATATGTATCAAAGGAAGAAAATGCCTGAGCGCCGGCCCATTCGTTTTGCATAATTCCAAGAAAGTTCACCATCTGGTTGCACAGAGTTGCCAGATGGCTGGCAGGAGAGCTGGTAATTTTACCAGGAACACCGCCCAAGCCCTCCTTGATTAGTTGACGGAGAGACCATCCTGCACAGTAGCCGGTGAGCATGGACAAATCGTGGATATGGACGTCTGCGTTTCTGTGGGCAGAGGCAATTTCGTCATCGTAGATTTCAGACAACCAGTAGTTGGCTGTAATCGCACCGGAGTTGGACAGGATCAGCCCGCCTACGGAATAGGTAACAGTGGAGTTTTCTTTTACTCTCCAGTCGTTGAGCTTTACATAGTTGTCAACAATTTCTTTATAGTCAACCAGAGTGGACTGGATATTACGGAGCTTTTCCCGCTGGCGGCGGTACAGGATGTAGGCTTTTGCCACATCATCGTATCCGGCCTGTACCAAAACAGATTCCACGCTGTCCTGAATGTCTTCCACAGCGACCATGCCGTCTTTGATTTTAGGTTCAAAATTTGCTGTGACCTTCAGGGCCAAAAAATCTATTACGGAAGGAACAAAGTCCTTTTCCTGTGCTTCAAACGCCATCGTAATAGCGCTGCTGATTTTGGACAGATCGAACTCTGCGACTTTGCCGTCCCTCTTTTGAACTTGATACATAATACACTCCTTACATATGATAAGCCAATAGGCTGTGTGATTGATTCATGGGCTTTTATTATATACTATATCTTGTAGCCTGTCAAGGCGATTGGTACAAATCTGAAAATATCGGCATTATTGCCAAAACTAGCAAATGATATTCAGCAGTAATGCTACATATAGTTGCAATTTTGCACCACAATACAATATATGGTATATATGCAAGCGCGCAAGCAATGCGGTTAAGAGGAAATTCCTCCACTGCACCAGCCTGTATCATACGTTTGAGCGAATTGCATAATACTATATATTGTATTACGCTTGAAACCGGCATGCTAATATATGTGTACTAAAAATCCCCACTGAAAATCTATCTTTCAGTGGGGATTTTTTTGCGGCGCTCCTTGCTTTATTCAATATTCCAATCAGGCGGATAAGGTGCGTTTCCTGCGGCGATCCGGCAAAGCTGGACATAGTCCAGCATCGTGACTACATTATCTCCATTTATGTCCGCTGCATCGTACATTTGCAGTGGGACAGAGGAAAGAGAAGCGGCGACTCGGCGCAGATATATAATATCGGCCGACGTGATTGTACCGTCGTTGTCCAGATCTCCTTTTTTCCAACGCTCCACAATCGGCAGTGTCTCCTCTTTTGTTTCCCTACAGGAATCGCAGGTATATAGACCGATCCCTTCGGTTTCAAAGGTAGGAGGAACGATTTCCTGCGTAAGCACCCATTGGTGGCCGGGCGACGGAATACATTCTTCTGTAATGGTATTCTGGCAGTATGTGCAGACTTGATATGTATATCCGTCTTCCGTACATGTGGGAGGTGTGGTATGGGTTTGCAGGACATGCTTCCCGTACTCGCTCTTTCCTACAATATTAAATGTTGCTACGTCAACGAGCTGGTTGTCACAAGTGATGAAAGGGCGCTTGTCGTAAGTTACTTTAAATCCATAGTCTTCTTCTGTATCTAATATATCAAATACCAGTGTGCACAGGAGGCCGTTCTTTGTATTGTTGTTCATCATGTCAGTATACTGTGCAGTATAAAAGAAGGGAGTATTTTTTGGCGGCGTGGTGGTCCAACACTCACTGTTTGTCCAAATATCACCGTTGATGCGTGCTGTAGGAGCAAGCGCAGCTACATTGTAATGGAAAATCATCCGCATAGAATAAATACCTGGATTGTTTTCCAGTTTTACCGTCACGACAAGCTGCCCATCCTGTACGGTGCTTTCTAAAAGAACATAACAAGAGTCGGGAAGCACAGGCTTGTCCGCAGCGACTTTGTAGGAATCTCCACAAAGGCTGCAGGTATAGACGATTTGTTCTTTTTCCATACAAGTAGCCTCTGCAATTGTCTGCTCGTAAGTATGTTCGCAGTCCACTGCAAAAACTTGCCCAACTAAAGGAGTAGTCAGAAGCATGGATATGCAGAGCATTACTGACAAAAGAGATTTAGAACGCATAGGATTCATCCTTTCAATAGTATATTATCTACATCTATTATAATATCATATTTTCTATAGCTGGTCAAGACGGGAAAACGTACATTTGCACCGCGGTATAATTGACAAATGGCATAACATATGATAACATAGACACAATATAAATTTATAATCCAGTAAAGGACCGGGCAACGCCCGGATATGGTGACAATCGTGGCTGGCAAAATCAGAGCGGGAATCGTTGGAGCAACGGGGATGGTAGGACAGCGGTTCATTACGCTTTTGGAAAATCATCCCTATTTTGAAGTAACTGCCCTTGCCGCAAGCGCACGCAGCGCAGGCACAAAATATACGGATGCAGTGGGGGACAGATGGAAGCTGTCCTGCGAGATTCCGGCATATGCTCGGGATATGGTGGTAATGGATGCTGCCGATATTGCTGCCATGAAAGAGAAGGTGGACTTTATCTTTTGCGCAGTCGATATGAAAAAAGACGCGGTTATTGCGATGGAAGAAGCCTATGCAAAGGCGGAACTGCCTGTCGTATCCAACAATAGCGCCAACCGATGGACGCCCGATGTTCCTATGCTGATTCCGGAAATTAATGATGACCACGCGGCGGTGATTGCCGATCAGAAGAAACGGCTGGGAACAACACGTGGATTTATCGCGGTGAAGCCCAACTGTTCTATTCAGAGCTATGTGCCTATGCTTACGCCCCTGCGTAAGTTTGGTGTGCGCCAGGTAGTGGTCAGCACTTACCAGGCAATCAGTGGTGCCGGCAAAACATTCCGGGAAATGCCGGAAATTGTAGATAATGTGATTCCCTTTATTGGCGGAGAGGAAGAAAAAAGCGAACGCGAGCCCTTGCGCATCTGGGGAGAATATAAGGACGGAGTAATTGTACCTGCTGAAGATACCATAATTACCAGTCAGTGTATTCGCGTGCCTGTTTTAGACGGACACATGGCGACGGTATTTGTAAACTTTGAGAACAAGCCTACTAAAGAACAGATTCTTTCTGAATGGAAGTCGTTTAAGGGCAAGCCCCAGACGCTGGGATTGCCGCATGCGCCGGAGCAGTTTATTACATATTTTGAAGAAGATAATCGTCCGCAGACCCATTTGGATAGAGACATCTGCGGCGGAATGGGCGTCAGTGCAGGACGGCTGCGTGAGGATACGCTTTTTGACTGGAAGTTTGTAGGACTTTCCCACAATACCCTGCGGGGCGCTGCAGGCGGGGCGCTGCTGTCGGCAGAATTGCTGTATAAATTGGGATATTTGGATATTTAATCACCATATAGGATTTTAGAAGGGATATACGAACAAGAAATGACCTGCGAAACGATTTATCTGCGTGAGGGAGACGAAAATGTGCGTCTTTGCACATATATTGCAAACAATACAGGAGACATGTGCGTTCGACCCAGAGACGCGGTAATTGTCCTTCCCGGAGGCGCATATGCGTTTCTTGCGGAGCGGGAGGCGGAGCCTGCCGCAAAAACATTTCTTGCAGCAGGCTGTAATGCATTTGTACTGTCTTATTCTATTGGGGAGCATGCAAAATATCCCCGCCCATTAGTAGACGTTTCTTTGGCGATTTGCCATATTCGAGAAAATGCAGAGAAATACAATATTGATCCTGATCGAATCTTTGTGTGCGGATTTTCTGCTGGCGGCCACTTGGCTGGTGCAATCGGTACCCTGTGGGACAGAGAGTATGCCAAATCTGCGCCGGATATGCCCTTTGGAATGAACAAACCGCGCGGCGTGATTCTTTCCTACCCGGTGATCAGCATGGGAGAGTACGCACACGAATACTCTAGAGAGCTGATTTGCGGATCTGGATCGGATGCGGAGCGGTGGAAGCAGGAATGCTCTTTGGAATTGCAAGTGGGCGAAAATACAGTGCCTGTGTTTATTTGGCAGACGCAGAATGATGACTGCGTACCCATTCAAAATTCCATGCTGTATGCGCAGGCGCTGATTGCGCATAATATCCCCGTGGAACTGCATATTTATCCAAAGGGACCTCACGGAATGTCTGTGGTGACGGCTGAGACGTCCCAGAATGATCCGGCTAAGGGCGATCCCCATATAGGCGGCTGGGTGAAGTCTGCATTGGAATGGCTGCAGATAGTTTAAGAGAAAAAAGGGAGAGTATTCTCCCTTTTTTGTATTTATATCGTGGTTATATTCTTGCATTTTTCAATGTTTTATAGTACAATGCATATATAATGCACAGGCATTTCTACTTTATAAAATTACTTTATGTGTGCCGCTGTCGGAGGGCGTTTATGAGAATACGACACGACTTTCATATACATACGGGACTGTCTTTGTGTGCAGATGAATCGGCGACTGTAGAAAATTATTTGGAAACTGCTAAAAAACTAGGACTTACACATTTGGGCTTTTCCAATCATTTCTGGGATGAAAAAATTCCTGGTGCCACGCCTTTTTATGTGCCTCAAAATTTTTCCCGTCTGCTCCGTTTAAAACCGGAACTGGCCTGCCGCACCGATCCCCATATAAAGTTGTATTTTGGGTGTGAGACGGAATACGACCCCGTTCGCAGAGACGTAACGATTACAAAAGAAACTGCACAGCAGCTTGATTTTGTTTTGGTTCCAAACTCCCATACGCATCTGGTTATGCCTAGAAGCTTTTACCAACCATATCAAAAACATGTGGATTTTATGATACAGGCTTATGAAGACATTTTAAACAGTTCTGTATATGAATATATTACCGCCATCGCACATCCCTTTGAAGCAGTAGGCTGTCCATATGATTATACGATTTTAATAGATATGATTTCTGACGATTGCTTTAAAAGTCTGTTCAGCCAAACTGCCGAACGGGGAATCGCTATTGAAATCAATGTAGACTCTATGCATACTAAAACGGAAGAGGAGATTGCATCCTGTTCCCAGATGCGTATGTTTCAGATTGCAAAGGAGTGTGGGTGCAAGTTTTTGTTTGGCAGCGACGCTCACAACAGCAAGGCGCATGACTCCTATGCCCACGCAGATTTGGTTGCAACGCTATTGGATCTGGACGAAAGCTATATTTTGGAAATTGCGCTTATATAATTTGTCAATATATCAATAAAAGGAATGGTTTGATTATGAAAGAAAAAATGCAGCCCGTATCGGAAATACATCTGCAAATGGATGACGTTATAGGAAATCTCACAGAAGGAATTATAGATAACTGGCTCATTGGGATCCGAGAATCCAACCCGGCTATTCTAGATATGCTGAAGTATCCGGACAAAAAGCCTGGCCGCAGGCTGCTCCCTTGGTCAGGAGAATTTGCCGGAAAATATATTACCTGTTCCGTACTGATTTACCGCCTTACAAAAAATCCAAAATTGTATACATACTTGCAGTCTTTCATCGCAGAGTTAACCTCGCTGCAGAGAGAAAATGGATACCTGGGCTGTTGGCCATCCGACTGCCAGCTTTCCGGCCGTTCTTCCAGAGAAAAGATTGGAGACGAGGACCCATACAATACCTGGGACGGATGGTCCCACTATCATATCATGTATGGACTGCTGCTGTGGTACCGGGAAACGGGCGACCAGTCCGCCTGGGATTGTGTGATAAAAATTGCAGATTTGTTCTGCGAAATGTTTTATAACACAAAGCCCGGCAGCCGCCGGCTTTACGATATGGGCGAGACAGAAATGAACTATGCTGTGGGCCATGTGTTTGCCATTTTGTACAGGGAAACGCAGACGCAAAAGTATTTGGACTTTGCATTGGAGGTTGTCCAGGATTTTGCAGCGCCAGGCTGCGGGGATTATTATCGTCTGGCCCTAGCGGACCAGGAATATTACAAAACGCCGAAGCCGCGGTGGGAAAGCCTGCATTCAATCATGGCGCTTGCTCAGCTGTATTACTGTACCGGTGAGGAAAACTATAAAAAGGCGTTTGTTCAAATTTGGCGCAGCATCACGCAAACAGATGTCCACAATACGGGCGGTTTTTCTACGGGAGAACAAGCTATCGGAAATCCCTATGAAAGTGGTGCTATCGAAACCTGCTGTACCGTCGCTTATATGGCGCTTACAGCGGAAATGCTGCAGCTTACCGGAGACAGTACGGCGGCAGATGCATTGGAGCTTTCTACTTATAATGCGGGATTGGGTAGTTTCTCTCCTACCGGAAGATGGTCAACGTACAATACGCCCATGGAGGGGGATAAAAAAGCAAACTATTGGGAGATTGGCTTCCAATGCCGTCCTGGCAGTCCGGATTTGAACTGCTGCTCTGTAAATGCCCCGCGGATGTTTGGAGAACTTGCTCGCTGGGCCTATATGACAGATGGCCATGCGCTTTACATCAATTATTATGGCGCAGGCAAAGGAGAAGTGAAGATCGGAGACAGCAAAATCTGTATTTGTCAGGAGACAGATTACCCTTATGACGGGAAAGTGCGTATTCAATTATCCGGTTTAGAGAACGCGGAGCGAAAGATATTTGTCCGCATTCCGTTTTGGTCTGAAAAAACCAAAGTGCAAATGAATGATGATGTTCCAGAAGAAGTATGTCCCGGATATTTTCTGATTGAGCGGGAATGGGCAGATGGAGACACGATTGCCATTGATTTTGATATGTCTCTGCGATTTGCCCCGGGAGAAAAAGAATACACGAACAAATGCTCTGTATACCGTGGCCCCCTGCTGCTGGCATACGATGGTTTTTACTACGCGGATTCAATTCACGATGTTCCGCCGGAAATTGCTCTGGGAAATCTGCAGTTTGTACAGACGGAGCCCGCTTACCTTTGCGGCAGGCTTTTTCACTTTAACAATCATGGGCAGCCGTTGGTTTTATGCGATATGCAGGCTGCCGGTGCAAGCGGCACGCCCTACACTACATGGCTGCCGGCAACTGAAATTGATAAGGCGTCTCCTGTCAGAGAGAACATCACGCGCAGCTATAGACAGGTTGAAATCTGAAAGAGTCCTTGTCTCTAGATGGAAATTAATATATAAAAATTTGAAGGCACAAAAGAATTTTAGTTTTATACGAAAAGTAGCTGCGGAAATTTCAGCTATTATGACAGATGCTTTGGGCACGACACATTGCTTTCTGCAGCTGCTGTGAATAGAGATCGTTCGGCAGTGCGTGTTGTAGATACATACTATGAGGATCAATCCTTTTATTCGATTACGTATGCACTTTCTAACAAAATGCTGCAGATTCAGGAAAATTCCACCGTTGCTGTTGTAAAGAATGACTTATCGCAAGTGGAATCGGCGAGAGCATGGACATCCTAGAGATGAAAAACACTGCGCTTGCCGCAAATCTATGGAAAATTTTTGCCTCATGGAATTCCAACGGGCACACGAACGAGGATGATCCGAATACCTGCATTTTGCGCATACGGCTTAAAGAGGGAGTACTATTTAGTACGGTACCAGATCGATATTGATTTTACTTCTGCGCAGAAATGAAAGGAAATATACAAAAAAAGAGGGGGGGCCCCCTCTTTTTTCAATTTTGCAGCACAATACGCACATACCGTTCATATGATGCCAGTAGGTGGTGATCATATGAAAGAAAAAGTGGGACTTGTTCTGGGAGGTGGCGGCGGAAAAGGCGCTTACCAAATCGGCGTGTGGCGCGCTCTGCGGGAAGCGGCAATTGATACCAGGATAGATACCGTAGCCGGCACGTCTATAGGGGCTTTGAACGGCGCTCTATTCTGTATGGGAAATTTAGAGAGAGCGGAAAAAGTGTGGGCATCTATTAGTCCAGCACAAGTACTGACCGAAAAAGATATACATAAATGCTGCCAATCTCTTCGCCGGTATGAACAGGGTACCTGTTCGGAGGGGTGGTTTTCCAATGCCGGGTTGGATGCATTGATAAAGCGCGTTGTAGATCCTCGAATTTTGAAAAATGGAACGCGGGATTTTTACGTTACAGCGGCCAAGCTGCAAAAACGTCCTTGCTTTTACAATTATGTAAAAAAGCATTCTGAGGATAATATATTTACCCGCGTAGCCTCTCTGCTGGCTATTAAGCTGTTTAAATATCAAACCACGCCGGTTTATTTTGATATCCGTCGTCAAAAGACTGCGCTAATTGCAGATATTTTGCTCGCTTCTTCCGCAATTCCATTGATTTTTCCAGATATAAGCATAGAGGGGGAAGAATACATAGACGGCGGCATTGAAGACAATGTGCCGATTGCTCCGCTATACCAGAGGGGGGTGCGTAAGATTATTGTCGTCACTATGGAAGAGCGAGATAAAACTTGCACTCTATGCTTTCCTGACGCGCAGATTGTACACATCAATTTGGCGGAAAGCGCGCTGCAAAATTTTGCTGGAACCTTGGATTTTAATGCAGAAAATGCAAAAAAGCGAATGGAGCAAGGGTATTTAGATGGTAAGAAATATGTTGCATCCATTGAGGAGATGCTTTGCATACGTGCTGCGGACACTTGCCGGTCTCAGACGTGAATGCTATCAAAACAGACTTTCAAACGACTGCCGCCCTTTTGTCTGCACAGGAACAGATTGATTTCCATATTATAAATAGAGAAAGGAGGGGAGCATTATGAATCGAAACAACAATCGTATTCATATCCCTGTACAGGATCACGGCCCGCAGCCGTTTGTGACGAATATCGATAAAGCAACCCGACAAAATACAAACTATCGGACAGCGCTGTGGACAGGCCAACATTTGCAGCTTACTTTAATGAGCATCCCGGTAGGCGGTGAGATTGGGTTGGAGGTACATCCAGATACGGATCAATTTTTACGCATTGAAAGCGGAACTGGCTTGGCTATGATGGGGCCTGACGAAAATCGGCTGCATTATAAACGTCCGGTTTCTGCTGGATTTGCAGTTTTTGTGCCTGCGGGAACATGGCACAATGTTGTAAACACTGGAAAACGCCCCCTTAAAATTTATACGATATATGCTCCGCCGCACCATCCGCATGGTACTGTTCAGGCTACAAAAGCCATCGCCGATATGGAAGAGAATGCGCGCTAGAGGCATTCCTTTGCTGTAAGTAGGCCTTTTAAACACTAAAAAGAAGAGAGAATCATTAGGTTCTCTCTTCTTTCCTCCCGTGCAGGAAACCAGTGGGCACTATTATCAACATAGAAATCGTCACTGCGCCAAGTCACACAACAACATTTTTGTTCATCAACATTCGCGTCGCGGGGGATGATATCAAAAAAATGTACATACTCCTCTGCAAGGTCGGGTGTTAATTTTCGTATTTCAATATCCATAGAGAACCTCCTTTTCGAAATATTACATATCCCATACCCACAGGCATTTCTTACGCCGCAGGCGTATTTTACACGCAAAGTACATTTATTTCATTGAAAAAACCGATGCTTTCGCATCGGTTTTTCTGGCAGCGGAATAGGGATTCGAACCCCAACAAACAGAGTCAGAGTCTGTCGTGCTACCGTTACACAATTCCGCTTTTTCATTGTGCTCACTATTATACCAATCGAGTGGGCGCTTGTCAATAGTTTTTGCCAAAAAAAGATTTTTCATACATTTCATATGAAAATATGCGTTTGACAAATTGATTTTTATGCGGTATAATAACCGCAGGCTGGCGGCTGATTGCCGCGTGCTGTCATTATGAGTAAATACCATTTCAGAATGCGCCGGCGTCCACCGGCGTAAATTATTGTATTAAAACCGCTGGGGCGGTACGGAGAGACTATGCCGCGTTTTTTTGTACGTGCCTGTCAAATAGGAACAGATGATACTGGCGTGAAAACAGTACGTATCCTTGGAGACGATGCACATCATATTACAAAGAGCCTGCGTATGCGCACAGGTGAAATTATAACCGTGTGCGATATGGAACGCAATGAATACACTTGCAGCATTTGTTCCATAGGAGAGTATGTGTTGGCAAAAGTACTTTCCGTTTGTGCTGCCGCATCCGAGCCTCCCTATATGGCAGTGCTGTATCAGGCGCTGATTAAGGGGGACAAGTTTGATCATGTGGTACAAAAAGCGGTAGAATGTGGCGTTGATCGGATCGTACCTGTGCTTACAGAACGCTGTGTTGTACGTTTGGATAAAATGGATGGAGAAAAAAAGCGGCAACGATGGCAGAGAATCGCTGCAGAGGCGGCGAAACAGTGCGGCAGAGGTATCATCCCCCAGGTGTCCGGACTTTTGTATTTTAAAGAGGCTGTAGCGGAAGCTGCGGCGGCAGAGCTGCCTCTTTTTTGCTATGAGGGAGAGGAGCGTCACAGTCTGGTACAGGCTGTGACGGAATGCAAACACCCGTCGACGATTTCGCTGATGATCGGGAGTGAGGGAGGTTTTTCTGTGGAAGAAGCCACTTTTGCGGCAGATAGCGGTATGTGTTCCGTAGGACTGGGTAGACGGATTCTTCGAACGGAAACGGCTTCTTCTTTTGCGCTTGCGTGCTTGAGCTTTGCATATGAAATGGAATAAAACAACATTAAGAATATATAAAAATAAAATTATTCACAAAAAAATCACTGCGTTTTTTGGAAAAATGCATAAAACCCATTGAAAATTTACAAATTGTGTTGTAAAATATAATAGTTGTTTTACAACATTATATATAAAAGTGTTTAATATTACATAAGGAGGCTATTATGTCCAACCGCTTGTTTCAGGGAATCATCCATCAGATGACTGATACTGTGGACCGTACCATAGGCGTTATTGACGATACTGGGGTTATCATTGCATGCAGTGAGCTTGTCAAAATTGGCGAGACCCGCCAGGAGGCAAGAGATGAAATGGCGTATACTGCTTCTGCTGTGGCAGTAGGCGGCTACACGTATCGGTTTATCGGCTCTGGAACCAAATGGGAATACATCGTATTCGTGGAGGGCGAGGACAAAATGGCAGATAAGCTTGCCTCCATTTTAGCAATTTCTCTGTCCAATATTAAAAATCTGTATGATGAGAAGTATGACCGCAACTCCTTTGTAAAAAATATTATTTTAGACAACATTCTGCCCAGCGATATTTATATCAAGAGTAAGGAACTGCGGTTTAACACAGATGAACCGCGGGTAGTATTCCTCATTAAATTTCTTACAAAAACAGATGTGATTCCCTTTGACGCGGTCCAGAATATTTTCCCGGATCGAACAAAGGATTATGTGATCAGCGTGGGAGAACAGGATATCGTTTTGGTCAAGGAACTGAAACCCGGCTACGATGTAAAGAAAATTGAAAAACTGGCTAAATCTATTTCTGAGACCCTTAATTCCGAATTTTATGCCCGTGTGGTCATCGGAATTGGTACGGTAGTGGACAACATTAAGGATCTTGCACGTTCTTATAAAGAAGCCCAGGTGGCTTTGGAAGTGGGCAAGGTATTTGATACAGAAAAGAATATCATTTCCTATGAAAATTTGGGGATCGGACGCTTGATTTATCAACTGCCTACTACCCTTTGCGAGATGTTTTTGCAGGAGGTTTTCAAAAACGGATCTCTGGAAAATTTGGATCGGGAAACTCTGCTTACCATTCAGTGCTTCTTTGAAAACAATTTGAACGTGTCTGAAACGTCCAGAAAGCTGTTTGTCCATAGAAATACGCTGGTGTACCGGCTGGAAAAAATCCGCAAGCTTACCGGGCTGGATCTGCGGGAATTTGACCATGCCATTACCTTTAAGGTCGCTTTGATGGTAAAGCGGTATTTAACAACAAAGCCTGCAAAATTCTGAGATGTGGCGCTGCCGCTAAAAGGCTTGTTCGGAAAGGCAGGTAATAAACAAAAATTATGATAGATTTTAAGCACGTAAAAAAGTACTACCCTAACGGAACGGTTGCACTGGACGGGGTGGACTTACATATTGACGACGGGGAGTTTGTGTTCATCGTAGGGCATTCAGGTGCGGGAAAAACCACGATGACCAAACTCCTTCTGCGGGAAGAAGCTGTGTCTTCTGGAACATTGGTTGTAGGCAACAATAACTTAGCGAAGATTAAAAATCGGGAAATTCCTTTTTATCGCAGAGAACTGGGAGTTGTATTCCAGGATTTCCGCCTCTTTCCAAATAAAACTGTATACGAAAATGTGGCTTTTGCTATGCAGGTGGTAGGCACGCCTCGTTCTATGATTAAACGACGTGTGCCGGCGATACTAAGCACAGTGAACTTGGCGGATAAGCTCAAATGTTTCCCAAGAGAGCTGTCTGGCGGCGAACAGCAGCGGGTAGCCCTTGCCAGAGCGCTGGCCAATAACCCCAAAATTATTGTCGCCGATGAGCCAACCGGAAATATTGATCCGAAAATGAGTATAGAAATCATGAATCTGCTTATGAAGATCAACAAGCTGGGTAAAACCATTATTGTTGTTACCCATGAGAAAAATTTGGTGGATTATTATAAGCAGCGGGTAGTTATGCTGAAAGATGGCAAGATTGTAGAAGACCGGGTGGGAGGGATGTTCGAATGAGAAAACATTACAGCCTCCGGTATTTTACAGGGCAAGCCATGACGGGCCTGTGGCGCAATGGTGTCATGTCTGTGGCATCCGTAGCCGTTTTGATGAGCTGCCTAGTAGTTCTTGGCTGCTTTGCCCTGCTTTTGGTAAATATCAATGTAAATCTAGACAACGTGGCGCAACTGAATCAGATTGTTGTATACTGCGATTATGATTTGGATGAAGCGGCCGTGGAAGAAATCGGTAATGAGATTGAAAAGCTGGATTATATCGATTCTGTAAAGCATGTTTCCAAAGAAGAAGCTCTGGAAATTATGCGTGAGCAGAGTGGAGATTATGAGGAACTGTACAGTGGTATCACAGAAGAAAATAATCCCCTTTCCGATTCTTTTGAGATCATGTATAAAGGCACAGATGAAACAAAGGTGTTTGATCTGGAGGCCCAACTGCGCTCCATGGAGGGCGTGCGTAAGATCAACAGTGTATATCAGGTTGCAAAGACGCTGGACAGCCTGAAAAGCGGCATAATGCTGGTCTTCCTTTGGTTTTTGATCATTTTGTTTGTGGTTAGTATCTTTGTTATTATCAATACCATTAAGCTTGCAGTTTATTCCAGACGAAGTGAAATCAGCGTCATGCGATATGTGGGAGCGACCAATTGGTTCATTACAATGCCCTTTATTTTAGAGGGCGTGCTCATTGGTGTATTTGCCAGTCTTATCGGATTTGCGATTGAAACCTACATATACAATTATGTGCACAAAATGGCGCTGGTGGATCTGCAGATGATTACTGTGCTCGGTTATGGAAAAATTGCGATCCCGCTATTTATTGGATTTATTGTGATCGGTGTAATTACAGGTATTATTGGAAGTATGGCTTCCCTTCGGAAGTATTTGAAATCATAAAAGTCAAAATCGGTATAAACTGATTTTCAGCTTAAAGTCCGTTGTTTGCGACGGACTCAGATGAAAGGCAGGTTAGACGAAAATGGATCTTATTCATGCAAAACGGCGTGGTATCCGTGCTTTGGCGGCAATCCTTGCAATGGTGCTTACAGCGACGCTGTTGGTTATGACGCCAGCGCCTGGCAATTATGCCAATGCGGAAAATGCCCGTGTGAAAAAATATGAAGATCAGATTGCTGAATTGGATAGAACAAAGAAAGAACTGCAAAAGAAGATTGCTAATGTAAAAGATAAAGCCAGCGAGACAGCGGAGTATAAGAAAGACCTGGATTCATTGGTCTATACGCTGTCACAGAAGATTGCTATATCGCAGTCTCTTTTGGATGAACTGGAAACCCGTATTGAAGAGACAAAAACATCTATTACTGAGAAAGAAACGTCCATCGAGGCAACCTTTAAAAAATTTCAGGAAAGAATGCGGATGTCCTATGAAGAGGGTTCCGTCAGCTATCTCAGTATGCTGCTGGGAGCAGACAGTGTCAGCGATTTTTTGAGCCGCATGGATAGAATCAATTCCATGCTGGAATATGACAAGACGATGATGGAACAGTATAAAGCTGAAAAAGAGGATTTGGAAAAGGAACGGAACAATCTGGAAGAGTCCATTGTGCTGCAAAAAAGTACGTTGGAAGCTATGGAAGCCGATAAAGCGGAAAATGAACGGCTTGCCGCCCAAGCGGCCAGCTATTATCAGTCATTGAAGGACGATGAGGCCGCTTATCAGGCTCAGTATGAAGCCGCTAAAAAGGAAGAAGACAAGCTGGACCGGGAATTGACTGCGTATCTGCGGGATCTGCAGAAACAAAATTCCTCACAGGTTACAGCAAACGGAGAATTTATGTGGCCTCTGCCGGTAGGCAAGGGAACGATTACCTGCTACTATGGCGGCATAGATCCTGCGGGCAAACCCCATTATGCGTTGGATACAGCTATTGCCGCTGGCACGCCAATTTATGCTTCCAATGACGGCACTGTGCTCAAGGCAGAAAGCCATTCCAGCTATGGATATTATGTGCTGATTGACCATGGCAATGGAAGATCCACCCTGTATGCACACTGCAGTTCTCTTGCTGCTGTGGCGGGGCAAACTGTGGCAAAAGGACAAGTAATCGGCTATGTAGGTTGTACGGGCTTTTCCACGGGGAATCACCTGCACTTTGAGTTCCGTATCAACGGGAACCGTACTGATCCTCTAAATTACGTAACAAAAGGCGTTTGATATTTTAAAATAGGTTGGCAAAGTCTGAAAGCAGAAAAAATCTGTTTTCAGACTTGCTTTGTACTTTTAGGCAGAAATGCAAAACTTTGTTTGAAAAAATAGATTTCGGTTAAACTGGAAAGAGAAATCTGTGACCAAGGAAGGCATGGCAATCATGATGGATGAAAATGAGGGGCGGCAGCCCGATAAAACCCAGGAGGGAACAACACCTTATACGCCTATAAGTGAGCAGCATCTTGACAAGAACGCATGTCCCGCACCACCTGCTCCTGTTTTAAGACAAAAGAAAAAGCGAATGGTATCTGCTTCGGCGGTTATTGTCATCGCAGCATTGTGTATCGTCGCTACGTTTATGACGACGTATGTATTTCTTTCGGTTTGGTATATACAGGGCGATCGGGGCTGGAATAGTGGTTCGGGAGCCGTTGACCGGGCTGTGGGAAAAATGGAGCTTTTAGATACACTGGTTCGAGGGGAATATGTAGGCGAAATCAATGAGGATGTCTTGACCGATTGGATTCTCAAGGGATATATGGCAGGATTGGGCGATCCATATGCGGAATATTATACGAAAGAAGAATTTTCTGCATTGATTGCGGATAACCGCGGAGAAATGCAGGGAATCGGTATCAGCGTGATCATGAATACGGAAACGGGGCTGATTGAAATTATCTCTGTTTATCCTGATTCTCCTGCTCTGGAAGCAGGTGTCATGCCAGGTGACCAGATCGCATATATAATCGAGGACGATCAGCGTTACAGTGTGGCGGAAGTCGGATACAGCATGGCAGTTTCTATGCTGCAGGGAGAGGCGGATACCTATGCTTCTTTTGTAGTACAGCGCGGGGAAACGCAGGAAGAGACAGAGGAGTTTACTTTTTCAATCAAGCGGGGATATATTACGGAATATACAGTAAGCAGCCGCCTGTATGCTCCGGATCCCACCGTTGGCGTCATCCGAATTACTTCTTTTGACGGTGGCACACCGGATCAGTTTACCGATGCTGTGCAGAGTCTGCAGTCTGCCGGCGCAAAGCGCCTGATTTTGGATGTGCGGTATAATCCCGGCGGGGATTTGGATTCTGTGTGCAGCGTTTTGGATACACTTTTGCCAGAAGGGCCTGTGATCCGCACGATTGATAAGAACGGAAAAGAAGAAGTCGTATATGAATCCGATGCCCAGGCGCTGGAGCTTCCGCTGGTTGTTTTGGTGAATAAGGGAACAGCCAGTGCAGGAGAGCTTTTTGCTTCAGCACTGCAGGATTACGAAAAGGCCCAGGTCGTAGGCGTACAGACCTATGGCAAGGGAAGTATGCAGACCATTCGTTCTTTTGAAGACGGTACAGGGTTTAAGTATACGTATCGGTACTACTGTCCGCCTTTTTCAGATAACTTTGACGGGATAGGTGTGACGCCGGATATCGTTGAAGAACTGGACGAGGCGCTGGAAGGAAAGAACATTTATAAAATTACTGACGAAGAAGACAACCAGCTTACAGCAGCATATAATGCTTTGCCGGCTGCGTAAATAATTTTAAAGATTTATTTGAAAGGATATAGTTATGAGCAACGAGACAAATTTCACATTGTATACGAAAGAAGGATATCAGCAGCTGTTGGATGAACTAGCGTATCTAAAAGATGTGCGTGTTCCGGAGATCAAAGTACAGCTAGCAGAGGCCAGAAGTCATGGAGACCTTTCCGAAAACAGCGAATATGATGAGGCCAGAGACGCGCAGGCAAAATGTTATGCAAGAATCGCGGAAGTGGAAGATCTGATCAAAAACGCAAAGATTATAGACGAATCGGAACTTAAGGATGATGTGGTAAACATCGGTTCCAAGGTGAAGGTATACGATGAGACGTTTGAGGAAGAAATTGAATATGTTATGGTAGGGTCCAACGAGGTAAACGCTGCTATGAATATGATCACGGACCGCAGTCCTATTGGCAGCGCTATGATGGGTGCACGTGCCGGAGATAAGGTGTCTTATACCGCCCCCTGTGGCGAAGTACACCTGAAAATTTTAGAAGTTTCCAGAGCGAAAAAAAATTGATGGTTTGGCTGTCCAGGTGAGTTTTCCTGCTGATAGCGGAGATATACGGTATATGGCGGCGCACGTTGTATTGTACCGTTTGGCGTCCCATTTCGGCATTTGTCGGTTGGGGCGCCGTTATATTATTGTCGGAGCGAACTTGCTCCCAAATGTGTGGGGTTAAAATATGGAAGACAAGGATAAAAAGGAACTGCCGATGGAAGAGCGAACATCGGAGGTGAATACCGCTGGTGAAAACGACGACGTTCCCCTGTCTGCTGCTATGCGTGTACTGCAGGCCAAAGGGGAAAATCTACAAAACGAACATGAAAGTAAGTATACGGGTAAAAAGGTGACTTGGCTGGAAAATTTTTGGTATCAACATAAGTGGCACGCTGGGCTGATTACCTTTGCAGTAGTGATCGCGGCAGTTCTGGTATGGCAGATTCTTACCTATGTGCGACCGGATGTGCACATCATGTACACAGGACCGGTGGCCTTTATTGGCAGCCGGTATACTGAACTGGAAAAGGCGCTCGCCCAGGTGATGGATGATTATAACGGAGACGGAGAAAAAGCCATCAGTTTTACAGACAATACCTATTTGACAGAAGAACAGATAGAAAAAAAACAGGAAGAGGCAAAGGCTCAGAATGAGGACTATCATCCTGATTACAGTGGCCTGCGGGCTTCCTATGGCCGTTTTCAAACGGAAATGACTGCAGCCAAGCATATGCTGTGTATGCTGGATCCCGCATTGTATGAACAAATTCGGGATATGGACGGATTTATGCCTCTCTCTGATATTTTTGGAGAGACGATTCCGGAATGTGCTGCAGATGCGTATGGAATTCGGCTGGGGGACACGGCGTTTTATGCATATTACCCTAGTATCCGATTTATCCCGGCAGATACAATACTTGCTGTACGCTCCAAAGAAGCATCCGGAATTGTGGGGAATGAAAAAAAACTTGAGCAACTGAAATATCATGCAGAGCTTTTGTGCGCGATTGCATCTTTTGTACCGGATGATGCAGAATAACCAAAAAAAGTTTAAAAATACCCAAAATATATTGACAATTGCATCGGACGATGCTACAATGCAGAAACAGGCTTCCTAAGAAAGCTAAAATGTGAAACATTAAGAAAGGATATATAGATGAAAACAATAAAGGATAAACAGGTTTTGGTTGCTGCGGATTTTGCAGGCGTTGCGCTGAAAAACGCAGTTGTTGCGCATTTGGAGAAGTGCGGCTGGACATGTACAGATATTGGTGTTAAAACCACTGATGAAAAGAATCCGGAAATGTTCCACAGAATCGGTTTGCGTGTCGGCGCGAAGATTGCCGAGGGCGAATTTGAACGTGCAATGTTGTTCTGCGGAACCGGAATGGGTATTCATATTGCGGCCAGTAAGTGCCCCCATGTACATGCGGCAGTTGTAGAAAGTGTGCCTGCGGCACTGCGCTGCATCACAGGCAACAACTGCAATGTAATTTCTATGGGCGGAGCCTATGTTGCTCCTCCGATGGGTATTGAAATAGCAGAGGCATTTTTGTATCATAATTTGGGTGATGGCTACGAATGGTGGCCCAACTTCTACGAGTTTCATAAACTGGCTTATGATGAGCTGGACACCTTTGACTATGAAACTTTCAAGAAGAACGGTTTTACCTTCCCCAACGCGATAGACATTCCTTTGGAGGATTGTCCGAAGCCTGAGGAACTTAAACGCAAATAAAGCCTATTTGCGCTCTAAGATTGAGATATAAAACCTTTGCAGTTGGATATAAGAACGGGAAAATGTTCCGTTTTATCCTTTGCAAAGGTTTTCTTTTTTGTAAAAAGAATCGATGACGGAAGGAAAAAGGGGAGGGAATCATGACGGAAATGGAACAGATCCCATCCGGCGTATATGAAGCAGCGGCAAAGCGAGGAATAACAAAGGAAAATGCTTTGCTTGCCGTGTACGCCGATAGAAATCGTGAGGGTGTAAACTGCGACAACTGGATTTTTGTAACAAAAGATACCTTTACAATGATTGGCGGTATTCAGCGAATTATTCCTAAGGGGCATGCAGGACGTCTGGAGCGCAGTCGACTGGAAGTAAAATTCGGTCAGTTATCCTTTGACGAATATACGCTGGAAACACTCAAGGATTTTCGTGTGGAACAACAGATATCGGGCTGTATTCTCACCGCCTTTGATACTGGAAAAGAGGCGTATGTGCTGCTGACCCATTTGTCCTGTTATAAAATGGAGGAAATGATCCAGTTTTGTGCATGCCTCAACGAATACAAAGAAAAAGGAACCTTTGATCCTCCCAAAGAGCGGGAGAACGACCGGTACTGCCCAAAATGCGGAAGATTGTATCCAGATCGAAGCAGAAAGCTGTGTCCCGCATGTATGAATCGAATGAGCGTTGTCCGCAGGATGGGAACATTTATCGTAAAATATAAGTGGCAGGTAATTGTGATTCTTGCTGCTATGGCGCTGACAACTCTCCTTGGAGTTTTGACACCGTATATCAGTTCCGGATTTTTCTTTGACGAGGTACTTACCGAGGGCGGAAATTTTTACGGACAGGTGGGGCTGGTGATCTTTCTAATTGTGTCGACTCGACTACTGGCCTTGCTGATTAATATGATTAACGAAGTCCTTACTGCGCGGATTGTTCCAAAGATTACCTACGATTTAAAAAATGTAATTTTTCACTCTATCGAGCGGCTTTCCATTAGCTTTTTTTCCAAGCGGCAAACCGGTTCGCTTATGAATCAGGTGTTTTGGGACGCGGACAGTATATACTGGTTTTTCGTAGAAGGATTTCCATATCTGATTATAAACATAATTCAGACGATTGCAGTGGCAGCTATTATGTTTATAATCGATTGGCAGCTTGCGTTGGTAGCATTGGTATTTTGCCCCGTTTTTATTGTAGCGATTGTGCAGCTTTACAAACATATGCGCAAACTGTATGCCCGACGTTATTCTCGTTCCCGTCGGATGAACGGAATGCTGGCGGACGCGTTGGGCGGTGTGCGAGTGGTGAAGGCTTTTTCCAAAGAAAGCACAGAGATTCATCGCTTTGAACAGAGAAACGCGGCCTTTGCCCAGGCAAGCCAAAATGTGTCTCTTTATAACGGAACAGTTTTCCCGCTGGTTACGTTTTTATTTTCTATCAGTTCTATTCTGGTTCTTGGAATCGGTGGATGGCGGGTGGCAGGCGACGGGATGACTTATGGTTTGCTGCTTACATTTTTATCTTACACCACTTTATTGTATAATCCCATGAGCTTTTTTGTGGACATCAACTATCGAATTTCAGAAAACATGAATGCTATGTTCCGTTTGATGGAGATCATGGACGCGGAGCCGGAGGTACGTGAAGCGGAAGATGCTGTAACCCTTGCGCAGCTGCAGGGGCGTGTTACCTTTGAAAACGTAGAATTTGGGTATGACAAAACTCGCAAAATTATTGATGATGTGTCTTTTGATATTACCCCTGGAAAGAAAATTGGAATCGTAGGCCATACCGGTGCTGGGAAATCCACCATTGCAAACCTTATCATCCGGCTGTATGACGCCGACAGAGGCAGGGTGCTGATTGACGGGGTAGATGTACGCTGTCTTTCTTTTGAGACCCTCCGAAAAAATATTGCTATTGTCTCCCAAGAAACATATCTCTTTCAGGGTACAATTTTAGATAATATCCGCTATGCCGCACCAAACGCCACCATGGAAGAGGTGATTGCCGCTTCAAAGGCCTCCGGAGCTCACGATTTTATCATAAAATTGCCGGACGGATATTCTACCAAGATCGGTTGGGGGCATAAAGACCTCTCTGGGGGAGAACGGCAGAGGGTTTCTATTGCCCGCGCAATTTTGATGGCGCCCAAAATTTTGATTATGGATGAGGCCACTTCCGCAATGGATACCAAAACAGAACGGCTGATTCAAACTGCTCTGGAAAAGCTTTCCCAAGGCAGAACCACCATTATGATCGCCCATAGACTCTCTACTCTACGGGATGCAGATACATTGATGGTGATTGAAAACGGTAAGGTGTCGGAAGCTGGTACGCACACTGAACTATTAGAAAAAGAAGGTATCTATCATAAACTATATACGCTTCAGTATGAAGCGTTGAAAAATGCGGGGATACAGGAATAAGGAGGCGTTATGAAAATGAAAGAAACATCGCAGGAGAAGGAACCCGTTCGTAAACTTTCTGATGTAGCAGAAATTCGATAT
The DNA here is from genome assembly GCA_947643245.1 of uncultured Clostridia bacterium. Taxonomy (GTDB): domain Bacteria; phylum Bacillota; class Clostridia; order Oscillospirales; family CAG-272; genus Avispirillum. Next base: position 4,676 of record CANRVI010000004.1, on the reverse strand, counting down.
CTGCACCGGGGCAATACAGAAATTTTTTTAAAAAACGGGTTTCCTGGCGCGCGAATCCAATGCCGACAGGAGGATGGAAGCGAAACGGTAGAGGAACACAATCGAATATGGCTGCATCGTGCATTTCCCTTTGACCTTTTGAAAGAGTATATATCTGTACAAAACAAGGATCAGGAGGAGATCGGTTTGATACGGGAGCTAGCCGACTTTGATGAAGATGCACAGGGAATTTTATGCGGTGCATTAGAGCATAAGTATTATACCCCAAAGATAGCAAAGATTGTATCGTTAAAGGAAGCGCATGGGTACTCCTTCTGGCAGGTAGAGAGCGATGCTGGGAAACTGCAGTTTACGCTTCAGGACACCTTCCGCAGCTTGCTGCGGGTAGGGGAGGACAAGGTATTCGTTTTTGACAATTATGGGAATCGATATGTGATCGAAAGCCTGAAAGCGTTGGACCGGCGCAGCCTGCGCAGGATCGAACTGTATCTGTAAGGGGGGGCTGGAATGGATAATTGTATCACTCGGATCGAGTTCAATCTGGGTCCGGATAATGAGACGATATCGGGACAGGTAGAATTTTGTACAGATGGCCTGCAAGTCATTGCATCTGGCAAGGAAAAATGGATTCCTATGGAAGGGATTCGAGAATTTCGATGTGACGTGGGCGTAGGTAGTGTGACGTTGGAGGTCTGTCGGGAGGATGGGGATCATTTGATATGCCGGGGCACTATGGATTATCTTGCGGTATTTTCCGCAGCGTCCAAACGAATGAATCGATTTTTAGACGGCGCGGTTCCCACAGAGGAATGGAAACAGTATAAAAAAGCACTTTGCCCTAAGTGCCATCGGCCTTATCTGCCGGATTCGGAAATCTGTCCCCGATGTACAAAAAAAGGCGGATATTTGCGACGTTTGTGGAAAATGGCAAAGTCCAGTCGTGGCTATATCTATTTGTCTGTATTGATTTTTATTGCGGTAGCAGCGCTCAATTTAGTGCTGCCGTATCTCAATCGGGTACTGGTGGATGATTATATCAAAGCGGAACGGCTTCCGGAAGCCAGCCAATATATCTTGGCGGTACTTATGATTCTGCTGGTCACTTTTATGGTACGGCTTCTAGGCATCGCCCGCAGCTTTGCCCAGGTGCGTGCAGGAACCAAACTAATCGTTGTCTTGCGCCAGACTTTGTTTCAAAAGATTGAGTCGCTTTCTCTATCTAAGGTGTCCAAGCGGACAGCGGGTGAGCTTATGAATCGGGTTACGCAGGATTCAAATCAGCTTCAGGATTTTTTTACCAGCGACGTAGGGGGGCTGATTGAACAGATTCTTACTTTGGTTAGTCTTGGCGTCATTTTATTTGTATATGATTGGCGACTGGCACTGATGGTTTTGCTGCCGGCCCCCCTCGTAATGTTGTCTCATCGTCTTATGTGGCGGTATTTAGGACCACGTTACCGCAAACAGTGGTGGCGTGGCAATCGGTTGTATGAAACTTTGTACGATATTTTTTCCGGAATCCGGGTAGTCAAGGCTTTTGGTATGGAGAAAAAAGAGATGGATCGGTATGACACAGTTAATTTGCGGGAGACGGATGTGCGGATCCAAAATGAAACATATTTTGCTGTGATTTCTCCTATTACCAATTTTTTAATGGGCGTAGGCGAATTTTTTCTGCTGTATTATGTAGGAAACCAAATTTTAGATGGAGCCATGACACTTGGCGCTATGCAGCAGTTTTCTGCTTACGTTGCGATGATTTACGGTCCGCTGCGTTGGCTATCTTTTATGCCCCGCCGCCTGGCTCGCACTATGACTTCTCTTGTCCGTGTGTTTGACGTGTTGGACGAGCAGGAGGATGTAGCAGACAGAGAAGATGCTGTGGCTCAAACCATTGTAGGCAATATTCAACTAGATAATGTATCCTTTGGATATGAAGACGCTAAAGATGTGCTGCGTAAAGTAAACTTGCAGATAAATCCAGGAGAAATGATCGGCATTGTTGGACGTTCCGGCGCGGGAAAATCCACATTGATCAATTTGGTGATGCGAATGTATGATCCAGATGACGGAACCATTCGAATTGATGGAACGGATTTGCGGGATATTGCTCAGCAGTCCCTGCGTAGTCAAATCGGCGCAGTACTGCAGGAAACATTTCTGTTTACCGGAACGCTGCTGCAAAATATTTGTTATTCTAAGCCGGATGCTTCCTATGACGAAGTGATCATAGCGGCAAAGCTTGCCGGAGTACATTCCTTTGCCGTGAAGCTGCCTGATGGCTATAATACGCTGGTCGGAGAAAGAGGGCATACTTTATCCGGGGGAGAGCGGCAACGAGTGGCGATAGCCCGTGCGCTGCTCCATAATCCCAAAATTTTGATTTTGGATGAAGCCACAGCTTCATTGGATACAGAAACGGAAAAGGATATACAGGACGCCCTGCAAAAGTTGATCGCTGGCAGGACGACTATAGCAATTGCCCATCGGTTATCTACTTTGCGGAATGCTTCCCGTTTAGTTGTGCTGGATCATGGCCGTGTAGCGGAAGTTGGTACGCATGATGAACTGCTTGCCAGAGAGGGCCTGTATTATGAACTGGTTATGGCGCAGCGACAAATGTCAAAAATGCCTGGCGAGCTGGAGACGACAGAGCAGTTGGCATAAAAAATTAAAACAACCGGACACAAAGCCCCCCTCGTCAGAGGGGGGCTTTGTGTCCGATGTTTATCGCCTGGTATTTTATAGGACAGAATTATTTCAAACAAATACTTCACACAAAATAGAGAAAGTGCTATAATAAAATAGCTAGACAAGGAGGTGCATGGTATATGCATAAGCAAATTCAGCGACTTGTAGGTACAGCGCTGCTTGCCGCAATGGTTTTTGTGGCGACTATGATGCTGAGTATTCCGCTGCCGGGAAGTGGATACGGAAACCTTGGAGATGTGTTTGTCATTATGGCGGCGTTCTTTCTGGGACCGGGATGGGGATTTGCAGCTGCTGCTATTGGTTCTGCATTTGCCGATGTTGCGCTAGGTTTTGCCTTGTATGCACCTGCTACTTTTGTAATTAAAGGGTGTATGGCACTTGTATTTGCTTATCTTTGCCGTTCTGTTCGACCCAGAGCTTGGTTTGTTTTCAGCGCGTTTCTTTCGGAGGCAGTGATGATCGGCGGGTACTTTATTTTTGAATGTCTGCTGTATAGTCCGGGGGCTGCTCTAGTAAATCTTACAGGAAATTTGGCACAGGGCGCGTTTGGTCTACTGCTTTCCTCAGTGCTTGTCGTTACCGCTTCTGCCAGCAAGCCCATTATGCAGTATGCGGCCGTATGGAAGAAAAAATAGAATTACTTTTCATGCCGCACACGATATGTGCGGATATATACACGGCGCAGCTGTCCTGCGGCGGCGCCATCTTCTATGCCTTCTTTTGGATCGTCATAAATGATGGTGATTTCCCCAGGGCGGCTTTCAAATGCGCTGTTGTACCCAGATGGGCTTTTGTCCCATTTTCCATCACAAGGCTCAATAATATGCGGCTGACTCCAGGTGCGGCCTGCATCTGAAGAAAACAGCAATATGGTGTGGATATGGCCGGAAACGCATACCAGGGTGCCGTCTGTCATGGTGAAAAGTTTGGGTAAAACGCCCCAAGGACAGATTTCATAAGGGGGCTCCCAGGTTTTTCCGCTGTCATAGGAGTGGGTGCAGTACAGAGGTGAATATATTTCGTGACCTCCGGTGCGAATCACGCATACGATGTGCCCCGGTTCGAGTTCGATGCAATCCGGTTCGCAGTATCCTTCTGCGTTGACATCCGGAATGGGATAGGTTTGGACATCTGCGATGGTAGACAAAAAGGAAAATGTATTTCCGCCGTCCTTAGATAGAATGCACCAGGCACGATACAGGTAAAAATCATAACCACCATTCTCTTGGAAATAGGGACATAGGGTGACGTCGTCCTTCGTTTGTCCGTACATAGTGGCTAAAATATCTCCGTTAGATAGTTGGATCAGTCCATTGGAGATACAGCTTGAATGGCTGTTTTTAGAGTCTCCCCACCCCATACATAGGCCGGGAATATCAATTTGTGTAAAGGACGTGGTGATTTTTCCGGCAATCACGTCCTCCATAGTATTCGCCCGGTATATGCCGGCAATAAAGGGGATTTTTTCCTGGTCATAGCTTCGAATGGCGTTATGCACGACATTATCAAAGGACAGGGCGTAAAAGGATCCGTCCTGTAGTTGAATAAAGCGGTCTGTCTCGCGGTTTTCTTCAATGGAAAGCTTTTTCCAGCTTTGGCCTTTGTTGCTGGAATACAGCGCATAGGGAATAGGAGATTCAATGGGCAGAAAAATTTGCCCGTCGCGTGATTGCGTGTCTTTGTAAGCGTAGCTGCCGCAGCCGATGGTTTGATGAGTCAGCTTTTCCAATATGTACTTCATATAGAGGTCTCCAAACTGAAAATTTTTACATACGTTGCAGACAGTATAGCAAGGAAGCGGTGAAAAGTAAAGAAAAAATTTAAAATAAAATAGAATAGTTTTTTGCAAAACCCTTGACAAGCAGTTCTATATATGATATAATTTCCCTTGCGTGAGCGGTTTGCATGAGATGCTGGTGTAGCTCAGCTGGTAGAGCAGCTGATTTGTAATCAGCAGGTCGGGG
>CANRVI010000003.1 GCA_947643245.1 uncultured Clostridia bacterium | reverse complement strand
ATGGATTTATTTCCAACGATGAGGGCGGAGAGGATGTATTCGTACATTTTTCTGCAATTATGACCGACGGATTCAGAACGCTGACAGAAGGCCAGAAGGTTACATTTGACACTGAGCCCGATCCGAAAAACAGCGAGAAGCTGCGTGCTGTAAATGTTTGTCCCCTGTAAGTAAGGACAATAGGAATCCCCCTGGCTTAATGCCAGGGGGATATTTTTCTTTTTTTGCATAAAATACTTGAAAAATAAAAAGAAAGAACCACTTTTGCAGTTCTTTCTTTTGGCGCGCCCTAGAGGATTTGAACCTCTGGCCTACCGGTTCGTAGCCGGGCACTCTATCCGCTGAGCTAAGGGCGCAATTATAACGACATCCTGTCGACTAATATATAATAGCATATTCGGTGGAAATTGTCAAGAAACTTTCTGCGAAAAAATTTTTTTAGGAAAATTCACAAAAAAATTTGTGTGGGGGTGGAAAAAAGGCAGGCAATGTGATATAATCTTAAAATTAGAAGGAAGTTCTTATAAAAACTGTGTGCAAAGCTTCCTAAATGGTCAAAATCCTTGACGAAGAAAAGAAAGGCGGACAAATAAATGAGTAAAGGACAGCAGAGAAACAGCGCCGAGGATATTCTGGCGACTGGTTCTTCCAAAAGCTATACCAAAAAGAAAGAGGGAAAAGCCAAAAAGATCGTTACAATCATTGCATTCGTGTTAGCGGCAGTGATTGTGCTGGGCGTTCTTTCTGCATATGGAATTTATAGCAGCGGTATGATTCAGAGAAACACCATTGCGGCAGAAAGCGAGCACTATGAAGTAACGGCTGCTATGATGACGTACTTTTTCAATGCTACCTATCAAACCTATGTAAATGGAGGATTTTCCCAGTATATGGGGCTGGATACTTCCAAAGCACTTAGCGAACAGAAATATACAGACAACGAAACATGGTTTGATTATATTATGAAGGCAACAAAGCGGGAAGTCCAGGAAACACTGGTTCTTGCAGAAGGCGCATATGACTTGGAGCTGGAACTCAGTGATGAAGACAAAGCTGAGATCGAAGAACTGCTTGGCAATTTTGACACCTATGCTGCCAATTACAATGTGACGACCCAGTACTATATTAAAAATGTATATGGTGCAAGCGTGACGAAAAAGGATGTTGAAAAGTGTTTGGAACTTTCCTATAGGGCTGAACTGTACCATGATCATATGATGGCGCAGTATGAATTTAGCGAGGAAGACTGGAACAAGTATTTTGATGAAAACAACAGCACGTTCCTCAAGGTTGATTACCTTTCTTATACCTTTGAACCGAAAGAAGATGATACGGACAAATCAGAAGAAACGACTGCTGACGGAGAGGAAGCAACTACCGATTCGGACACTGCGAAAGAGGATGCTGCCGCTGCATTGAAACCCTATGTAGATAAGCTGGCAGCCACAAAAAATGCAGACGAATTTTATGCATGTGTAAGATCCTATCTGACAGACGTTGTTTATGCGGATAAGGATGAAGAAGCGCTGAAAGCAGAATCAATCGATATCGATAGTATGGTTGACAAGTGCCTAACAGAGGGGAAAGTAAAATCAGGGGATTCTGATTTTACAAAATGGGCGTATGATGCTGCGCGCGCGCCTTATGATGTATTAACGGACGAACATGATCATGATGATCATCATGACTATACTGTATACATGATTCTGCCGGCAGATGAAGATTCCGACTTGGATTATGCCTGCATGTACAGAGATACCTATCGCCTGAAAAATTATCGCTATATTCCTGTAAAATTGAGCGCGTCAGATAACGATCAGGAAACAGCACGTACTACTGCGGAAGCGATTCTTGCAGAATACAACGACGAAGGAACAGAAGAAGCGTTTGCCGAACTGGCTTCTCGCGATAAGTACGGCGATGGCCGATATGAAGGCGGTCTTATAGAGAATGCGGATTATAAGGCGCTTTCTGAAAAAGTGGATGAGTGGGTCTTTGACTCTGCCCGTCAGCCTGGCGACACGTATATGGAGTTTGTGGAAAACGATGGGTACTATATTCTTTATTTCTCCGGTGAGGGTGCTGTGAAATGGCAGTATAATGCGGACAATGCGCTGAAGAACACACAGTACGGCGAAGAGTATGAGGCAATTGCCAAAGAAACAACAGTGACCTTTAAATCAAAGGGACTGTCTTTGGTACAGGAAATCAAACACGCATAAACGCAATTTGTAAGACGAAGGGAATCAGGGTGCTGATTCCCTTGTTCTTTATACTTTTTTAATAATACATCGTAATAAGCAATGTTATATGTCGTGTAAAAAGTGTTATTAAAATAAAGAAAGGTATGCAATAAAATGAGTATCCGTAAAATTACAGCTGCACTGCTTGGTGCAGCGCTGGCAGCCTCTTTGTTGGCTGGCTGTTCTAATGCGGACAAGAAAAAAACAGAGGAAGAAACAGAAATCAACAGTACCGTTGCCGTAACTACGGAAAATTATACTGTCTCACAGCCCATGATGGAGTACTTTTTTAATTCTTATTATAGAACCTTTGTAAACAACTATGCCAGTCGATTGGAACAGATGCATCTGGATGCTGCGAAGCCGCTGTCGGAACAAAAATATACCGATACCCACAGCTGGTTTGACTATTTGATTGCACAGACATTGAAACAAGTACAGCAGCTGCTTTATTTAGGGGAAGCAGCGCTGGCAGAAGGAATGGAACTTTCCGAAGAAAATGTGCAAAAGATCAATGATACCTTGGCTCGCTATAATACGGCTGCCGTGGAAAATAATACTTCCACAGCGTATTATCTGCATAGCCTGTTCGGAGAGTCTGTCAATGAGACAACCATTAAAAAATGCCTCCGACTACAGATGCTGGCGGCGCAGTATACGGAAAAGCTGGAAAAAGAGCAGGCATATACTGTAGAAGATTTGGAAGACTGCTTCACAAAAAATAGCAAAAACTACAGTTTGGTGGGACTGATTTACGCGGCAGTTCCTGCACAGCAAGCAGAACGTTTTGCAAATGCAGAAAGTGAAGATGCCTTTGTGGATCTGCTGCGTGCACAGCTGCTGGAGGAGACGCCGGAGCTTTCAGCAGAGGATTTAGAAGAAAAGATTGAAGCGGCATATAAGCGCCGCGTTGGGTATGTGGAAGATACGCCATTCTCCCAGTGGGCATTTGACGCGGAGCGAAAGGCATTCGAAACATATACTGAAGAAACAGACGATGGAAAAACTGCTGTATATATGCTTTTGCCGGCGGCGGACGAGCAGTTGGGAGAGACACTCTATCGGGATACCACACCAGTAAAAAATTTGGAGTTTATTCTCTTTAAACCGGAAAAGGGAGAAGGAATTGACACTGCCCAAAATAAGGCACAGGCAGTGTTGGATCAATGGAAAAAAGAGAATGAAGTAAACACTCGCGACGCATTTGAGTCTTTGATGCAGGAATATGGCGGAGATACTTCTCTGAATTTGGAGCGGGGCCGCGTTGCGGCGGAACTGGAAAACTGGATATTTGACGAGGAGCGTCAAACAGGCGACGCTACAGTAATTGCTGTCACGGAAGGCGCGTATATTCTTCATATGCTGGAAGACGGAGAGCCGCAGTGGCAGATGCGGGTGCGTGCCAATCTGCAGCAAGAGGCGTTGGATGCAAAGTTAGAAGAGCTTTCCAAACTTTATGAAGCACGGTACAGTGAGAAGGCTTTGTATGATATTTCACAGGTTCAAATGTAAATTAGAAAAAAATACAGTTTTTTGGAAAAAAAGCCTTGCAATGCGGACAGCGGCAGGCTATAATAATTTAACTTGTAATATAGTAAGTTATAGTAAACAAAAGAGAGGCATGTACGTATGAAAATTATACCAACACCTGCAAGTATTGAGGAGAAAAAAGGGAACGTAGCATTAACGGCTCTCCGGAATTTGCGAATTGCAGAGGAAAGTGACCGGCGTATTGTCAAGATTGCCACCACTTTGAAAAATGAAATCGAAGAACTTACTGGAGCACCGATTAGAATGAAAGTCAGCAGCTGCGGCTGCACAGAGGGAGGTATTTATATTTCCCATGGTGATAGTGGTGAAGGGTACACCTTGTCTGTGCTGGAAAACGGCATTGAAATTAAGGGACAGGGGGCCCAGGGAGCATATTATGGAGTGCAGACCTTGCGTCAGATCATTCATGAATATGGAGATGCTATTCCATGTTGCGTCATTGAGGACGCGCCGGATTTTGAAGAACGGGGGTTATACCACGACGTGACTCGTGGCCGTGTGCCTACATTGAAGCAGCTTTGTCACATTACAGATATGCTGGCATATTATAAAATCAATCATCTTCAGCTTTATGTAGAGGATGCTTACGAGTTTGTTGAATATGATGGGGTTATGTCCGCAAAGGATGTGCTGACTGCAGAAGAGATCATTGCATTAGATGACTACTGTTATGACAATTTTATAGAGCTTGTACCGTCCTTGGCTACCTTTGGCCATCTGTACAATTTGCTGCAAAGTGAAAAGTACCGTCATCTGTGCGAGTTGGCAGATTACAAGCCTACACAGGTATATTGGCTTGAAAAGATGGCGCATCATACGATTGATGTATCTAACCCGGAAAGCATTGAACTTATTAAAAGTCTGATTGATCAGTTTATTCCTTTGTGCCGTTCTAACCGCTTCAATATCTGCTGTGATGAAACATTTGACCTGTGTCGTGGACGTAATGCTGGTAAGGATGCGGGCGAAGAATACTTCAAGTTTTTGTCTAAGATTATTGCACACGTAAAATCCAGAGGCAAGACGGTTATGATGTGGGGCGATATCGCTCTGGAACAGCCGGATAAAATGAGCGAGATTCCTGCGGATACCATTATGCTTAACTGGACTTATGAAAAGGATCCGGATGAAAACAAGGTAAAGGCTTTTGCAGACGCAAAGCTGAAACAGATTGTCTGTCCGGGCACTTCCAGCTGGAACCGTTTTGTAGAGGAGCTTGACCGTTCCGAAGGAAATATTACAAAGCTTGTAGAATATGGTGCGAAATATGGTGCACTGGGTGTACTGAATACCAACTGGGGAGACTTTGGAAATATTTGCTCCTTTAACTGTTCTCTATACGGCATAGTAATCGGTGCCGAAAAAGGATGGAACGCGGATGGGCAGTTGACACCTGCTTTTGAACAGGCGGCAAGCTCGCTTCTTTACGATTCCGACGAAGTAAATATGATTGACATCGTTCGTACGATGGGCAGGTGTGAGCGGACCTGTGATTGGATGGAATTTATGTACTGGTTTAGTGCAAACACTGCGGAAGGCAGAAAGACTGAGCTGGCTTTGGATGTGGAAAAGGCCATCGAGAATATCAAGACGTTGGATGGTGTGATAGATACCATTCGTTCCGTGTCTGAAACAGACGAGCGGTTTGTAGATCTTCTGCTGGCTTGTCGGGCAATTCAATTGATGAACCAAGTGTGCCTGCGAATTAAAAAAGTAGACGGATACTTGGATGGAGAGAAAATTTTGGCCCAGTTTGAGGAGTGGCTTGTAGGATACCGCGCAGCCTGGCTGCGGGACAACAAGGAGTCTCAACTAGAACTGGTGGCTGATTTTGTTCGGGAAATTTCCTGTATGAATGTGTAAAAAAGAGGGGCTTTGCCCCTCTTTTTTTATTTATTCATTTTGCTTTATACATAGTTTTATCCAATATTCACCATACCATATTTGCCGGATTTAAGCATCTTGCAATACAAAACCGCATAAAATAAAAAAGGAGTATTTTAATACCGGCGGAGGTAAAGTCTGAAAATGAAGGAAGACAAAAGGAAACTTTGGCTGCTTTCAGACCCAATTTGTGCCCCGCGTCTGAATAGGACGTGTTTCAATACTTTGAAACTGTCACAAATTTAAAGAAAGGCGTGGTCGTTGCTATGAGGACCGAACCAAAACAGTGTGTGGAAGCGGGCGCTATGATGCGTTATCCCGCCTTTGTCCCCGGAGAGGGTACAGATAAAATCTGCAAGCGGGAACGGGGCGATGCCCAGCGAATGACCGCTTTCTATGAATATATGAAGGATTGCGTATTAGAATACTGTCACGCGGATACTTTTCCCGCGGGCGGTAAATATTATGTGGATTATCGAATTGCCGAAACGATGGATGGCTTTGACGTGGAAATTTACCTGCGCCTGCGAATTCGCGGCCGCTCTGTAGGGAGTGCTCGTATAGAGCATAAGTGGCGAGACGGTGTTCTGGATTTACAGCAGGATGTGCATCCTAAAATACGAAAGCGTAAAAAGACTAAAACGACAGTGCGAACAAAATGATTTATGTAAAATGCATGTAAAAATCTTGTGAAGTGTTGTTTTATTTGTTGCAATTTTCCAATTGCTGTGGTACGATTAATACAGACAAGCTTTGCTGGATAGCTAAAAATGCCTGTAGTGGCACCGCAAAGCGGAGCAGGAGTGAAACGCTGTGAGAAATGAAGTGATAGAAAAAATTAAAGACACAGAAGTGCGTGCGCAGGAAATTACAGCGGATTTCAGGCGTCAGGCTGCTGCCTCCGTTGCGGCAGCAAGAACCGCAGCTTCCAAGAGAATAGAAGCGGCGCAGTTGCAAGCGCATCAGATTGCCGTAGATGCGGAGGCCGAAAACAAAAAAAATTATAATATACGCATTGATTCTAGCCGTGAAGAAGCACGTGTACAGGCAAAGAGAATGGTTGCGGCTGCTGACGAGAATATGAAAGCCGCTGTCAACGAAATTATTCGGGAGATTTTTAAGAAATGGCAGTAGCACAAATGAAAAAGCTGTCTGTCGTTGCATTGGAAAAGGATACACAGCGGCTCATTATCGAATTGCAAAAGCTTAAGTGCGTTGAAGTTTCAAAAAATGATTTTGCTGATGTACAGATGGTATCGGCTGTAGATGTATCACAGGAGATGGGGGCGCTTTTGTCCCACATTGCCTTGATCCGGAGAGCGATTGCATTTTTAACAACGTATGAGACGGGAAAGCATACTATATTTGATCCGCCTATGGAAGCTTCTATCGATGACTTTGACAGTGGCTTGGATACGATAGCTATGGATGAGGTGAGAACAGCTAATACACTAGCTGAGAAAATTGCCTATACAGAGGGAGAACTTCTCCGATTGGAGGGGAAATATGGTGCCTATCAGCCTTGGATCGGAGAAGATATTGTTTTGCCTGGAGACAGGACTGCCTATACACGTTATCTTTGCGGTACGTTGCCCCTCAACGCAGATATGGCGGCTATTGATGAGAGACTAGCGGACCTAGCCCATGAGCTTATAGAAATTTATACAGATAAAACGGTTCGCGCCTTGTTGCTGGTTGCCCACAAGGAAGACTTTGATGAGGCGCGTAAAGTCCTTGCTGTCGGTGGATTTGTGGTGTGCCCGGTGCGAGCATCTGCTGCGGAGGGGTATGCCGCTGGCGCTGCTGCAAGTTGCATGCAGCAGATTGAGGAACTCCGTCAGGAGCTGGAGAAGTTGAAAAAAGCAGCAAAGAAAATGGCCGATACGCGACTGACAGATATTAAGGCTTTACATGATATTTTTCTTACTCGTCAGGACAGGCTTAGTGCAATAGGGCGGACTGCCGAAACAGAGAAAACGGTTCTTATCAGCGGGTGGGTCCCTGCCTGTGCGCAAGATAAAACCAAAAGATTGCTGGAAAAATACGATGCTGCTTATAGTTTTGATGATCCAAAGGCGGACGAGGAGGTGCCGGTACTACTATCCAACCGTCCTGCGGCACGCAATTTTGAATCGGTCCTTTCCATGTATGCACTACCTCGGTATGGTCGCTTTGATCCTACAGCAATTATGTCCGTTTTTTATACTATTATTTTTGGCTTGATGTTTGCCGATGTGGGCTATGGCGCTGTTATGGTGATTGGATGTATGGCTGCTTTGAAATTGCTGCATCCATCGGAGAGCATGCGTCAATTTCTACGAATGTTTGCCATTTGCGGAGCGTCTTGTATAATCGGCGGAATTTTGTTTGGCGGCTATTTTGGGGACTTGCCTGTTGCAGTGATGGAAGGATTTGGCGGAAGGCAAAATATGCCGACTCTTGCAGTCTGGTTTGATATGGTGGAGGAGCCCATCATGATGCTGGTGCTTTCTCTTGGTGTAGGCGCTGTGCATATGGTGACTGCATTTGTCATTAAATTTATTATTTTGGTGCGAGACGGATATGTATTTGACGCCATTGCAGACGTGGGCAGCTGGCTGGTTTTGTTTGCCGGCGCCGGCGTGTATTTTGCACGGCCTATGGCGGGAGCCATTCTGGCGGGACTAGGTGGTCTCATGTTGATCTGCACGCAAGGGCGTCACGAAAAAAACGGATTTATGAGGCTGCTCAAAGGTGTTATGAGTCTGTACGATATTGTGGGGTATTTATCCGACCTGCTTTCCTATTCCAGAATATTGGCACTCAGCCTAGCTTCTGCCGTGATTGCCAGTGTAATGAATTTGCTCAGTACTATGGGTGGATTTACAGTGGGAGGAATCATCCTCTTCATCGTTGTGTTCCTGCTTGGTCACGTGATCAACTTTTTGGTTAATATTTTGGGCACATACGTCCATACCAGCCGACTGCAGTATATCGAATTTTTTGGTAAGTTTTATGAATCTGGCGGGCGGGCCTTTGCGCCTTTGGAACCCAAAAGTAAGTATGTAAATTTTAAATAACAGAACAAGGAGAGGGATCATGACATTTACGGAGTTTTTAACAGCTATTTTTACCGGGCAAAACCTGGCGCTTTTGGGCGCCGCCCTAGCGGCTACCTTTGCCTGCATTGGTAGTGCAAAGGGAGTGGGCATCGTGGGGGAGGCGGCTTCCGGTATGCTGGCGGATGACCCGGCCAAATTCGGACAAGCGCTTCTTCTGCAGGCGCTTCCTGGTACACAGGGCATTTACGGTTTGGTTACTGCGTTTTTGATTCTAATGAAAATTGGTTTGTTCGGCGGGGAAGTCGCCCTTGATTTTACACAGGGCATGTATCTTTTGGCTGCGTCTCTCCCTATCGCAATCGTGGGGTATTTTTCCGGTATTGCCCAAGGACGCGTTGCCGCCGCTGGAATTGGACTCGTATCTCGCAGAGACGGTCAGGTGGTAAAGGCTATTACCTCCGCCGCTCTAGTGGAAACCTATGCAATTTTTGCTCTCCTGGTGTCTATGCTCCCCGTGTTGTTCTTTAACCCGTAAGATATTCAAATGTGACGCCTTTGCCTCTGAACTTGAGGTGAAAGCATAGAAAGGCATGGACGACGGATGCATAATTTAGATAAAATTTTGGACAAAATCCTTTCCCAGGCTCAGGATGAAGCCCAGGAGATATGGAAAGCTGCCCAGCAAGAATGCGAACAAATTGAAAAAGAGTCTATACAGCGTGCCGCTGGGATTGTGGAAGCAGCACGGGATCGAATAGAGCGTGAAAAGGACGCTGCGAAATCGCGGGCAGATTCCACCGCCGATATGAAAAAACGGGAAATTTTGCTTGCCGCTAAGGTAGGTATACTGACAAAAGCTTTTTCAGAGGCGGGAAAATACTTATATGAGCTGCCTCGCGAGGAGTACTGTCTGTTTTTGGCTCATTTGCTGGCGGATTCTGCTGCAGAGCGATTGGAGAGAGTAAAGCACCTGCAGGAAACATATGGTGAGGAAGAGGTGGACAGTACAAATTTTGAACTGTTGTTGTGCGAGGCGGATCAGGAATTGGGGCCGCTTGTGATCAAGGAGGCCAAAAACTTTTTAAAACGGATTTCTTCTACTTTTGAAAAAGTAGATTTTACACTTGCCGAGGATATAGCGCCTATCCAGGGCGGGTTGATATTGCGCTATGGCGATATTGAATCCAATTGTTCTGTGGAGGCGGTAATCGGCAGTGTTCGGGAACAAATGGAACATGTGGTAATAAATATTTTGTTCCCGACACAGGAGAATGGATAAATATAAAAAAACCAAGGAAAGGACTGTGCAGCTATGATCCCTGACAAAGAATATCTGTTTTCCTCATCCTTTCTGCGGGCCAGCGAGGGGGCCGGGAATGTATCTGCGCGTATGGCGCGGATGCTAGAGGCACCTTCAGCTGGACAGTTGTATCAAGTTGTGTCGGAGTTATTTCGTGTTTCTGTTCCGGCAACGGAAAAAATGATTTTTGATGCAGCCTTTAATGATGCAGTGGAAAAAGTGCGCAGCGCAGTTCCAAATTTTGCTGTGTATTATCCCCTGTTGTATAAATACGATTGTACAAATATAAAAATTGCCATTAAATGTGCAGTTCAAGAGATTCGTTCCTTTAACGAATTTTATATCTGCGGCACGGTACCTGCGCAGCAGATGCAGGAATATTTGCAGCGTGATATGCTGCCGGATCTTCCGCCTGCAATGGCTGTCGCTGCCTGGACGGCGCGGCATGAGTATAGTAAAACAGGAGAGGCGCGCTGCATTGATTTACTGCTGGATCGGGCATGTTTTGCAGATATGGCAGAAAAAGCTGCAGCGGAGGGCGTGCCGCTGATCAGGCAAATTGTTTGTATGCGTGCGGATTTTGCCAATATTTTAGCCTGTCTGCGTATTCGCTTGGGCGGTCTTCCCGTGGAAGCGGGACGTTCTCTTATGGCTCGCGTATTCGTTCCTGGTGGACAGGTTGCTCTTTCAATGCTGCTTGGAGAGGAAGAAAATTTTGCGCATTTAGAACAGATTAGCGAGCGAATTGGAGATTGCTATGTAAAGGATGCGGTACGTCGTGCAGTGTCTGCTGCGGATTTATCCGGTATAGAAAAGCTTTTTGATGAAGCTGTGCTGCTGGCATGCCAACCCTATAGGTTTAAGCCATTTGGCCCGGAAGTCGCTGTTCGATATTTGTTGATTCGCGAGGCGGAACTCGCCAATGGACGAATGATTGCCGCCATATTGGAATCCGGTAGTAGTGCAGATACAATTCGGGAAAGGCTGCGTGAAGTAAATGTATAAGATCGGTGTGATTGGTCCCAGAGACCAGGTGCTATGCTTTATGGCAGCAGGCTTTACCGTTTATGATGCCGAAACCCCCCGCGAGGCACTGGCGGCTTTGAAAAGGGCAAAGGGAGAGAACTGTGTAATCCTCTATATTACGGCGCCACTGGCCGGAGAGATTGAAGAAGAAATTGCACGTCTGTCGGAAGGTACCTTGCCGGCAATTGTTACTTTGCCGGATTTGGACAGCGGCTATGGAACAGCCCAACTGAAACGTGCGGTGGAACGGGCTGTGGGGGCTGACATTATTTTCAAAGATTAAGAAACAGAGGTCATGCGTATGACGGAAGGGAAAATCGTAAAAATATCCGGCCCACTGGTCATTGCAGAGGGAATGCGGGATGCCAACATGTTTGATGTGGTCCATGTTGGAAAGCACCAGCTAATTGGCGAAATTATAGAAATTCATGGAGACCGAGCTTCCATTCAGGTATATGAGGAAACAGCAGGAATCGGCAGGGGCGAGCGTGTAGTATCTACTGGAGCGCCGTTGTCTGTAGAGCTGGGGCCGGGAATTGTCACAAATATTTATGACGGGATCCAGCGCCCTCTTGAAAAAATGCGGGAGCTGTATGGTTCTAACATTACGCGGGGTGTTTCGGTGCCTTCCCTGGATCGGGAGAAAAAATGGAAATTTCATGCCCAGGTAAAAGCAGGCTCGCAGGTAACTTCGGGGGATGTTCTGGGATATGTGGATGAAACGGAAGTAATACGCCATAAGATTATGGTTCCCATTGGTGGAGGCGGTACTGTTCGGGAACTCTTTTCTGGGGAGTATACCGTGACAGATCAGATCGGTATTTTGGAAACAGAAAACGGAGAACGCTCTCTCACATTGATGCAGAAATGGCCGGTACGTCGTGCGCGGCCTTATTTGGAAAAACTGCCGCCCAGAGAACCGATGGTGACGGGGCAGCGTATCGTTGACACGCTATTTCCTATTGCAAAAGGAGGAACCGCCTGTGTGCCGGGACCATTCGGCAGTGGAAAAACTGTAGTGCAGCATCAGCTTGCCAAATGGAGTAATGTGGACTTGGTGGTATACATCGGCTGTGGTGAGCGGGGTAACGAAATGACAGACGTGCTGGGCGAATTCCCGGAAATTACCGACCCCAGAAGCGGCGAGTCCTTAATGAAGCGTACGGTACTCATTGAAAATACATCTGATATGCCAGTGGCAGCCAGAGAGGCATCGATATATACAGGAATCACAATTGCAGAATATTTTCGGGATATGGGCTATTCTGTAGCGGTTATCGCCGACTCCACCTCTCGCTGGGCGGAGGCGCTGCGAGAGATGTCCGGGCGTTTGGAGGAAATGCCTGGTGACGAGGGATATCCAGCGTACCTTACTTCCCGGCTGTCCCAGTTTTACGAGCGTGCAGGAGACGTGGTATGTATTGGTAGTGATAGACGCAGAGGCTCTCTTTCCGCTATTGGGGCGGTATCTCCTCCCGGCGGCGATATATCCGAGCCCGTCTCTCAGGCGACGCTGCGGATTGTGAAGGTATTTTGGGGATTGGATGCCAGCCTTGCATATCGGCGTCATTTTCCAGCGATTAACTGGCTTAGCTCTTATTCTCTATATAAAGATCGCCTGGAAGAATGGTTCTCGGAGAATGTTCATCATCATTGGACGGCGCAGTCAAGCGAAATTTCCCGGCTGCTGCAGGCGGAGTCGGAATTAGATGAGATTGTAAAGCTGGTAGGTATAGACGCGCTTTCTCCCCAGGATCGCCTGACATTGGAAGTGGCGCAAAGCATTCGTGAGGATTATCTCCAGCAAAACGCCTTTTCCGATACAGATTCTTATACGCCGATGCAACAGCAGTACGCGCTCGCTTTTTTGATCTTGTATTTTGGAGAAAAGGCTGCAGCAGCAATTGATAAAGGTGTGGATATTCAAAAAATTTCCGAGTTGCCGGTGCGGGAGCAGATTGGGCGTGCCAAGGCTGTTTCTGCCGACCAATTCAAAGAGGCGTATGCTCAAATTCAGGTGGAAATCGACCGGCAAATAGATGCTCTTGTGCAAAGCGGAGAAGGGAGCGACGAGAATGATCCGTGAATATAAAACCATTGAAGAAATAGCCGGCCCATTGATGCTGGTAAAAAAGGTTGACGGGGTAAAATACGATGAATTAGGGGAGATTGAACTGCCCAACGGCGAGGTGCGCCGGTGTCGGGTTTTAGAGATTAACGGCTCTAACGTACTGGTCCAGCTGTTTGAAAATGCTGCGGGGATCAACTTGGCAACTTCTAAGGTTCGTTTTCTAGGGCATGGTGTACAGCTTCCTGTATCACGAGATATGTTGGGGCGGGTGTTCTCTGGTATGGGTGAACCCATCGACGGCGGTCCGAAAATTTTGCCGGAGGCAACACCGGATGTAAACGGCACGCCAATGAATCCTGCTGCGCGCCGGTACCCGTCTGAATTCATTCAGACGGGGATTTCTACAATCGATGGGCTGAATACTCTGGTACGGGGACAAAAGCTGCCCATTTTTTCGGGATCTGGGCTGCCCCACGCCAATCTGGCTGCCCAGATTACCCGCCAGGCTAAGGTGCGTACCGGCGGAGTGACAGACGACTCCAAATTTGCTGTGGTTTTTGCCGCTGTAGGCATTACCTTTGAAGAAGCAGATTTTTTTATTTCCGATCTCAAGAAAACAGGTGCGATGGACCGTACTGTACTGTTTATCAACCTTGCTTCCGACCCGGCTATTGAGCGGATTACCGCACCTAGAATGGCGCTTACTGCGGCGGAATACCTTGCGTATACCTGTGACATGCACGTGCTGGTGATCATTACCGATATTACCAACTATGCGGAGGCCTTACGGGAAGTATCTGCTGCCCGAAAAGAGGTGCCGGGACGACGAGGGTATCCGGGATATTTATATACAGACCTTGCAACAATGTACGAGCGGGCGGGACGGAAAATGGGCAGCGAGGGGTCGATTACAATGATCCCTATTCTAACCATGCCGGAAGATGACAAAACCCATCCTATTCCGGATCTCACAGGATATATAACAGAGGGACAAATTATTTTGTCTAGAGAAATGTACCGCAAGGGGTATTTGCCGCCGGTAGATGTGCTCCCCTCTCTTTCTAGATTGAAAGACAAAGGCATCGGGGCTGGGAAAACCAGAGAAGACCACGCAGACACGATGAACCAGCTATTTTTTAGCTATGCCAGAGGAAAAGATGCAAAGGAACTGATGGTGGTACTGGGAGAAGCTGCGCTGACACCGGTGGAACGATTGTACGCAAAATTTTCCGATGCATTTGAAAAACAGTATATTAACCAAGGATTTTACGAAGACCGCACTATTGAGGAAACATTGGATTTGGGGTGGTCGCTTCTGCGGATTCTTCCAAGGAGCGAAATGAAACGGATCAAGCCTCAGCTTTTGGATAAGTAGTGGCCGGTAGAAGAATAAAACGACGGGGGAGGGAGTACGCAGCATATGGCGGAGATAAAAGTGAACCCCACCAGAATGGAATTGAAAAAGCTAAAGGCACGCCTGGTTACAGCCAGACGAGGACATAAGCTTCTTAAAGATAAACGGGATGAGCTGATGCGCCAGTTTTTAGATGTAGTACGGGAGGCGAAAGCTCTGCGTGAGGCGCTGTGTCAGCAGCTTGGGAGCGTATATTCCAGTTTTGCATCAGCTGCGGCGCTGACGGATCCTCGTATGATGAAGGAAGCACTGATGCTGCCGGGTATGCAGGGAGAGCTTTTGGTCAAGCAAAAAAATATTATGAGCGTGTATGTACCAGTATTTCAGTATGAGGCTATCAAAGCGTCAGACACTGGCGGTGTAGGATACGGATATGCCTTTACTTCCGGTGCACTGGATGAGGCGGTGGAACAAATTTGCGCTACGTCTGCCCAGCTTGTCCGGCTGGCACAGTTAGAAAAAACGGCAACGCTTTTGTGTGATGAGATAGAAAAGACCCGCCGTAGAGTCAATGCATTTGAATACATTATGATTCCCCAGTATGAGGCGGGCGTAAAAACAATTTCCATGAAGCTGGATGAAAATGAGCGCGGTGCACAGACCAGACTTATGAAGGTGAAGGATATGATGATCCGTGCCCAGATAGAAGAGCGACGTGCTGCAAAGAATATTGAAGAATAAAAACAATAAAGGGCACCCATATTGGGTGCCCTTTATTGTTTGGGCGGTGGTATATTTCACCTGTACTTTCTACCAACATTGTTCCATCAAGATTGATAGGCAGTAGTTTAATATTATTTAATCTGGTGTCATTTTATGGATGCCTTTGCATAGCTGCTTTTGCGTCAAGGAATCCCCTGTGCATTCAAGCTATTAAAATTCTTCCCCATCTAGGGGATTTCGCATATACGCAGGCTGCAGCAGAGCTTTGCGTGCCTGCCAATCGGGAAGATAACGGTCGATAACCGCGTAAAAGTTTTTAGAATGATTAGGCTCCACCAGGTGGGCCAGCTCGTGCACAACTACATAATCCACTGCTGCATCCGGGTATAGGAGCAGATAAAGAGAATAGCATATACTGCCTCTGGTACTGCAGGAGCCAAGTCGTTTTTTTGCACTGGTGATAGATATTTTTTCATAAGTCAATCCCATGCGGGTAGCGAAAAACTCCGTCTTTTTTGTAAGACGAATTTTTGCCAGCTGCCTCAGCTGCTCCGTCTGCTCCTCATTCAGACTGCCAAGCCGCGTCTTCCGATCCGCTGCCCGCTGCTTGTTTTTTTCAATCCATGCTGCATGCTGCTGCAAGATCGTTTCAATTTCTCCCACCGGTGTTTGCCGGGGTGCGCGCACAATCACTTCTCCCGTGTCGCTGATCCGAATGCCGATGGACTTTCGATTAGTCCGAATCAGTGTATATTGTATATTCATAAGGATATGATACTGCAAAATTTCTCCATTTGCAAGAGGTGGCGGTCATTGACTTATAAAATAGGAAGGGTTATAATGAAAAAAAGTACAATATGGTTGCCGCCATGCTTTTGTACAGTATAAGTAAATTTTGCATATGGGTCAGGGTAGGGTATGAGAAAATTGCTGAAATATTTAAAAGGGTATGAAAAAGAGACGATTCTGGGCCCGCTGTTCAAATTGATCGAGGCAGTATTTGAACTGGCGGTTCCCCTTGTGGTTGCCAACATTATCGACAGCGGCATTCGCAGCGGAGATTGGAAATCCGTGCTGCTCCAGTGTCTGCTGCTTGTTGGGCTTGCTGTTGCGGGACTTGCCTTTTCTGTCACAGCGCAGTATTTCTCTGCTGTGGCTGCTGTGGGTTTTGCAACAAAATTGCGCCATGCACTTTTTGAGCGGGTGCAGCGCCTTTCCTATTCTCAATTGGATACTCTTGGAACTTCTTCACTGATCACGCGAATGACCAGTGATATTAATACGGTGCAAAATGGCGTCAATATGATGCTGCGTCTATTTTTGCGTTCCCCTTTTATTGTATTTGGTGCGGCAGTGCTGGCTTTTGTAGTGGATCCCCATTCCGCTGTGACATTTGTAGTGGTGATCCCTGCTTTATGTATCGTAGTGTTTGCCATTATTTTGGCGAGTATTCCCCTGTATGAAAAGGTACAGCGTCGGTTGGAGGGAGTACTTGGCGCTACTCGGGAAAATCTTGGGGGCGCTAGAGTGATTCGGGCATTCTGTGCAGAAAATCGAGAGAAAAAAAACTTTGAAGAAAAAAACAAGGCTCTTCTGATCATGCAGAAGGCGGTAGGAAGAATTTCAGCCTTGATGAATCCTCTTACATATGTGGTAATCAATTTGGGAATCATTGCACTTCTGTGGGTGGGTGCGGGCCAGGTAAATAAAGGTATTATCACTACTGGTGCGGTGCTTGCACTGTATAATTATATGTCGCAGATCTTGGTGGAGCTGGTGAAAATGGCCAACCTTGTCATTATGATCACAAAATCTTTTGCTAGTGCAGCCCGTGTAGAGGAGACCCTTGCAGTGCAGCCAGATGTACCGGCACTCTCCGACAGTGGCCAAACCGGTGTGGACGAAAGCGGCGTCCGCTTTGAAAACGCGGCGCTGCGGTACAGCGGAGCGGGAGAGGACAGCTTGTCCCGTATTTCCTTTTCGGCGGCGCCGGGGGAGACTGTCGGTGTGATTGGCGGCACCGGCAGCGGAAAAACCAGTCTGATGCATTTGATTCCTGGATTTTATCTTCCCACAGAGGGTAAGGTATATATAAACGGCATCGCCACTGCCGCGTGGGACCGGGCGCAGCTCCTTAGGCGCATAGCGGTAGTACCGCAAAAAGCGGTGCTGTTTTCCGGTACAATCCGCGACAATATGCTGTGGGGTGATTCTGCGGCTGACGACGCTGCGATTTGGAAGGCTCTGGAGATTGCCCAGGCAGATCAAGTAGTGCGGGATAAAGGAGGGCTGGACGCTATGGTGGAGCAGGGCGGCCGAAACTTTTCTGGTGGTCAGCGCCAGCGGCTGACCATTGCCCGGGCTTTGGTGCGTTCCCCCGAAATTTTGATTTTAGACGACAGCGCTTCTGCGCTGGATCATGCTACGGAAGCAGCCTTGCGCGCCGCTATCGCCACTCTTTCTCCAAAGCCTCTTGTTTTTATCGTTTCCCAGCGGGCTTCTTCTGTAATGCATTCGGACCAGATTCTTGTTTTGGATGATGGAACTATTGCCGGCAAGGGAACGCATAAACATCTGCTGGATTCTTGCAAGGTATATCAAGAGATATACCGTTCACAGTTTGGCAGTGAGGAGGAGATGGCATGAAAAAGACACAAAATAAAGGCACTTTGTTAAGAGTTCTGCAATATATTGGGAAATACAAATGGCTCTTTTTCGTAACGGTATTCTTGGCTGCTGTCAGCGTAGCGCTGACGCTGTATTTACCGGTGCTTTTTGGAAATGCTATTGATACCATCACGGAAGCTGGCGCGGTGCAGTTTAATGCTCTTATTTCTATCCTGCTTTGGGCGGGTGTCGTCGCCGCGGTAACAGCGTTGGTACAGTGGCTGATGAATGTGGTCAACAACCGGATTACGTACAGTGTAGCGCAGGATATTCGAAATGCGGCAATTGTAAAAATTCAAAAGCTACCGTTTTCCTATCTGTATGCACATCCACAGGGAGATACAGTGAGTCGGGTGATTACGGATGTGGATCAATTCTGTGATGGCCTGCTTATGGGATTTACACAATTGTTCACTGGTGTGATTACGATTCTGGGAACAGTAGGATTTATGATCAGCATTCACTGGCAGACTGCTGCTGCGGTCATTTTGCTTACGCCGCTGTCTTTGCTGGTGGCCCGGTTTATTGCTACAAGAACCTACCACATGTTTCGAGTTCAGTCGGAAGTGCGGGGCGTGCAGACTGGATTCGTAGGAGAGATGATCGAGCATCAGAAGATTGTAAATGCTTTTCATCGAGAAGAGGAAAATCAAAAGCGGTTCGATCAGATCAATGATGAACTGCAGGTGTCTTCTGTGCGTGCGCTGTTTTTTTCGGCGCTAGTAAATCCAACTACCCGGCTGATTAGCAACACTGTATATGCAGTGGCGGTATTTTTGGGAGCGCTGTCCGCTATATCCGGCGCGATGACGATAGGTGCGTTGTCCTGTCTACTATCCTATGCGGTGCAATACGCAAAGCCATTCAATGAAATTACCGGTGTAGTCACAGAGCTGCAGAATGCTATGGCTTGTGCCGGACGGGTATTTGAATTATTGGATGAAGAGGAGCAGCCCTTGGACGGAGCAGATGCTTTGCAGCAAGTTCGGGGAAATGTTATGCTTGAATCGGTAAGTTTTTCATACGATAAAAGCAAGGCTTTAATAGAAAATCTCAATTTACGGGTGAGTGCTGGACAGCGAATTGCTATAGTAGGTCCAACGGGATGCGGAAAAACAACCTTGATTAATTTGCTCATGCGTTTTTATGATGTAGACGGGGGCTGCATCTGCGTAGATGGAGCCGACATTCGGACCGTTACGCGGCACAGCCTGCGAGAAAATTTTGGTATGGTACTGCAGGACACATGGCTTTGCAGCGGCACAGTGCGGGAAAATATTGCTTTTGGACGTCCTGATGCTGCAGAAGAAGAAATTGTGGCGGCGGCTAAAGCCAGCCATGCGGACAGTTTTATCCGGCGGTTGCCCCAGGGATATGATACTGTGCTTGGAGAAGAGAGCAGCTTATCTCAAGGGCAGCGACAGCTTTTATGTATTTCAAGAATTATGCTCAGTCTTCCGCCTATGCTGATTCTGGATGAGGCCACCAGTTCCATCGATACCCGGACTGAAATGAAAATCCAGGACGCATTTGCAAAAATGATGCAGGGCAGAACATCCTTTATCGTGGCGCATCGGTTGTCTACGATCCGGGATGCGGACATGATTTTGGTTATGCGGGATGGAAAAATCGTGGAGCAGGGAAATCACAAAACTCTGCTGGAGGCAGAGGGATTTTATCATCATCTATATAACAGTCAGTTTTCTCACGGTTCTGCTGCATATTGAGAGGCTTTTTGATGCAAGATAAAGGCAGTATGCTTGTATGGAGGAGTACATGGTAATCATTGATTTTATCGCCGCTGTACTGCTGGGCTCTTTATCTGGTATGGGTATCGGCGGCGGGGGCTTACTGGTCATTTACCTTACGCTGATTCGAAATGTGGATCAAATCAGTGCCCAGGGACTAAACTTATTTTTCTTTATTTTTGCGTCTGCCGCCGCTCTGTTTGTGCATATAACAAAACGGCGTATTCCCTTTGGGATTCTTTTATTTACCTCGGCCTTCGGTATGGTAGCGGCGTATTTCGGGGCTGCTGCTGCGAACGCGGTAGATCCTGTGCTGGTACGCAAGCTGTTTGGCGGTATGCTGGTGGTCGCCGGCGGCATTGCCCTGTGGCGAAACCTGTTTGTCCCTAAAAAAGCAAAACAGAAAAAAATTATAAAATAGCTTTACATTGTCGGGCAATTGTGTTATAATACCCCCTAGCAATGTCGGTTTCCCGGACAGCGGATGCAAAGCCTTCCAGAGGTTTTTTCACCTGCCGCCGCCTGAGAAATGCGATTGCAAATATTTTTATGAGGTGAATACAATGATCACAAAAGAAGAAAAAAACAAAATTATTGAAGAGTACAAGACACATGAAGGCGACACCGGTTCCCCGGAGGTACAGATCGCTATTCTGACCCATAGAATCAAGACTCTGACCGAGCATCTGAAAGTAAATCAGAAGGACTTCCATTCTCGCAGAGGTATGCTGAAAATGGTTGGCCATCGCCGCAATCTGCTGGGTTACCTGCAGAAAAAGGATATCAATCGCTACCGTGCAATTGTAGAAAAGCTCGGCCTGAGAAAGTAATTGACCCGGCTGCCGCTTTCCTAGTGATGTGTTATGGCTGCGGCATCTGCCGCAGCCTTCACGAAAGCCCCGCAGATGCAAAGCATTTGTGGGGTATATTAAAATAATCGTTTCTTCGAGCGGATTAGCAGTTAAATATGCGTCGCGGTCGGCGGCATATATTTAAGTGCTAAACCTCCGAAGAAGCAACAAACATGGAGGTATTAAAATGTTTGAGAAGTACAAAACCTTTGAATTTGAACTGGCCGGCAGGCCCCTTGTGGTGGAGACTGGAAAAGTAGCGGGCCTGGCGAACGGCTCCTGTGTGGTACGCTATGGTGATACCGCAGTGCTTGCCTGTGCTACTGCAGCTGCCCGTCCCCGAGAGGGAATCGATTTTCTTCCCCTGTCTGTAGACTTTGAGGAGAGAATGTATTCTGTGGGTAAAATTCCCGGTGGCTTTTTGAAGAGGGAGGGCAGACCTGGAGAAAAGGCAATTCTCACTTCCCGCGTAATTGACCGCTCTATTCGACCGCTGTTTCCTAAGGATCTGCGAAACGATATAAACGTCGCGCTGACGGTTCTTTCCGTAGACCATGACGCTGCACCGGAAATTGCCGCTATGATCGGCGCTTCCATTGCGCTGTCTATTTCCGATATTCCTTGGAACGGTCCTATTGGCGCTGTTTTTGTAGGTATGACGCCTGACGGGAAGATGATGATCAATCCCACCCAAAAACAGGATGAAACCAGCATTTTAGATTTAACTGTATCTGCATCCGAGGAAAAGGTGGTAATGATTGAAGCTGGTGCAAAGGAAGTGTCCGATGATGACATGTTCAACGCTATTATGCTGGCGCATGCGGTAATTAAACAGCTGCTTGTATTTATCCGCAATATTGTTTCTGAAGTAGGCAAAGAGAAATTTTCCTATCCTTCCGGCGAACTGGACCACAATATGTTTGACGAAATTTTTGCTTATGTGGAAGAGGATGTGATGCAGGCGCTGGATACAGACGATAAAAATGTCAGAGACGAGCGCATGGAACCCATTCAAGATAAAATTATGGAAGCTTTTCTGGAAAAATATCCGGAACTGCCCACGATTTATCCGGAGCTTATTTATAAAATTCAAAAGAAAATTGTCCGCCGTTGGTTGCTGGTTGATAAAAAACGTGTAGATGGCAGACGGATGGATGAGATTCGTCCGCTGAGTGCGGAAGTAGGCCTTTTCAATCGGGTCCATGGGTCTGGCCTCTTTACCAGAGGACAAACCCAGGTTATGACCCTGGCTACATTAGGCCCCATCAGCGATGCGCAGATACTAGACGGTATTTGGGCAGAGGACAGCAAACGGTATATGCATCATTACAACTTCCCCGGCTATTCTGTAGGGGAGGCAAAATCTGCAAGAAGTCCCGGACGCCGGGAAATTGGACATGGCGCGTTGGCAGAGCGGTCTCTTGTGCCGGTGCTTCCTTCCGTGGAGGACTTCCCCTATGCGATTCGTCTGGTGTCTGAGGTAGTGTCTTCCAATGGTTCTACGTCCCAGGGTTCTGTTTGCGGTTCCACACTGGCGCTGATGGATGCTGGTGTACCGATTACCGCGCCGGTTGCAGGTATTTCCTGCGGCTTGATCACTGCGGAAGACAGCGATGACTTTATGACCATGATCGATATCCAGGGACTGGAAGATTTTTACGGCGATATGGACTTTAAGGTAGCTGGTACCCACAAGGGTATCACGTCGATTCAAATGGATATTAAAGTAGATGGTCTAACCCCAGAGATTATCCGTGAGGCTTTTGAGGTGACCCACAAGGGACGAGATTATATCATTGATGAAATCTTACTGAAGGCGATTCCCGAACCTAGAAAGCAAGTATCCAAGTTTGCGCCTAAGATGCTGTCTATGAAGATCCATGTAGACAAAATCCGAGAAGTAATTGGCACAGGCGGTAAGGTGATTCAAAAAATCGTAGCGGATACCGGAGCTAAAATCGATATCGAAGATGATGGTAGCATCTTTATTTCTGCAATCGAGCAGTCCAGCATCGACGAAGCGAAAAAAATTATCGATGGGATTGTGTTTGAACCGGAGGCCGGTGCAATTTATGAAGGGGTTGTTACAAGAATTATTCCTATTGGTGCTTTTGTAGAATTTGCGCCTGGAAAAGAAGGTCTTGTACACATTTCCAAGCTGGATAATAAGCGTACCGAAAAAGTTGAAGATATCTGTAATGTAGGCGACAAGATGCGCGTCAAATTTTTAGGTATAGACGAGCGCGGCAGACTGAATCTGTCCAGAAAAGACGCTCTGGAAACAGAAGAATAAAATAATACAATATGTCCCTCTGCTGTAAGGCAGAGGGACAATGTGATATTGGGGGGAGCGTTTATGAACGATAACTGGAAAGGTAATTCCGAGGGCGGATTGTATCCCCAGCAGGAAGTCAAACGAACATATACACCGGAGGAAGCAGGGCATGGACAACGGCGGCGTCCGGTAAGCAGATATCGCCGGCGGAGACGTAGGCCGCCCAATCCGGGTGTGATACTTATTACGCTGATTTTTGCTGTAGTCTTTGGTGTTTGTATTTATCTACTTGTTAGCGGAAGAAATAAACCGGAAGAGAATATGCTGCCTTCTTCCAACATAGGGACACTCGAAAATGTAGATGGGTCCGGCACCGGCTTAGAGGAGAACCGTGAACAAATTCTAACTTTGTCAGAGGAATCCGTTCACACAGGAACGCTTATTTTGGTAAACTATGCTTATCCATATACCTTTCCCAAAGATGCAGAAGCAGAAATCACCTCGGTTTCTTCCTTGAAAAATGATAAATATTATGTCCGGGACAAGGCCTCGAAGCTGCGCAAAAGCACAATTGAAAGATTCAATATATTAACGGAAGCATATTTTGCGGCAACTGGATTTTCCAGCATGCAGGTAAACAGCGGATATCGCAGCTATCAGGAGCAGGCGGACCTGTATGCTGATTACGCAGCCACCAATGGAGAGGATTACGCCAAGGCATATGTAGCCAATCCTGGATACAGTGAGCATCATACCGGACTTGCTATGGATTTGAACGTATATGTTCCGGGTGAAGGAACTTACTATGTGGAAAGCTACGAGCCGTGTGCATGGTTTCGGGAAAACTGTGAGGATTATGGATTTGTTCTCCGCTATCCGGAGGAGAAGGTATATATCACTGGTATCAATTACGAGTCCTGGCATTATCGATATGTGGGCACGCCTCACGCACGGATCATGGAGGAGCGGGATCTCTGTTTGGAAGAATACATTGACTTTTTGAAATCCTACACATATGATGGTACACGACTTCTGTATAGTATAGAAACAGATACCAGTGTCCCGCTGGCGCCGGAGGAGACTTTTGACAAGGGAATTTTGATTTATTATGTAGAGGCTGGAAAGGGAAGCACCCAGTGTAAGATTCCCGCAGACTGTACGTATACGGTATCCGGCAATAACGTAGACGGTTTTATCGTAACAGCGGAGAAAAAAGTTTCATAGTACTTTTTTACATTGTTTTCCGCTTGTTTTCAAGTATTTTTCCTTTTGTCTTCAAAAAACTATCACATTTGGGAAATATAATAACAGCATCAGGATAGAACATAAAAATATTTGCCGAAAGGTATGGTTATAAAAATATGGAAGAATACAGAAACGACAATATGGAGCCTGCGTCTGGAGAAAATGGGGAAGTACGTAATGTACCGCTAAAAGAGGGTACGGAAGACTCCACAGTACATTTTCCGAGACAGACCGGCGTCATAGAATCGACGCCTGCGCAAGCTGCTCAGGATGCACAGAAACCATCAGCGGATCCCGCCTCCTGGAATCACTGGTCTAATGGGTCTGATGTTCAGCCGGTGCGGCAAGAGTCGCATCAGAATACTGCTGGCAGCATGGAAGCGAATCAGCAGTCCAACACGCAGTATACGCCGCTTGGGAATATAACAGGGCAAAGTGGCAGTACGTTGAATCCCGCATGGATGCAGAAAAGCGAATCTGGTGAATACCGATATCGTCCCCCTCATACTCCTACACCGGGCGGACCAGGAGAGATACCTCGTAAAAAGAAAAAAGAACACGGCAAAAAAAGAGCTGGCATTGCCCTAATTGTGGCAGCGTGCCTTCTGCTTTCATTTGGAACGGGGCTTGGCGGCGCGTATTTTGGGATTGCGCTGACAAACGGGTCGTCTGCAGGAGGAAGTGCATCGGGAAAAGATCCGCTGGTGATATACAAAACGGCCGTGATTGCCGATGAAGACGGAAATGAAATCAAAGATCCGCTGACCCAAGCACAGGTTTATGAAACAGTCAAAAACAGTGTTGTAGAAATTACAACAGATTTTCTCAGTTCATATGGGAATTTCCAATATGTAAGCAGTGGAGCCGGCAGCGGCGTAGTTGTCAGCGAAAATGGTTATATTGTAACCAACAATCACGTAATTGTATCAGATAATAAAGTGGCGGATACAATTAAAGTGCGTCTTACCGACGGCACGGAATATGAAGCGAAGTTAATTGGACGGGACGAGGATTCCGACATTGCATTGCTGAAAATTGATGCTGAGGATCTGGAACACGCAGTCTTTGGAGACAGCTCCACTTTGCAGGTGGGGGATCAGGTAATGGCGGTAGGAAATCCCTTAGGCCAACTGGGGGGAACCGCAACTAGCGGTATTGTGTCTGCCACGGATCGGGAAATTACGGTAGACAATACGGTGATGACGCTGATTCAGATCGACGCGGCCATCAACCCTGGCAACTCTGGAGGAGGCCTGTTCAATATGAAGGGTGAACTGGTTGGCGTTGTCAACGCAAAATCTACCGGAACGGAAATTGAAGGACTTGGATTTGCCATTCCCATCAACGATGCGGAGCACGTTATCGGAGAACTGCAGACAAACGGATATGTAACTGGAAAAACATTTATAGGCGTCAGCCTGTTTGATGTTAAGGATTCTTACACTGCCTATCGGTATTTCCGCTCTCAGGCTACGGGTGTATATGTTATGCGAGTCGGAGAAGGATACAATGATAGCGCGCTTCAGGTCGGTGACCGAATTATATCCGTAGACGGAGCGGAAATCACATCTGCAAGTGATGTGGAAGAAGCGATTGAAGGCCATGCAGTGGGTGATGTGCTTACCTTTACTATTTACCGCGGCGGACAGATGATGGATGTAGAAGTTACCTGTTATGAATATACGCCGGACAGTGATATTGCTTTTTCACAAGACAAGAATCAATGAAATTTGATTTTTCCTTTTCTCCTAAATAAAGCAAAAGCCGCTCTGGAAGTTTCCAGGGCGGCTTTTGTTTGGCTGCGTTCTGCCGTCTTATAGTTTTTATATGTATAAGCTCTCCAGCATTGCGCATGCTTAATTTCGGGCAGATGAATTACAGAATGGCCTAATAAAATGGGGAAGCCTTTAAAAAGTGAGGCCCTATTTCCAAAGGGCTGCTCAACCAGCAAAGCTTATTTAATATTTTTTTACAAGCTGTGAAATTAAGGCTCTGCAGGTATTCATTTGAATACACGCATAAAATTTTTCAGTAGCAGCTTTTCCTTGGCCTATCGTTGTAGCATTTTTGGCATCTTCTTCTGTTTCCCAAAGTACAAAATCAGTCCATATATTCCCTTGCAGATAATGCTCCCAGGAAATGAAGCCTTTTGCTTTAGAAATGACTTCATCGTGTAACCTTTGCGTTCGTTCAATAAATTGCTCCTCACATACATTCTTTTTTAATTTATAGGAAAAAATCCATGCTGTTTTTGACATATACGTTTCTCCGTTTCTATCTCATTTTATTAAAATAATTTTATCATAACGATTTCCGTAGTTCAATAGGAATTCGCAACCTTGCCAAAGCCTACAAGAGAGAAGGGACCCAAAGAATTTCTATTGACAACAAGAAAGAAACGTGCTATACTAAACCAAATAAGTAAAAGGCTGTGAAAAGACGAGTAGCCGGAGTTGCAGTTGAAGAGAGCCGCGGACGGTGCGAGCGCGGTACGAATGCTGCGGTGAAGAACAGCTTGGAGCCTCCACCTGAAAGCGATGCAAGTAGGCGTGGACGTGTGCGGCACGTTATAGCTGCAGGATATACACGTATCTTTGAGCGGATCTGTTGAGATCTATATGGGTGGTACCGCGGAGGATTTTAGTCCTTCGTCCCTGTTTTACAGGGGCGAAGGACTTTTTTTCGCCCCTTGAGGGTATTTAAAACAATATGAAAGAGGAGCAATATTATTAAAATGATGAAAAGAACCATGTATTGCGGTCTGGTACGGGAAGGACAAATGGGAACACGACAGACCTGCTGCGGTTGGGTCCAAACAAAACGAGACATGGGCGGTGTCGTTTTTGTAGATCTGAAAGACCGAGAAGGAATTTTGCAGGTGGTATTTGATGCATCTGCTTTGGATGAGAGCGCTTTCAAAGCGGCGGATGGATTGCGCAGCCAGTCTGTTATTGCCGTGTCAGGCGTGATCCGTCAGCGCAGCGAGGACACCTATAACCCTCGCCTTGCTACCGGAACGGTGGAACTGTATGCAGACTCTTTGGAACTGTTGTCCCAGGCACAGCAACTGCCCTTTTCCATGGACGACAATATCAGTGTGCGAGAGGATTTGCGGCTTCGGTACCGGTATCTGGACCTACGCAGTCCAACTATGCTGAGAAATCTGCGTGCCCGGCATTTGGTACAAAAGGCCAGTCAGGACTATTTGGACGCCCAGGGCTTTATTTGCGTAGAAACACCTATGCTGTGTAAATCTACACCTGAAGGTGCTAGGGATTATTTGGTGCCTAGCCGGGTGCATCAGGGGGCTTTTTATGCTTTGCCTCAGTCTCCTCAGATATATAAGCAGCTGCTGATGGTGGGCGGGATCGATAAATATTATCAGGTGGCCCGCTGCTTCCGGGATGAAGACCTGCGTGCGGATCGGCAGCCGGAATTTACCCAGGTGGATATGGAAATGTCTTTTGTAGACCAGGAAGATATTCTGGTGCATCTGGAAAAAATGTTTGGGCATATTTTCAAGGCATATACCGGGCGAGACATTGCAGAACCCTTTCCACGTCTCACATGGCATGAAGCGATGGACCGGTATGGTAGCGACAAACCGGACTTGCGGTTTGACCTTCCCATTATAGACGTTACCGATCTTGCTGCAGAATGCTCTTTCAGCGTATTCCGTTCTGTATGTGACAAAGGTGGCGTAGTGCGCGCTATCAATGCTAAGGGCTGCGCCAATTTTACCAGAACCCAGATTGAAACCCTTACCGAAAAGGCCCTTTCTTATGGTGCAAAGGGTATGGCGTGGATTGCTATACGTCCCGATGGAGAGATTTATTCGATTCTTACAAAATACTTTACAAAAGAAGAAATGCAGACCTTGCTGGACCGTATGGGTGCTGTTCCAGGAGATTTTGTCCTGTTTTCTGCAGATACTCTTGCTACCGTGCGCCGTACATTGGGCAATCTGCGTCTGGACGTAGCTGAAATATTGGGCCTGCGGGACAAGGAAACATTTTCCTTCCTGTTTGTTACCGATTTTCCGCAGTTTGAATACTCCGAAGAAGAGAAGCGATATGTTTCTACGCACCATCCCTTTACCATGCCCTATCCGGAGGATGTGCAGTATTTGTTTACCGATCCTAGCAAAGTGCGGGCACAAGCTTATGATGTGGTGCTCAACGGTATCGAGCTTGGGAGCGGATCCATCCGAATCCACAGACAGGATGTGCAGGAGAAAATGTTTGAAGCGCTGGGCTTCTCTGCGGAAGAGATCGAAACCCGGTTTGGCTTTATGGTAAATGCTTTCCGATATGGAACTCCTCCGCACGGTGGCTTTGCCTTTGGCTTGGATCGATTGGTGATGTTGCTACTTGGTGCAGATTCCCTGCGGGATGTGATTGCATTCCCGAAAATCAAGGATGCTTCCTGTCCAATGACAGATGCGCCTACTCCTGTAGATCCAGAGCAACTTACCGTTCTTGGATTGGATAAGCTTTGGGAAGGGGGAGACGGCGGGACGGCAGAAAAGAAAAAACAAACGCCTCAAATCGACGTGCCTGCAGTGGCCGGACTTGCACGCCTTGCTTTTTCTCAGGAAGAGATGCGGGGTTTGCAGGCAGATATGAAAAATATTATTGCTTTTGCAGATCAGCTGTCTAAAGTGGATACAACCGATACAGCGGCCGCCGAGCACATTGTTCCTATGGAAAATGTATTTCGGACAGATGCAGTGGACCATTCCTTTGACAGAGATGAACTGTTAGCGGCAGCAAAAACCAAGGATGACGGATATATCACCGTTCCCCGTGTTGTGGAAGGATAGTGTAATATGAAAGAACTTATTAATAAAAGTATATATGCACACGCCAAGTCTCTAGAGAAGAAAGAATACTCTGCGGTGGAACTGACAAAGGCTTATCTGAATACGATTTCTCAGCGTGAGCAGGATATTCATGCCTATATTTCTACAAATGCAGATTATGCATTGGAGCAGGCAAAGGCGGCAGATAAGCGGATTGCGGCAGGAGAGGGTACGGCGCTTACCGGCATTCCGGCCGGCATTAAAGACAATATGTGTACAAAAGGGATTGCTACCTCATGCGCTTCAAAAATGCTTGCAGATTATGTGCCACCATATGACGCACATGTAATTCAGCGGCTGCAGGACGCGGGATATGTACTGTTGGGTAAACTGAACATGGATGAGTTTGCTATGGGTTCCACAACGGAAAATTCCGCTATGGGGATTACGAAAAATCCCTGTGATACTACACGAGTGCCGGGTGGGTCCTCCGGCGGCTCTGCTGCTGCAGTTGCTGCGGGAGAAGCTGCCTACGCCTTGGGAAGTGATACTGGCGGTTCTATTCGTCAGCCGGCGGCTTTCTGCGGAGTGGTGGGAATGAAGCCTACGTACGGGCGAGTTTCTCGATATGGACTGGTTGCCTTTGCCTCTTCCTTGGATCAGATTGGCCCTCTTACCCGAGACGTGCGAGACAATGCGTTGGTGTTGTCCGCCATTGCCGGATATGATAAGCGGGACGCAACATCCGCCGACAGGCCGGTAGAGGATTATCTTGCCGGATTGCAGGCCGGTGTTGCCGGTCTGCGAATCGGTTTGCCGGAAGAATTTTTTGGTGACGGTATTTCTACGGATGTAAAACAAGCGGTACTTGCTGCGGCAGATACCTTAGAAGGAATGGGCGCTGCACTTGTACAAGTGAAAATGCCCTCTTTGGATCATGCCCTAGCCGCTTATTATGTTATTTCTTCAGCGGAGGCATCCTCCAACCTGGCACGATTTGATGGGGTACGGTATGGATACCGGGCAGCAGATTTTTCCGATATGGATACGTTGTATCAGAACAGTCGCAGCGAAGGATTCGGTGCGGAGGTGAAACGACGGATTATGCTGGGAACCTTTGCCCTGTCTTCTGGATACTACGATGCGTATTATAAAAAAGCGCTGCAGGTGCGCAGTCTGGTACGGGCAGATTTTGATGCTGCCTTTGAAAAATGTGATTGTATTCTTTCTCCGGTTGCGCCTACTGTTGCCTATAAAATTGGAGAAAAAACCAGCGATCCTTTGGAAATGTACTTGGGAGATGCCTATAGTGTTCCGGTGAACATCGCCGGGCTTCCGGCGCTGTCCATGCCCTGTGGAACGGGAGAAGGAGGCATGCCGGTAGGCATGCAGCTAATTGGCCCTGCCTTTTCTGAAGCGATGCTGTACCGTGTTGGATATGCTTTTGAAATGGGAAAGGGGGAAGAATAAAGTATGCAGATGATCAAAGATTATGAAATGGTGATTGGACTGGAAGTTCATGTGGAATTAAAAACAGAGACAAAAATTTTTTGCTCTTGTCCTACTACCTTCGGTGCTGCTCCCAATACCCAAACCTGCCCAGTTTGTCTGGGACTACCAGGAACGCTTCCGGTTCTCAATGGCAAGGTGGTGGACTATGCGGTGAAGGCGGGACTTGCTACAAACTGCACCATTGCTCGGTTTTCCAAGCAGGACCGGAAAAACTATTTTTATCCCGACCTGCCAAAAGCATATCAAATTTCTCAGTACGATCTTCCCCTCTGCGAACATGGGTGGTTGGATATCGAGACGGGAGATGGAGCAAAGCGAATCGGCATTACTCGAATCCATATTGAGGAAGATGCCGGCAAGCTGATGCACGATGACGAAAAAGGAACTATGATCGATTGCAATCGTTGCGGTGTGCCGTTGATCGAGATTGTCAGTGAACCGGATATACGCAGTGCAGAAGAAGCAAAGGCCTATTTGCAGAAGCTGCGGGCTATTATTTTGTACACCGGTGTGTCGGATTGTAAAATGAACGAGGGATCGCTGCGGTGTGATGTAAACTTGTCTGTGCGCAAAAAGGGTACGGAGGTATTTGGCACCCGTACGGAGATGAAAAATTTGAATTCCTTTCAGTTTATAGGAAAGGCTATCGAATACGAATACAAACGGCAGGTAGAGGCCATCGAGGCAGGAGAAAAAATTATACAGGAGACCCGTCGGTTTGATGCAGCTACCGGAAAAACCTATTCCATGCGTACCAAGGAAAATGCAAATGATTATCGGTATTTCCCCGATCCGGATCTGCCCCCTATCCGTCTGACGGATGACAAAATTGCGCAGTTGCAGGCCCAGATCCCCCGGTTGCCGGATCAGCGGAAAAAGGAATATATGGAAAAATACGGTTTGTCTGCTTATGATGGTGAGGTACTTACTACAGATATGGCAATGGCAGATTATTTTGAAAGGGCTGCGGCGGGGACCGGGTATCCCAAGCTTGTAGCAAATATGCTGCTGTCCGAAGTAATGCGCCTCGCAGACGGGGAAGAAAGCGTCTGCAAAATTTTGCCCCAGCGTATGGCCGCCCTTGCATCATTGTCTGGAGATGGCGTGATCAACTCTGCAACAGTAAAAAAACTGATCAAAGAACTGTGGGAGGCGGATTTTGATGTGGCGGAAAAGGTTGAGCGGGAAGGACTAGCGCAGATAAGCGACGAGGCAATAATTTTAAAATGGGTACAGGATGCTATCCAGCAGAATCCCAAATCTGTGGCGGATTATCAAAAAGGCAAGAAGGCTGCTGCAAAAGCGATTGTAGGGAAGGTTATGGCGGCTTCCGGCGGCAGGGCCAATCCCACTGTGGTGGATCGTTTGGTGGAAGCACAGCTGAACGGGTGATTTTCATAAAAAACAGAAGAGCTTTGGCTCTTCTGTTTTTTTACATGCAAATTGCAGAAGAAAAAAGGCGCTTCAAACGAAGTGCCTTTTTTGTTTCCAAAATCCTCCATCCTCACCTAATTTGTACAAACATGTATAGTTTCTGCTGTCTGGGCAATGCTAACGGTGAAATCAATAAAGGGTCGGGCTGCCTTTTTTATTATAATACCCGGCTTTAAGAAAGGAATAGGGAAACATGAAACGATTTGTTGCGTTGTTTTGCGCGCTGATACTGACACTCCCGCTTCTTGCATCCTGCGGTACACGGGAGGATGATAAGGATAAGGATAGCGATGGAAAAACTATATTAAAAGTTGCCGTCTTGGAGTCTGCTTACGGCAAGAAAATGTGGGAGAACGTAGCCGCCGCATATGAGGCGGATCATACAGACGTAAAAATCGAACTGACTGCAGAGAAAAATCTGGAGGATGTAATCGGTTCTAAAATGAAATCTGGAGATTATCCGGATGTGGTCCATCTGGCTACCGGTAGAGAAGCAGGTTTGACAGAAACGATGATTCGGGAAAATTCCCTTGCGGACCTCTCTGATATTTTAGATGAAAAAGTATTTGGTGAGGATGTGTCTGTAAAGGACAAGCTGATCGAAGGATTTACAGATACCGCTGCAACCCATCCTTACGATGATGACAGTATGTATATGGCGCCTATGTTCTACGGTCCCTGCGGGTTATTCTATAATGCGGGCCTGTTTGCACAAAAGAATTGGACTGTACCTACAACTTGGGATGAAATGTGGGAGCTTGGCCAAAAGGCGGAAGCGGAAGGAATGGCTCTGTTTACCTACCCTACAGCAGGCTATTTTGACTCCCTTATGTTTGCGCTGCTTTGTGAAACCGGCGGTGTAGATTTTTATAACGACTGTATGCGCTATAAAGAAGGGGTATGGGAAGATAAAAACGCTAGAGAAGCGCTGGACATTGTGGCTCGGATCGCTTCTTATACCGAGCCTACCACAGTGGCAAACGCCAACAATGATAACTATTTAAAAAATCAGCAGCTGATTTTGGATAACAAAGCGTTGTTTATGCCAAGCGGTACTTGGGTTGTGGGCGAAATGGCAGACGCGCCGCGATCAGAAGGATTTGAATGGGGATTTATGGCCCTTCCGGCAATAGATAGCGATAGCGACCGATATTCCTACACCTATTTTGAGCAGATTTGGGTTCCGGAAAATGCAAAGCATAAGGATGAGGCGAAGGATTTTATCGCATATTTGTATACCGACAAGGCTGTTAAAATTTTTGCTGAATCCGGCGCTATCCAACCTATTCAGGGAGTCAGTGAGATCCTGGAAGGAGAAAATAAGCTGTTTTACAGTATATATGATACAGGTGCCAAACCGGTTCTCGGCGGATTTGCAGCTACCGATCCGGTAGAAGGCGTCAGCATGACAGATACCCTGTTTGGCACGGTCAACAGCATCGTATCTGGAGATAAAACAGTGGACGAATGGCAGAATGCTATAAAGAAGGCCAATGACAGTCTGCGTAAGGCGCTGAAGAAATAAGTCCTTGCGATGATATTATAAAACGGCAGGACGGGGACTCCGTCCTGCCGATTCCTCCAAGGAAAGGAATGACTGAATTTATGCGAAAACACAAAGGACGGCGTGCTTTTCTGTCTGTTTGCACAATTCCTGCGCTGATTCTTTTCAGCGTTTTCATGCTGTATCCTACCTTGAATATTTTTATTATTTCCATGTACAAATGGGGCGGATATTCTCAGCACAGAGAGTTTGTAGGACTGGATAACTTTGTGAAATTGTTTTCCGATGCAAAGTTCTGGCAATCCTTTCAAAATACGGTGCTGCTAATTGTTATTGTAACGATCGTCACTATGGCGATGGCGCTGCTAACAGCGGCGGTCCTCACCAGAGAAAAGTTGCGTTTTAAAGGATTTTTTCGTGTGGTATTCTATATACCCAATATTTTATCTGCCGTGGTTATTGCCGCGATTTTTTCCGCCGTATATGATCCCAGCAGAGGCCTGCTTAATACGCTGCTGTCTTTCTTCACCGGAGGCAGCGCAGGGCAGGTATTATGGCTGGGGGATCAGAAGGTTGTCATATACAGTATTGCCATTGCTATGATTTGGCAGGCGGTTGGATACTACATGGTTATGTATACGGCCTCTATGTCCTCTGTTCCGGAAAGTATGTATGAAGCAGCTTCCCTAGAGGGGGCAGGCCGTGTACGGCAGTTTTTTTCTATCACGATTCCCCTGATTTGGACGAATATTCGTACAACGCTTACTTTTTTTATCATCAGTTCTATCAATATCAGCTTTTTGCTTGTGCGGGCTATGACCAGCGGCGGCCCCGACGGATCAACAGAAGTGTTCCTTAGCTATATGTACAAGCAAGCGTATACAAACTCTTCCTATGGCTATGGTATGGCCATTGGTGTGCTGGTTTTCCTGTTTTCCTTTGCTCTGTCCGGGATCATCAATTTAGTGACCCGGCGAGATAGTGTGGATTTATGATTTTTTGCAGCCGGAGGCGTCTATGAACAGAGGTGATAAACTATACCGGATCTTTATTTATGTGGTACTGATCCTTTTTGCACTATCAATTATTGTTCCTGTAGGGTGGGTATTTCTCGCATCCCTTAAGGAAAACGCAGAGTTTTATCAAAACCCTTGGTCTCTGCCGGCCGGTTTGTATTTTGAAAACTTTGCCCGGGCCTGGCAGGAGGCCCATATGGGAGAATATTTCCTTAATTCCGTAATTGTGACTGCAGTGGCGCTGGGGATTCTTTTGGTGGTAGCGCTGCCCGCGGCATATGTGCTTGCCAGATACAAGTTTGGTGGACGACGTCTGCTACGCACGCTTTTTATGGGCGGGCTGTTTATCAATGTTAGTTATATTGTTGTGCCCATTTTTTTGATGTTGGTTGACGCAGGAAACCTGGTGGGAACGCCAATTTTTTTAAACAATCGGTTTGTACTGGCTTTGGTCTATGCGTCTACCGCATTGCCGTTTACGATCTATCTTCTCTCGGGGTATTTTCAAACACTGCCAAAAGAATATGAAGAAGCGGCGTACGTAGATGGCAGCGGATATATGCAGACGATGATCCGGGTAATGATTCCCATGGCGCGTCCTTCCGTTATTACAGTGATTTTATTTAATTTTCTGTCTTTCTGGAATGAGTATATTATAGCTATTACCCTGATGACACAGGACTGGGCGAAAACCCTGCCGGTAGGACTAATGAACCTGATGAAAGCGCAGAATGCCGCAGCCCAATACGGGCAGATGTACGCGGGACTTGTAATCGTCATGCTGCCTACACTAATCTTGTATATTCTGGTACAGAAAAAGCTGACCCAGGGTATGAATGTAGGTGGATTGAAAGATTAATGAAGAAAGGATATCCGATAGATGAGAAAACATGGCCGTTTTACCATTCCCACTCAGGCTGGCTTCTTGGACGAGACAAAAGAGCTGATTCGGCGTTGGGGAGCAGATGCAATTCGAAACAGCGACGGAACGGATATCACGGATGAGACTGCGGCGCTAAGTCCTGCAAAAGTATATTCCACCTATTTTGTCGCTAGAGGATACAACACTTTTGCCCGTGAACATCTGGAAGAGCGTCAGCGTATTTTTTTGATGAGCAATCGGCATACTGCTGTAGGTACAGAACTTTCTTTTCCCATAATGGAGGGCTATTTCGACCAGCAGTTAGAGCCGGACTATGACTGGGATCCGGAGCACAACTGGGAAGTACGTGACCGAACGCAGGGAACAAAGGTTTCGAGAGAATATTTTTTTATCGATAAAGAAGAAGGCGTGGTGACGATTGAAAAAACGGTGCCGGGCCATGTGTATACTCTCTCATTTCCCGCTTTTATCAATTGGGACCCTACCCAAATGTACAATTATATTACTAACGAGTGGCAGGACAGGGAACGAGATATTCCTTTTGATGCCCATGGGGAGATGTCTTGGGCA
Organism: uncultured Clostridia bacterium; assembly: GCA_947643245.1. Lineage (GTDB taxonomy): Bacteria > Bacillota > Clostridia > Oscillospirales > CAG-272 > Avispirillum. The sequence goes on along the minus strand of CANRVI010000003.1, from coordinate 5,363 downwards.
TATATGAAAACGGCGCTGTCCCACTGGCTTGCGCAGAATCCCCAGGTGGATGTAGTACGATTTACCACGTTTTTCTATCATTTTACGTTGGTTTACAACAATCTGAAAAAAGAAAAATACGTAGACTGGCTAGGCTACGGCGCTGCCGTATCTCCAGGAGCGCTGATTGGCTTTGAAAAGGAATACGGATATAAGCTGGAGCCGGAAGATTTTGTGGATGAAGGATACTACAACAATTCCTTTCGGCCACCCCGGCAGCAATATTTGGACTATATGGAATATATCCAGCGGTTTGTGTGTGAACGGGCGGCGCAGCTGGTAGAAATCGTTCATGAGGCCGGCAAAGAGGCGATGATGTTTTTGGGGGACAACTGGATCGGTGCGGAGCCTTACGGAAAGCACTTCCAAAAAATCGGTTTGGACGCTGTAGTGGGCAGCGTAAACAGCGGCGTTACCCTGCGTATGATTGCCGACATTCCTCATGTAAAGTATACAGAAGCGCGCTTTTTACCCTATTTCTTTCCAGATACTTTTTATCCTGGCGCACATCCGGAAGAGGAAGCAATGGAAAACTGGATTGCCGCCCGCCGGGCGATTTTGCGCAGCCCTGTGTCCAGGATAGGATACGGTGGATATTTAAGCCTTGCGGCAGAATTTCCTGCATTCGTAGACTGTGTGGAAAATATCGCAGGGGAGTTTCGTGAAATATTGGATACTATAGAGGGACAAAAACCATATGCACCTATCACGGTGGCAGTACTAAACTGCTGGGGCGAGATACGGTCTTGGCAAAGTTATATAGCAGCCCATGGTATGGTATATAAGCAGACCTATTCTTATCTGGGTGTGCTGGAAGCGCTCAGTGGAATGGCAGTAAATGTACGGTTCCTTTCTTTTTCTGATATTGTAGAAAGTGGGATTCCTGAAGATATCGATGTAATCATAAACGCTGGCGACGGCGGTACTGCTTTTTCCGGGGGAGCCTGTTGGAGAAATGAGATTTTGCTGGAGCGGCTGCGGATGTGGGTTTGGCATGGCGGCGGATTTATTGGAGTAGGTGATCCTTCAGCATATCCACATCAGGGGCGGTATTTGCAGCTTAGCGATGTACTTGGAGTAGAACAGGAACGAGGACTGACCATTACAGAGGATAAATATTATACAAATCCAGTAAAGGTTCAGTTTATTACGGAAGATATGACGGGGTCTATTGATTTTGGCGAGTGCAGAAGAAATGTATATGCTCTCACTTCAGACTGTGAAATTTTGGAATATTCCAACGGAGAAGTGCATCTTAGTGTACATGCGTTTGGAAAGGGTAGAGGTGTATATATGGCAGGCCTTCCTTACAGCAGTGAAAATGCACGCCTGCTGCTTCGCAGTATATATTATACTGCAGGCATGGAAAAAGAGCTGTACAGATTTTATGCCCAGGATCCGTGCTGCGAAGTGCACGGGTACCGCAGCAGCGGTAAATATGCACTGGTGAATAACACAATGGAAGCCCGCAGTACAAAATTTTGGGACGGCGCTGGTGCAGAGCATACAGCAGACCTTGCCCCCGGTGAGATTCGATGGATGAATACAGAAGAAGGATAATGGATGCGTATGCATAGAAAGGCATGGTCATAACGATGAAGGCTATTCGATATATCCTCATGACGGCACTTTTTGCGGTATGTATTTCGCTGATCGTAGTATTTCAGCGGCATATCGGTGCGGTGTATGCCGGGATCATGCTTCTCGGCATTGGGGGACTTTTGTTTTTACTCTGGGTGTACAATAGAAAATACAGATAAAAAACTCCCGCAAACGTATATACGTTTGCGGGAGTTTTTTAATTGAGAAAGATCCAGAGCCTCCCTCTGGGGCATTTTGAAGCAAGCGGTGAGAGAAGTGGCAAAACAGAGCTTTGCCGAAGGGAGAAAATCGTACCTGCAGCAACGGGACTTTAAGTTTGTGCTACACTGCCAACTCCCTTTATTTTTTAAAATTGACTGTGGCCATCAGTGTGACTTCCTTCACATCATACAGCTTGGACAGCTGCCGTACCATTTGTGTTTGAATATATGCGTCGCCTCTGGATACAATCAGCATTCTGGAAAACTGAGGGTCCGCCGTTTCATTTACATTCAAGCTGTCGATATTATATCCCCGCCGGGCATACAATCCGGTAATCCGGTTGAGGACACCGTAGCGGTTTGCTACAATTAGTTCTATTGTAAATTTTTCCATATACAACATCCTTTCTAGGAAGTGATGATATCCTCTACACATCCCCCAGGGGGAATCATTGGAAGAACCTTTTCGTCTATATTGATGGGACAATCAATCACCATAGGTCCGACTTTCGGCGCATTTTGCAGGGCATTCTCTAGCTCTTGCAGGGTAGCAGCCTTGTATCCTATAGCACCGAACGCGTCGGCAAGGGCGGCAAAATCCGTTTTTCGATGGAGAGTTGATTGAGAATAACGTCCCTCGTAAAACATAGTCTGCCACTGACGAACCATGCCCAGAGATTGATTGTTCAGAATTACTACAACGATTGGAAGCTCTTGAGAGACCGCAGTGGCAAGCTCGCACAGATTCATTCCAAAGCTGCCGTCGCTGGTGAAGAGCACGGTTTGTCTTCCTCCCATAGCGATACAACCGCCGATGGCTGCTCCCATTCCGTATCCCATGGTGCCTAGTCCTCCTGAAGTGAGGAGCGTACGGCACTTCTCAAAGGGATAATAGAGCATTGTCCATATTTGATGCTGGCCTACATCCGTTGCAATTAAAGTATCAGATCTGCAATACCGACTGACAGTTTCAATGATGCTTTTAGGTGAAAAGTTGTTCTGGGACGATACATTTTGCGTGCTTTTTAACTGTGCCGCACGTTGCTGCCATGCATTGTTTTCCCTTTGGGGAAGGGTATCCAGTAAGGAACGTAGTACTTCTTTTATATCCCCGCAAATTCCGATTTGAGAGGGAACATTTTTATCGATTTCCGACAAATCAATATCTATATGCAAAATCGTTCTGTTTTTTCGGTAGGCTTCAATGTCACCGGTGGCGCGCTCAGAGAATCGTACGCCAAGAGCAATCAGCAAATCGCTTTCCGATTCGACAATAGCGGCAGCTTCTGTGCCGTGCATCCCACACATACCTAAATTCCATTCGTAAGACGCAGGCAAAGCGGTCATTCCCATCATGCTCAGCCCTACAGGTGCACAGATACGCCGAGAAAATTCCAGCAGTTCTTCCTGTGCGCCGGAGGCTACCACGCCCCCGCCAGCGTAAATATAGGGACGCTTGCTTCCTTTGATTGCTTGAATTGCCTCCTGCAAATCACCATGTTTTTGTATGGGAGCCGCAGTGTCCGCTGGTTTCATTTCCTGATATGTACAGAGCTTTGTTTGGATATCTCTCGGTATGTCTACCAGCACCGGCCCCTTGCGGCCACTGCCGGCGATCCGGAAGGCTTCATGCAGAATGAACGCCAGTTCTTCAATATCCCGTACCACAAAATTGTGCTTTACCACAGGCTGGGTGATGCCCACAATATCTACTTCCTGGAAGCTGTCCTTTCCAAGCAGTGGGACGTCTACATTTCCTGTTATGGCTACCAGTGGTACGCTGTCCAGATAGGCGTTTGCAATGCCGGTGACGATATTGGTAGCGCCTGGTCCGCTGGTAGTAATGACTACGCCGGTTTTTCCGCTGGCTCTGGCATATCCATCGGCAGCGTGAGCCGCGCCCTGCTCATGTGCGGTAATGATATGACGGATGCGATGGGCATTTTTATACAGCTCGTCATATAGGGGCAAAACCGCACTTCCTGGGTATCCGAATACGGTAGTCACGCCATGGACGCACAGCTGTTCAATTATAATTTGTGCTCCGCTTCGTTTCACGTAAGCCCTCCCGAAAGAAAACCCCTTGCGGCGGATGCCGCAAGGGGTGGATTCAATTTCTACCCTTAATCAGCACGACGCAAAACAACATTATCACATAAAATGATAATGCCGACCACCACGATCATGCCAAAGGTTGTCAATGTCATAGCAGCGTCCTCCTGATAATTTCTTTTATCATATCACAAGGCGGCTTTTTTGTCAATCTTTTTATACATGTCTTGCTTTTGCGCGTGTATATGTGTACAATGATAGCGAGATGAAAAAAGAGGAGTCTGTTTATGCGCAGAAAGGATCGTGAAGTAACTGAGATAGGGGAAATATGTGCCATTTTAGATGTATGCCAAACCTGCTATGTGGGAATGCTGGACGGAATGGAACCGTATGTTGTACCTCTCAGCTATGGCTATACAATGGAAAACGGCGTCCTGACTTTGTATTTTCACAGCGCTGCGGAAGGCCGTAAGATGGATATATGGAAGCGGGAGCAGACGGTTTGCTTTGCCGTTGGCACTGAGGGCGCTTTACGCACTGCACCGTCTCCATGCGGATATGGATACGCCTATTCCAGCGTAATGGGCCGGGGTGTGTTGGAATTTGTCGAGAACGCAGCAGATAAATGCCGCGCGCTGGAAATTTTGTTTCGGCATCAGACAGGGAAGTCGGCTGCGTTTACGGTGCAGCAGGCGGAGGCAGTGTGCGTATATAAAATTGTCTGTGGGGATTTTACTGCAAAAAGAGCGTAATAATAGTATTGACTTTTTGGCCTTTTTGCAGTATACTTGCTTTAAACAAAATAAGAAAGAATCTGCCACCGGGTAGAGAAGCGAAAGCATTCGCCGCACATCGTTAGGTCTTAGAAGATGTGCGGGCGGGTGCTTGTTTTGTTTCGGAGGTATGTTGTATATGTCTCATAAAAATTGGAAATCCCTATTGCATTATTTTACAAAAGGAGAAATCGTGCTTTGGGGCGCGTCGGCTGCGTTCATTATTGTGTCCTTTTTTCTATTCGACAGAAAAAATTATAGCACACTTGCCGCCTCTTTGATAGGGGTTACATCGCTGATTTTCAATGCTAAGGGAAATCCCATCGGTCAAATTTTGATGGTCGTATTCAGCATGATATATGGTGCTATATCTTTTGCATTTGCCTATTATGGAGAAATGATTACATACCTGGGGATGACCGCACCAATGGCTGTTTTTGCGCTGATTTCGTGGCTGCGAAATCCGTACAATGGAAACAAAGCGGAAGTAAAAGTAAATCGGCTGAAGCGAAAAGAGATGCTTTTTATGATTTTGCTGACTGCGGTGGTTACAGTCGTGTTTTATTATATCCTGGCAGCTTTTCACACGACAAATTTGATTTTGAGCACGGCTTCTGTTACAACAAGCTTTCTTGCGGTGTATATTACATTCAGAAGAAGTGCGTTTTAAGCCGTTGCTTATGCAGATCGGAAGAGC
>CANRVI010000002.1 GCA_947643245.1 uncultured Clostridia bacterium | reverse complement strand
ATGTGTATACGGTTCCCTTTGGATCGACTGCTGCAAAAGTAACATATTTGGAGATCGGTAGTCTTTCTGCCGCGAACCGCAATTTCCACTTTGATTTGTGGTTCCTGACAGAAGATGGATTCCTCGGTTCTGACTCTACTTATGGTAGTGACGACAGATGGTATGTTACTTCTTCAGAAATCGGTATCAAGCTAAATAAGGAAAACAAAACGATTCCTTATGCGTTTGATATCAACACAAAGTATTCCATTAAAATAAGAACCGGCGGCGCTGAAGCAGGTAAGACGGACATTTTCGTCAACGATGTGAAGATTGGTACGGTAGACGGTCAGCTTCCCCACATCAAAACCTTATTTAGCGGCGGTTTGAATGTCGCTATGGACAACATCACAATGAGCGATGGTAACGATACGCAGTTTTCACGTGATTTTGATGGAACAGAGAAGGGCTCAGGGCAGGCTAGCGGCGATAAGATTACTGGTATTGAATACAGACGTGGTCTGGGCTTGAAGCATGCGGTATCTGCTGAAGTAGCGGCTGCTACCACTGTAAATGCGGGTGATAACTGGAAAAATGAAGACGGCACCTATGCAATTGGCTTTGATATCAGCTTTACAGGCGATGCAACAAAAGCACTGACATCTAACGGCGACGGCATTTCCATCACCAGTGATGCAATTGGTGTAGGAAGCGAAACTGCTGCTTATACCTTTAAGACTGACGAATGGTATTATGTAGAGTATGCTGTTGGCACAACAAAAACACAAATTTTCGTAAACGGTGTAGAAGTAACTGGAAGCAACGATTTCCCTGTGCTGTCTGGTGCTTCTCTTACAGATACTGGCTTTACCTTCACCGCTGAAGGCCTGGCTATGGATAACCTTAAAGTAGGTAATGCTGCTGTAATTGATTTTGAGGGTGATGACTGGGCAGGTTCCTTTACTGGCGACGGTCTGGTACAGGGCGAATATAAAGTTCCTGAGATCAACCTTTTTGATCATATTACCGCTGATACCGTAGGAGGTGAAGGCTTTGTTCTGCGGAGTGGATTTAATAGCGACAAGAATCCCAATCCGAAAACACCGAACTCTGCATACCTCACCCAGGATAACGCTTACACTGCTGCCAGCTACGCTGTGATTTTTGACGTGGCATTGTATCCTGACCAGGAAAATATTACGAACTTCAGCGACAAGTACAACAATGGTACATGGATCGAATTTATTGTCAATAAAATGGGAGACGGTGATAATAGCCGTGTGAAATTTGGTGATAAATTTGTAGGTAAGGGCAAAGACCTGTGGTACTATGGCGAAGATGCTACAGGTGCTCCTGAAGCTGTAAAAAATATGGCTCCTTGGACGGCTGGTAAATTTCATAATGTAGCAATTCTTGTTGCATACGGTAGTGTAACACTGTATATTGACCAGGAAGAAGTTTACACTGCTAATACAGGCATGCAGTTCTTTGATGGAATTAACATTTTATATATGAATAACGGTACTGCTGTTATTAATAACTATAAAATTTATGATGCAGAGTTTACAAAGAAGACCGATGGATTTGAAATTGGTGATGGAGAAGATTACTATACAAAGGTTGACGATGTAAAAGCAACCGGAGAAGACTTCTGCAACGCAAACGGCCATGTGTACAGATGGGCAAGAACAACAGAGCCTAAGTGCTATGATGAAGGTACAAACACCTATACATGTTATATTTGCGGCGGCACTGAAGACAAAAAAGAAGTAGCAAAGCTGCAGCATAGCTACTATGACTATGACTTCACTCGTGTTGAAGAAAATGATGAAGGCAACAAGATTATTTACACCACATGTAAAACAAGCAGTGGTTGCACAGAGAAGAGATTTGCATTTCTTCCTGAAGTTGAGGCTTACACTGGTGTGCTGACATTCTTCCATGACTTTACAGATGACTTTATGCAGATTACATCCAGTAAGGAAGAAGTTTCCTTTATCTTTGAAGATGGTGTTGCTAGATATACCGATAGCGACGGCAACTACAACCGTATTAAGCTGGGAACAAACCGCAATGGTTCTGATCTGAATAATAACGGCTTTACCATTGGATTTGATTTCATTTTCAACAATACTTATGATACTGGGGCAACTGAGTCCTATGGTCACGTGTTTGCTCTCAATGTCGGTAAACAGGCGCTGGGTCAGGCACAGGTTGGTTACGATGCTGATAATGAAGTATTCTTTATCAGAGGTTATAATAACGCTTTCAAGCGTACCGACAGTTCTAAGATTAAGCTGGTTCCTGGTGAAAAATACAACTTTGAGGTAAGAAGCTATACACCTGAAGATGCGGCTGAAGGAATACTGAATTCTGAATTTGCTTTGTATGTAAATGGTGTGAAGGTTGTAGAAATGGCACCTCGTGACGCTTGGGCACAGTGCAAATATGGATCTGATGCGATTGATGCTTTCTACTTCTGGAACTATGGTATAGCATTTGATATGGATGATTTCCATATAGGTAGCCGTGACTTCTCCTGGAACAAGGATTGGAATGGCGACGTAGATGGCGACAACGATATCACTGTATCCGATGCTGCTCTTATGAGACAGTATCTTGCAAAGATTATTGATGAAGACGGATTTACTGCTAAGTCTAGAGCAGATGTGAACTTTGATGGTTCTATTGATGCAAAAGACCAGCTCCGTATCAGAAAACATCTTGCAGAGGAAAATGCCTAAGTTATACAAGCTTAGTAGGAAAAAAGCCTCCACATTTGTGGAGGCTTTTTTACGTTCAATAACTATTGTAGGAAACAATAAAAAATAATGGACAAAAAGTCAAAATATTATAAAATATGCTTGTATTTTTCAATGAAATAAAAGAAAAATGACTTGACATTCAGACTGCAAACAACTATAATAAAAATGTATCAAAAACTTGGAGGTAAAATCCAGATGAAAAAGCTTATTTCATTGCTGGTTGTTGCAGCAATGCTTGTTGCCGGACTTGTAGCTGTTGTTCCGGGAACGGCCGCTGATCTTCCTGACTCGGATCTATATACCCATATTACAGGAGAAATCAGCGACGACAAAACTACGTTGACTATGACGGTAACACTGGGCAATAACCCTGGCCTGTGGTGCTACAGAACCTTTGTTGGTTACAATGCAAGCGCATTAAAGCTCACATCCATTGAAAACAAGGATGTGTGGTCTGCACAGGAATACCTTGCTGGTAATATCAACAGCAATCCTGTAACATATTATGCGCAGTCTGTTTCTTATAATGTAAACAATACAAATAGTGGTGTTGTTGCTGTTTACACTTTTGAAATCCTTAACCAGGATGCAGACTTCAATGTGAATCTGTCTATTAACCCCAAAGAAGTTTTTGGTGTAACAGACGATGGAACTAAAGTTCCGCACACAATGGAGATTATCAACGAGTGTCCGCAGTATGTTCCCATTGATACAACTGAATTGGATCAACTGGCAGCTGATGTGCTGGCACTGGGCGAATATGACGAATTGACGGACGAGCAGATCACCGCTATGCTGGCCCTTTATGAAGATGTTCATGCACTGGAAGGTAGAGCAGCGGCTTACTTTGCAGAGAGCCATGCAGATGCAATTGAGAAGATTGATGGATTATATGCTGCACATTTGTGGGCGCAGGAAAAAGTAAAACTGGATGCGTTGGGTGCAAGAGTAGAAGCGCTGCCTGCATATGCAGAGATGAGCGAAACACAGGTTCAGGAAATGCTCACGCTGCGCACAGAGCTTGCTGCGTTGGAAGGTGAAGCAAAAACATATGTGGAAACTACATATGCAGATGCAATTGCACGCCTGGAAGCTTCCTATGAAGCATTTATGCACGAGGAAGGATTGAAAGCATATGGCGCGAAATTGGCTGCCCTGCCGGATTTTGACCAGATGACTGAGGCACAGATCACTGAAATGCTGGCTTTGCAGGAAGAACTGGAAGCCCTGGCTGCTGATGATTTGGCCTATGTGAAAAACACTTTTGCAGACGACTATGCAAGATTTGAAGCTTCTTTGGCTGCTTATGCACATATTGAGGATCTGAAAGCCGTAGGTGCAAAAGTAGAAGCACTGCCTGCATATGCAGAGATGAGTGCAGCACAGATTGAAGAGATGCTTGCACTGGTTGAACAGCTTGATGCTATGCCTGAAGCAGACGTAAACTATATTAAAGAAAATTACAGCGATGCTTACACCAGACTCCAGGAGTCTTATGCCAGATATACACGCGTACAGGAACTGGATGCATTGGCTGCAAGAATTATTGCACTTCCTGCAAGCTACTATGATATGACAGAAGACCAGGTTGAAGAAATGCTGGAACTGGTAGCATTGATGAAAACAATTGAAGACACTGCAGACCAGCAGTATTTGTTGGACAATTATGGAGATGCGCTCACAGCACTGGCGGCAAACTATGTGCTATATCAGCAGGATATGATGGTAAAAGAGCTGATAGCGCGTCTGGAAGCACTTCCTGATTATGAAGAGATTACAGAAGACTCTCTGGATGAAGTAACAGAACTGTATGAGATCATATTGGGCAGTTTCTTTGCTCCGCAGCTCAAACAGGATGTTCCCGAAGCATATGATAACTTTGTGAATGCATTCTTTAAACTGGTTTATGGCGGTACTGATACAGTAGACATGGATCAAGTAAACGCATTTTTAGAAGCTGCAGAAAAACTGTTGGCTTCTGATACAGCGACAGCAGAAGAAAAAGCACAGGTAATCGAGTTGTTGTATTCTCTCGTACTTATGGAAGAAGAGGATTCCATAAACTCTGATTATATTGCGTTGAATTATCCGGAAACTTTTTATGATCTCGTTGCAAAGTATGTTGAAATTCTTGGCACAGAAGATGTAGATTATGAACTGTTGGCTAGCTTGGAAGAAAAAATTCTTGCATTGCCGGCATATGAAGATATGACAGACGCTGACAAAGCAGCTTTGGAAGAAATTATTGCTACAATTGGCGGATTGTCTCCCGTTGAATTAGCACAATTTAAGCTTGGTGCTGCAGAGGCATATGAAACATATCTTGCCCTGTATAAAGCATATGAGGCTGACAAAAACGGAACAGATCCGGAACCGGAACCTCCTGTAACGACTGCTCCCGAAGGAGAGGATACCACTGCTTCTGCAGGGGATAATAAAAAGCCTCCGCAGACTGGCGACAACATGATGTATATCTTTATTGCAGCAGCAGTTGCAGCTGCAGCATGTACAGCAGTTGTCCTGATTCGTAAGAAGAAGGAAACGGTATAAATTTTTAGAATAAAAAGCCGCGGGTAAAAACCTGCGGCTTTTTTTGTGCAAAATCCTTCTGATGTTCATAAAATTCTGTTGCAAAGCGATAGTACATCCTGTATAATAAAGGTATTATTATAAGAAGTAAAAAACGAAAATGAAGGGAAGATATAATAATGGTTCAGTCAGTAATTGAAAAACTTCAAAAGGCAGATCCAGAGATCGGTAATGCTGTTGCCGCAGAATTGCAGCGGGAAAAAAGAGGCTTGGAGCTGATCGCCAGCGAAAATATGATTTCGGAAGCTGTCATGCTCGCAATGGCAACTCCACCTGCAAATAAATATGCAGAAGGCTACCCAGGACGCAGATATTATGGTGGCTGCGAATGCGTGGATGTAATTGAAACTATTGCCATTCAGCGTGCCTGCAAGCTTTTTGGCGCAAACTTCGCTAATGTGCAGCCTCACTCTGGCGCACAGGCTAATACCGCCGTTTATATGGCGCTGCTTTCTCATGGGGATACCGTTATGGGCATGAACCTGGCACATGGCGGTCACCTGACTCATGGCAGCCCTGTAAACTTTTCCGGCATAAATTATAATTTTGTTCCCTACGGCGTAGACGAAAATGGCTTTATTGATTATGATGTAATGGAAAAGACCGCAAAAGAATGCACTCCCAAATTGATCATCGCCGGCGCGTCTGCATATGCTAGAACCATTGATTTTGAGCGGATTTCTAAAATTGCTAAAAACGTAGGCGCTATGTTTATGGTGGACATGGCGCATATTGCCGGTCTGGTTGCGGCAGGGCTTCATCCTTCTCCGATACCTTATGCGGATGTAGTTACCACGACAACCCACAAGACACTGCGCGGTCCCAGAGGCGGATTGATTCTTTGTAATGACGAAGAGATAGCAAAGAAGATAAATAAAGCGGTGTTCCCTGGTATGCAGGGCGGTCCGCTGGAGCATATCATTGCCTCCAAAGCTGTTTGTTTTGGGGAAGCTTTGGATCCTACTTTTAAGGAATATCAGAAAAAAATTGTAGAAAACGCAAAGGCTCTTGCAGAGGGGCTTCTTGCAGAGGGCTTTGATTTAGTATCCGGGGGAACGGACAACCATTTGATGCTAGTTGACCTGCGGCCTATGCATATTACTGGCAAAGAAATGGAGCAGAGACTGGATCAGGTGTATATCACGGTTAATAAAAATTCCATTCCCAACGATCCGGAAAAGCCTTTTGTCACCAGCGGTATCCGTGTTGGTACGCCGGCAGTGACGACGCGCGGTCTGGGCGTTTCTGAGATGAAGACCTTAGCCAACCTGATGGCTTTGGCAGCAACAGATTTTGATGCAAAAGCAGATTATATCCGGGACGCAGTTACACAGATTTGCAAGCAATATCCTATCTATGAGTAAGTGGGGGCAGTTTGCTTGAATCCAAAGGAGGTAAGGATATAACGATGAAGAAAACAGGATTTTTTCTGGTGACGCTTCTGCTTGCCCTAAGTATGGTTCTGGGTGGGTGTGAAAAACAGGATTCGAGTGTTCCCGCTGGTATGCAGCTTGCCTCATCGGAAGATGCGGATTATCTGTTTTACGTACCGGAAGGTTGGCGCGTGGATAAATCCTCACTTTACGCCGCTGCCTACTTTTCATCCGGAGATGCCACCAGCATATCCGTTACAGCATTCGGCATGAATATGACGGACGATACTGTTTCTTCTTGGTGGGAAAGCTATGCGGAACAGTTTGCAAGTATCTATGAAGAAATGGAAGTGACCGCGGAAGAAAAGACGGTATTAGGCGGCGTCGATGGAATGAAATATGCATTTGATGCAACGCTGAACGAAAAGGAATATCAATATATAATTGTTGCTGCTGTACGAGAAAACTATGTATATTATATTACCTACACTTCCACCCCGAAGTATTATGAGGATCATTTGGATGAACTGGATCTGGTGCTGGAGCATTTTGCATTTAAGTAAGGCGTAAATATATGAGAGAAATTTATTTGGATAACAGCGCAACGACAAAACCCTCAGAGGCTTCCCTGCAGAAAATGCGGGAAGCCTTGTGCATATGTTATGGAAATCCTGGTTCCGTCCACCGGATTGGAATAGATGCCCATCGTCTGTTGGAAGAAGCAAGGCGGCATGTGGCAGCATCTTTGGGAGTGCGACGGCAGACAGACGGGCAAGTTTTATTTTGTTCCTGTGGAACGGAAGCAAATAACCAAGCAATTTGGGGAACTGTCCATGCCAAAAATAGGCCAGAGAAAAACGGAAGCAGAGGAAAGATTCTTATTACGGAAGGAGAACATCCCTCCGTTGAAAACACCGCTGCAAGATTGGAATTAGATGGATTTACTGTAGTGCGCGTTCCAACCCGGAATGGGGCGCTGGATTTGGAATATTTGGAGCAGGAAGCAGACGGTAGCGTAATTTTGGCGTCTATGATGTTGGTAAACAATGAGACCGGAGCTCTGTATCCGATCCGAACCGCAGTGGACATTGTCCGCCAGAATAGTCCCGGAGCCGTGGTGCACTGCGATGCAGTGCAGGCGTATATGCGCATTCCCGTCACACCGGCTGCTCTGGGAGTGGATCTGTTATCGGTCAGCGCCCACAAGATATACGCTCCTAAAGGTGCAGGGGCGTTGTACATTTCTCCGGAAATGCTTCGTGGAAAACGGATCATTCCCTTGCTTATGGGCGGTGGCCAGGAGGGAGGATTGCGCAGCGGGACGGAGAATGTTCCGGCAATCGCCGCTTTTGGCGCAGCCGCTTTAGAGGGAATGCAGGAGGCAGAGACGCGAGCTCAGGTATTACATCGCCTGCGTACTGTTCTTTTGGAAAAACTGCATTCGTTGGTACAAATCAATGCGCCCAAAAACGGTGTGGATGCTATTGTCAATATAACACTTCCCGATATTAAAAGCGAAGTGATGCTGCGGGCGTTATCTGCTGCGGGTATCTGCGTCAGCGCGGGAAGCGCCTGTAGCGCCCGAACAAAAAAGATAAGCCCCACTCTTTTGGCATTTGGGCTAACCCAGCGCGAGGCGGATTGCTCTCTGCGTATCAGCCTGTCCCATCAGAATACAGAGGAAGAGATTTCGCAATTTGCAGATGTATTGGACAATGAAATACACCGCTTAGTCCGCCTGCGATAAAATTCGCAGTTTTGTGGATCCTATGAACCTGTTCAATAAATAAAAAGCGTCCCACCGTAGCGGGGCGCTTTTTATTTAAATAAATTTATACAGACATGGGGAAATTGATTTCGCTTACATACTCAGGAAAAACATGAGCCGTCAAATTAAAAGATAATGGAATTACATCATATTTCCCAACAGCAACCATAGCAACTGTACAGTTTCGCGTGATATTTGGCCCTAGACCAGCCCTGCCTCCAGTCAAAGAGGAGAACAAAGCGTTCATAATACCTCCATGCGTTACAGCCACGATAAGCCCTTCGTCGCTTGTAAGACACAGCTGAGAAAGAGTACGTTTCATGCGTCGGGCAGCATGGGGAATACTTTCGACATCTTTGGGATATTCGGCTGGCGTGGGATAAATTTCTTTCTTTTTCTCGGGGGTCAGTCCAGACAGGGAGCCATAGTCCCGCTCAATCAGTCCCTCTTCAATAGTAGGGCCTTCCACACTAAGACTGTCACAGATATAAGAGGCCGTATCGTAAGCCCGTATTAGAGGCGAACTATATACCTTTTGCGTTTTCAGTTTGCTGTTAATAAGTGTTTTTCCCAAGAAAGAAGCGCAGTATAGCGCCTGCTCTCGGCCCTCTTCATTTAGAGGGATATCTTCCCTGCCTTGTAGTCGCATCTGCATGTTCCATGCAGTGAGACCATGGCGCACCAGGAAAACAGGGTTACGTTCTTCGCAAAGTAGGGCAGTCGCTTGTGCAGGTGTACAGAACAGCAGAGGAGTGCCTGGAGTGGATGCAAAATTGATGTGTGCACATTTGCGATCGTTTTGGTCCATACAGATTTCCCCTTTATAAATAACTACCCATATTATAACAAAATATGCGTATGCTTGTCAACCGGCGTTACAATCAAACTGTGCCTTGCAAGACAGAGGATTTTCTATGGCAGTTAGGGGAAAAACTATTGAAAAAAACAGGAAGGTATATTATAATAAAAGTAGACTTTTTCACTATAAAACCAGTGTGTATTTACTGTATTGCCGTTTTGTACAGGAAAAATTATAAAAATGATTTGGGGAGATTGTTATGAAAAAAAAGCTGATTTCTGCTCTCCTGGTTCTTTCCATGCTCCTCTCAGCTGTTGTTGTTGCCGTGCCGGCTGGTGCGGCATCCTTTGTGCGGGGGGATATTGACGAAGATGGTGAATTGACACCTTTGGACGCTTTGGAATTGATGAAATATCTTGCCAATGCAATTGATTGGATTGAACTGGATCTTGCCGATGTGGATGGAGACGGTGAGGTACTTGCGATGGATAGCTTGATGCTCAAACTGCATTTGGCTGGAGCAATTGATATAACGGAAAAATATCCCGTGCCCGATACCAATGTTGGAACTATCACTATTGCGGGAAAAAATATCGGGAAATATACCATTTTGGCAGCAGACCCCGACAACGCTAATATTGTGTTTGCAGCCCAGGAACTGCAAAAATATGTAAAGGAAGCCTGCGGCAGAACACTTCCCATTGCTGCGGGCACCTCCTCTGCTCCCTATCAAATTGTACTATGCGCCGATGACGGATCCCGCAATTTAGGAGACGACGGATTTTCCATTTCTGTTTCTGATGGAATACTGACTATAATGGGCGGCGCTGCAAGAGGCGTGATGTATGGTGTATACGAACTGTTGGAGGAATATGTTGGCTACCGATTTTTAGGGTATGACGACAAAGTGCTGTATACAGCCCAAACGGTGGATCTGCCAAATGGAATGCGTGACGAACAGGTTCCTTCGGTACGATATCGCTGTGTAACCATCGATCCTTTTAAAAATGATTATACATATTCTTCCGTAATTAAACGCAAGCTTAGCGGATGCAGCGCCCAATCCAGTATGCTACGTCCAGAGTATGGATACGGAATTCAGCGTCTGTTTTTGAACGCACATTCCCTGGACTACTTTATTCCAGATGCAGCTGTGCCTTGTCTGTCATCAGAAACCTCTTATGAAACCTGCCTTTTTAATATGAAAAAGTTATTGGATGAGCGGATTGCCGCCGGAGGTGTTGTAGGGAAGGATATTACAGAAATTTCCTGTGCCTATTCTGCTGAGGGGCGATTTTGCGTGTGTGCAGAGTGCAGCGCTACCTATCAGGCAGAGGGAAGCCAGGCCGGTGTATTGGTGCCCTTTGTAAATCGAATTGACGATGCCTTGCGCCAGGAGTACCCAGGCATTCGGGTAATTACCAACGCCTATGGAGATGTGCGTATTCCGCCAAGAGATGCAGTACTGAATGAGGAAGTCGTACTGCTGTATTGTTGGAATGGATGTGCAAACCATCCTATAGGCAGCGGGGAATGTGAAGCGGGCGGTAACGGTCTAGGCTACTCCAATATCAAGGAAGAAGCCTATTATCTTGGATGGACAGAGCACTGTTCGCAGACTTATATTTGGTACTATCCTACAAACATTTATTATTTGCTGTGTCCGCAGCCTAATCTTGCCAATCTATATAATGACTTTGTCTGGTTTATGGAACATAAAGCCACCGGTTTTTATGTAGTCGGCACGGCCGGCAGTTCTTTTGAGGGACTGGACGCATATCTTCTTTCTGAGCTTATGTGGGACGGCGGTATGGTAGAGGAAGAATACATCCTGCGTATGGAAGAATATTTACGAGCATATTACGGACCGGGCTGGTCGCATATATATACATATATTCAAATGCTCATCCAGGCTGGAGACGAAATGGGCTGTGTTCTCAACGACTATGAATATCCTTTTGACATCTATTCAAAAAGCTATTTTGCAGCCCACTTTGATACGATGCAGGAACTGTTTGCAAAGGCTATGTCAGCCTGTGAGACAGACTGGGAGCGGGAAAATGTCCGGCGTTTGTCGGTACATATGCTGTTTTTGGGGTACAGCGCTACATATGAGGATCAGTATAAAAATGGTACAGAAGCGCAGCGCGAAGCCTATGCGGCTGGATACCGGACATGGTATGATATGGTGAACGAACTTGGTATTCCGGTGACATATAACCAGACCGGCCTTGAAAAAGCTTTTTCTCTTGCTGTCAGCCCTATGCAGTTTGTGTATGGGATTGATGGACAACGATAAAGATTATATAAGAAAGAAAGGATTATACAATGAAATTTGGAACACTGTATGCTTATTGGGTAAGCAATTGGGGCGCAGACTACTGCGAAATGGCTAGAAAAGCGAAAAAAGCCGGTTTTGATGTTATTGAAATTGGCGGCGGTGATCTGGTAAATATGAGTGACGCACAGCTTGCCGAACTGAGAACCGTAACAAAAGAGCTGGGACTGGAGATTTCCGCAAATCTTGGACCTCCCAGAGATAAGGACGTATCTTCTGCAGATCCTGCAATTCGTGAGGCCGGCGTTCAGTTTTTGGTAGATATTATGCATCAGATGGTTAAAATTGACTGTAATACTTTGATCGGTGCTCTGTATAATTGCTGGCCCTATGATTTCAAGGATTTGGATAAAGATGCGCTGTGGGACCGTGCAGTTAAAGGTATGCAGGAAGTGGGAGATGAGGCAGACCGCCTTGGTATTACCATCTGTCTGGAGATTCTTAACCGGTTTGAAACGATCCTGCTTACTGATTGCGAAGAGGGCATCCGCTTCTGCAAAGATGTGGGCCGCAATTCAGTAAAACTTCTTTTAGATACTTTCCATATGAATATTGAAGAAGATGATTTGCCTGGTGCGATTCGAAAAGCTGGAAATCTTCTTGCCCATGTACATGTGGGAGAGGGCAACCGGAAATTGCCTGGCATGGGGCACTTGCCCTGGGCCGAAATTGGTCAGGCGCTGCGTGATATCGGCTATGACAAGATGGTTGTTATGGAACCCTTCATGAAATCCGGCGGCACCGTTGGCAGCGACATTAAGGTATGGCGTGACCTGTCTGGCGGCGCAGATGAAGCGGGCATGGACAAAATGATCGCAGACTCTCTGGTGTTCTTAAAAAAACAGTTTGTCGGCGCTTAAACAGCGAGCGCAGAAAGGATAGAAACCAATGGCAGAAATTATGACCATGGGGGAGATCATCGTCGAGATCATGCGGGACGGTGTGGATCAGCCCTTGGATAAGGCAGGCGTGTTCCGTGGACCATATCCCTCTGGAGCACCAGCTATTTTTATCGATACAGTAGCCCGGTTGGGTCATGGAGCCGCAATCGTAGGCGGTGTAGGCGACGATGATTTTGGAAAGTGTCTTTTGGAGCGTCTGGAAGGAGATGGAGTTGACTGCTCTTCCGTGATCAAAAATGATCGGATTTCCACCGGATGTGCCTTTGTTACATATTTCTCCGATGGAGAAAGAAAATTTATTTTTCATATTGGAAACACCCCTGCTGTGCTGGCGCCTGCCCCATCAATGGAGAAGCTGGCAGGTCTTGGATTTTTCCATATTATGGGCTGTTCCCTTATGGCAGATATGGCTTTTGGTCACCGGATCGTGGAAACCATGCGGGCAGCTAAGGCTGCCGGCGCAAGGATATCCTTTGATCCCAATGTCCGTCCGGAACTGATGAAGGACCCAGAGGCAAAGGAGCTTATTGCAGCGGTATTGGAACAGACCAATGTATTCCTGCCTGGTAAAAGCGAACTGCGTATGCTTTCCGGATGCCAGGATATTGAAGAAGCGGTACAGGAACTATTTCGGGTGCATCCTGCTTTGGAAATTATTGCGCTGAAAAATGGGAAAAAGGGATGCGTCATATATACTAGGGAAAAACAGTTTGCATTTGGCGTATATGCTGTGCCCGTGCTGGATGCTACTGGAGCGGGTGACAGTTTTGACGGTGCGTTTCTATGCGCTCTGTTGGAGGGAAAGTCCATTGAAGACGCAGCCAAAATGGCTACGGCTGCCGCCTCACTTAATACGGCTGCCTTTGGTCCAATGGAAGGAGATATTTCCCGGGAAAACGTAGAAAAAATGATTGCGGACAATATTTTAGAATAACCATTGGCCGGTATAGGCATACCGTATTTAGCCATGCTGAAATTATCATAAAATCAAAGAAAGGTATAGAGTACCAAAAACATGTATACGACAAGCAAAGAAATGATTCAAAAGGCCCGTGCAGGGGGATATGCAGTGCCTGCATTCAATGCAGAAAATCTGGAGATGGTGCAGGCGATTGTTGCAGCAGCCAGTCAAATGCGCTCTCCTGTGATGATTCAGACTACACCTACCACAGTAAAATACCTTACTCTGCGTCAGGCAGTGGCGATGGTACGTGCTGAAGGAGAGGCTGCCGATGTACCGGTAGCGCTTCATCTGGATCACTGTGAAAGCTTCGAGGGCGTGCGGGATGCTGTGCAGGAGGGATACACTTCCGTAATGATCGACGGTTCCAAGCTGCCCTATGAAGAGAATATCACACTTACCCGCAAGGTAGTGGAGATGGCTGCTGCCCGTGGTGTTACTGTAGAGGCAGAACTGGGTACAGTAGGCGGCAAGGAAGACGGACGCAGTGCAGACATTGCATATACCGATCCGGCAGAAGCAGTGGATTTCTTTACCCGTACCGGCGTGGATATTTTTGCTGTTGCTATCGGGACAGCTCATGGCTTCTATAAGGGAGAGCCGAAGCTGAACTTTGAACTTTTGGCGACTCTGCGGGATAAAATCGATGCACCTCTAGTGCTGCACGGAGGTTCCGGCATTCCCGACGAAATGATCCGCCGTACCATTGAACTGGGAATCAACAAAGTAAACTTTGCAACAGAACTGCGTGCAGCAGCGACAAAAGCAGTGCGCAGCGCTTTGGAGGATGCAGGGATGATTGATCCTAAGAAATATATGGGTCCGGCAAGAGAGGCTGTAATTGCACTTTGTAAGCACAAGATACAGCTTTGCGGCTCAGACGGAAAAGCAGACTAAATACTTGAAGGCTAAGCAGGGAAAAAGGGACAGCAGAAAAGCTGTCCCTTTTTATTCCTTTTTCCGCCATTACATATGTTCTATCAAAAAGTCTGTAATTGTATCAAAGGGGATCATGTCTGTATTATCGTATAAATCTGTATGCACAGCCCCTGGAACAATCAATAGCTTTTTATTATCTCCTGTCAGCTTTTCAAAAGCGTCCTTGCTGAAATAGCAGGAATGCGCCTTTTCTCCGTGCACAAGTAGTACGGCACTACGTATTTCACTGCTGTACTGCAAAATAGGCATGTTTAAAAAGGACAGGGCAGATGTTGTATTCCAGCCCTCGTTGGAGTTAAGAGATCTTTTATGATACCCACGATTTGTTTTATAATAATTGTAATAATCCTTTACGAAGAAAGGCGCATCTGCAGGCAGCGGGTTTACAACTCCTCCCGCTCTTGCATAGCTTCCATTTCTGTAATCTACGGTTCTCTGTGCATTTAAAGCTTTGCGTTTTTCATAGCGCATATCCGCACTGTCTTCCGCATCAAAATATCCTTTTGCATTTACACGGGTCATGTCATACATAGTTACAGCCACGGTCGCCCGAATCCGTGTATCGGTTGCAGCTGCATTCAGTGCCATGCCGCCCCATCCGCAAATACCAAGAACACCGATTTTTTCTGGGTTCACCGTATCCTGGACGGACAGAAAGTCTACAGCGGCCTGGAAGTCTTCTGTATTGATATCCGGAGAGGCAACATAGCGGGGACTCCCTCCGCTTTCTCCTATAAAAGAGGGATCAAAGGCAATTGTAATAAATCCTCTCTCGGCCATTGCTTGTGCGTATAAACCGGCGGCCTGCTCCTTTACAGCGCCGAATGGACCGCAAACTGCAAGGGCGGGCAGTTTTTCTTTAGACGACTTTTTAGGTTTATACAAATCGGCAGCCAAGGTGATACCATACCGATTGTGAAACGTAATCTTTCTATGGTGTACCTTGTCACTTTGAGGAAATGTTTTGTCCCATTCTTTGTCTAAAATTAAATTTTCTTTCATATCAAAAGCCTCCTTTATTGAATTGTAATTCCCATGGTGTACGCTTTTTCTAATGCCGGATGACCATCAATTGTTCCAGGGGCGTTTACTCCGCCAGCAAATACCGTGCCGGCAAGTGCAGCCTTTTCAAAACAGTCGATCCATCCCTGCAGCCCACTAATTGCCCGCTCCGGTACATGGGATTCATCTTCCGCCGCCGCTGTGAGCATATAAATATCTTGAAATGCGTAATCAGAGGAATACAGTGAATTTGCCCGGTCCAGCAATGTTTTCATCTGGCCGCTCATTTCATAATAATAAATGGGGGTTGCAAAAGCGATTATATCCGCCTTCCGCATTTTTTCTACAATTTCTCCAGCATCATCCTGTATTACGCATGTTTTTTGCTTTTGACAGGCCAGACAGCCCTTACAAAAGAATAGATTTTTTTGCTGCAGCGTAACTTTTTCTACAGTGTTTCCCGCGGCTTTTGCCCCTGCAAGAAAAGCATCTGCAAGAGCTTCCGAATTGCTCCTGCTGCGCAAACTGGTACTGATAATCAAAACGTTTTTTGCCATTTTTAAGCCTCCGTAAAATATGATTGACAGGGTAGCTTTTCTTTGATACAATTAGTATAAACCCTAAACTTAACTTTAGGTCAATACCTTTTTGAAAATTTTTTTAAAAAATGAAAAGGGTGCATCATGTATACTATCGGTCAAGTATCGCAGCTGTTTGGATTGCCTGTTTCCACTTTGCGTTATTACGACAAAGAGGGATTATTTCCGAACATCAAACGGGTTTCCGGGGTTCGTCAGTTTGATGAAAAGGAAATAGAGGCAATTCGGGTAATTGAGTGTCTGAAAAAATCAGGTATGGAGATCAAAGAAATTAAGCAATTTATGGAGTGGTGTGCACAGGGCCCGCAGACATATGCCCTGCGCAGGGAGCTTTTTCTTAAGCAAAAAGCCAGCGTAGAAGCGGAGATAGAACGTATGAACCGTGTGTTGGACATGCTTTCCTATAAGTGCTGGTATTATGAAGAGGCGATTCGAGAGGGAAATGAAGCACGTCTGCAGTCTATGCAGCCGGAGGATATGCCGGAGAGTATCAGACAGGCTTATGAAAACGCTCACGGGTAACTTAAAAAACGGAGCTTAAGCAGTGTAACTGTTTAAGCTCCGTTTTTTCTATCCTCCAAAAGAGGAGGCACCAAATACAGACGCAATGTATTTGGCAATATCCGTATTTTCTACAAGGGTACTGTGAAACATTTCAGTACCAGCGCCAATTGCATATACCGGTACAGGTGTACCCGTGTGCTCCCCGTCAGAGGTCCAGGTATAGACCCCATCCTCTGAAACAGTCAGACCTCCGGTTTCATGATCCGCAGTCACAATTACAGCAATATCCGGATGACAGACTGCTGTAAGAGCCGCATAGGCGACACAGTCGTTCAGCCTGGAAACGGTACGAATGGTTTCGTTGTAGTCCAGCTTGGTGGCATATTTGTCTATCATGGCTTCCTCTGCCATTAGAAAAAAGCCGCTATTGTTGGAGGCTGCTGCATGAAGGGCTTTCTGCAACTGGCTCAAAAATGCATTGTCGTCGTAGCTGCACCAAAGGAAATCACATGCAAGCTCGCTTTCCGAAAGAGCCTCTTGCTGCTGTTCTATAATATTGTAATCAAACCGGTAGCTGTGATGTACCAAAAAACTGTTGGGGGTCGCTCCGGTAATTCTGTCTGTAGAAAGAATTGCCGTGGTTTTCCCGGAAAGGGAAGCAAGCTCCCGCACATTTTGTACAGAACGTAGGGACTCGGTTTCGCCGCCTAAAAATGCATTTGGACGCATACCGATTACGCCGTTGCGGGTTTTCCAACCGGTAGCCAACGCTGTAGCCGATGCGGATGAGTCTGTCACCCCACCAAGTATATTATTTGTGGCAGCAGTTCCCGCTACCGGGAACTGCGCCGCCCAAAAGGTTTCGATAGCCTCTTTGGAAGCGGGCATTTCCATTCCCTCCTCGTCTCGCACGTACGCTTCTGGATCGCAGGCCATTTGGATATGGTTTTGCCCCATGCCGTCTCCAATGATTAGAATGACGCTTTGCGCGGCTTGCGGATGGTATTTTTGTATTTGTTTCTCTGTGGGAATGGTAATATCGACTTGTGTGTTCCAGGCATCACTGCTGCGCAGCAGTTCATGTGTAAGAAACCCCACACCGCCGCCAACCATAAAATTGGGCCCTAAAAGTACAATTTTGGTATCCTCTGCATAGATCATATAGGATAATGCGGGAAACTCTGCGCTGTCCTCAGTGACTATCAGATTCGTATTACCGATGAGAATCTCATATTCCGTTTCCGCTTTATCGTCTGTAACAATGGGCAGACGCACACCGCAGAAGTTTTCCAATGTATCGCTAAGCTGATCTGCCGCCCAATAGGAAAAGTCTCCGTCGCTTTTGGATACTACGATCTGATATGCATTCAGTTCCACGCCATTAATGGTGATAGCAGCGTACCGGGTGCCTGGATTACTGATTCCTGCAAGATACTGGCGCAGAACCTCGGCATCTATATCTGTAATTGCTCCGTCAAAGCTTAAATCTGCGTTTTTCGCAGAGATAGGAGTGAATCGGCCGGACAAGTATCGATGCAGAGCACATGCATCCCGCATGTCTACAATTCCATCTCCGTTTACGTCTCCGATCAAGTATTCTGCTTGAATCGTACAACCGCTCCACAGGAAAAGACTGCATAAATACAGCAGAAGGACTACGGGAGCCAAATGTTTTCGTTTCATGGGTATTGGAAGCAAAGCAACGGGAGCGGCTTAAAACCGCATTCGCTTTTTTCCTTTCTTTTGACGTAGAATTGCTGTGCCAAAAATATATATTAATGTAAAAATAATTGCGGAAATCAGCGCAGCGATAAAGAAACGGCTCTTTGTAAACTGTTCAATTTTGTGAAGCCCATACAGCAGGTCGCTTCTGGATACATCTGTAGTAGCAACAAGCTGGGAAGTACCAATGACTTCACCGTCATAGATGGCTGTGACACTGCCTACTACCTGTCCCTCGTGAACGGGGGCCTGCAGTGATTCACTATTTGTAATATAGCTGATTTCAATTTCTTCTTCTACATTTATATCAGAAGGGAGATATACCCGCAGCGTATCTGTTGATACTAGCGTTACATAGTCTACCGCCGTAGATAGTGTAACGGGAATTTCGCACACGATCTGTTCGGGAGAGAGAACTTGGGTATATGTAAAGGAATCAAAGGCCCAGTCCAGCAAATTTGTTGTATTAATGTAGGAATAAACCTTTCCCTCTATTGTATCTGCTCCCATCACCACCGAGATATAGGTCAGCTCTCCGTCTGTGGCGGCAGTTACAACGCTGTGCCCCCCTTCTGGAGTAGAGCCCGCATTCATACCACGAGCCTGCTCGTTATAATAATTTTTATCATAATATACAGACAAGAGGCAATTGCGGTTATGAAGTGTACGTGCCTCGGAACGATTGGTTGCGGGCATAACATACCGCACAGATGAGGTGGCCTCCATAAATAAATCCAGACTGTAAGCGTATTTGGCGATTTGTGCCGTATCTGCCGCAGTAGAATACATATTTTCATCGTGCATCCCAGTAGGATTGGTATAGTAAGTATGATGGGCGCCCAGTTCCTTGGCCTTTGTGTTCATCAACATTACAAATTCTTCAGTCGAACCAGATATGGTATGAGCCAGCACATAGGCTGCGTCGTTCGCACCATTGACCAGAAGCGCCCGGATCATGCTGTCTATGGTAACCACTTCACCTGCTGCAAGTCCAATATTGTTCCCTCGTACCGCTGCCGTCATTTCTGCTGTTACAGTAATATTTTCATTCAGTCTGTCGGATAGATTTTCTATGGCGAGAATGCCTGTCATAATCTTGACAGTAGAGGTGGGATAAAGTTTTTCTTCGGCATTTAGTGAAAAGACTGCCTGATTGTTTTCCAAATTGTAGAGATAGATCCCTTTTGCGTTGGAAACAGTAGGTTCCTCCAGCGCCACAACCGGCGCGCACAGGAGGACGGCGCCTGCTGCAAAGAGTATCGCGAACATCAGGATTACTGCAAGCCTTTTCTTTTTATGCATTGGATTCTATCTCCTTTCTTACATAGAAACGCATCCATAGCGGATGCGCTGCAAGCGGGGCGACATCAGCCGCCATATGTAGTTTCGAAATAATGAATTGTGGTTTGTATATCGCGCTGCACTTGCGCCTTCAACTCTGAGATATCTGCAAATCGAATCTCATCCCGCAGACGGTGAAAAAAATTCACCTGAATTTCTTTTCCGTATAGAAGTCCGTTATAGTCAATAATATGGGTTTCACAATTTACCGGAACATGCCCTCCCGTAACTGTGGGCCGCACGCCAATATTGGCTACCCCTAAAAAAATGTCTTCGCCTACATTGCAGGTACAGGCATAAATCCCACTTTTGGGAATGATATGCCCCGCCGGAAAGCTTTGATTGATGGTGGGAATACCAATGGTTCGTCCAAGCTGTTTGCCCCGCACTACGGGAAAGGATATGGAAAAAGGATGGCCTAAAAGTTCATGGGCCATGTCCATATCTCCGTCTAATATACAGCTGCGTATAGCGCTGGAAGAAACAATTCGGTTTTTCCATAAGACCGGTTTTTCAATCATGACGGAGATCCCTGCAGGGTCAAGATACGCCTTTAGGGTGTCCGCGTCTCCTACTCCGCCTTTTCCAAAACGAAAGTTAAAACCGCAGATCACACTCCCTGCCAGAAGCTGCCCGGGAAGATACTGCCTTGCAAAGGCGGCGGGAGTCTGGGAGCGTACTGCTTCAAAATCCTCTAAAACCGCATAATTCAAACCGCACGCAGCAAAAAGCCGCAGCTTGGTCTTCGTATCGGTAAGAAAGGGTACTGTGTCTACAGGTTTGGCAAGGCGCGTAAACGTCCACGCAGCGCTGTTGGGGCAGCCTGCGGTTTTTGCCTTGGAAAACAACTGTTGATGTCCTCTGTGTACCCCGTCAAAATTTCCCAGGGCCACAGCGGCGCCTGGCGGAAGCGCATCTACCTGTGTGTAGGCAGGGGCGCCAGTCTTGGCGTTTATTGATAATTTATAAACGATCATACGCCGTATCTCCTGCCCAATTTTGAGAGCTCAGCCCAGTCCCAAATAGTATTTCACAAGGGCCCCCATCAATTCGTCCCGGTCAATCCGGCAAATCAGCGCCCGCGCGTTTTTGTGATTGGTGATATAGGTAGGATCCTCAGAGAGAATGTATCCTACCATCTGATTGATGGGGTCGTATCCTTTTTCCTGGAGCGCCTGATATACCGCCGTGAGAATATCTCGGATTGTTCGGTCCCTTTCGTCATGAATGGAAAAGGTTTGGGTTTTTGCGTGGGGTTGATCTGCCATTGCCAGTCTCCTTTGTTCAACCGATTTGTTCGATGTTATAAGGTGTGGTTTGATATACGAAGTAGTTTAGCCAGTTGGAATACAGCAGGTTTGCGTGGCTGCGCCAAGTGACGATGGGATCCTTTGTATCATCTCCGGCTGGGAAATAATTCTCCGGCAGGGCCGGGGCAAGGCCTGCGGCCTTGTCCCGCAGATATTCGCTTTTCAGGGTTTCTCCGTCATATTCCGGGTGTCCGGTGACAAAAATCTGACTGCCGCCCTGATTGGATACGGCGAATACGCCTACTCGATCCTCTTCCCCGGAGGCAAGAATTTTTAACTCCGGCACAGCTTCAATATCTTGCCGCTGCACTGTTGTATGGCGTGAGTGGGGGATCATAAAACTATCGTCGAACCCCCGCAGTAGAATAGAGGTTTTCCGGTCCTTCTTATGCGGAAAGATCCCGGATAGCTTTTCCGGCAGGGGATATTTTTCAATGCCATAATGATAATACAACCCGGCCTGTGCGCCCCAACAGATATGAAGGGTGCTGGTTACGTGCGTTTTCGACCACTCCATAACTTGGCATAACTCGTCCCAGTAGGAAACCGCTTCAAATTCCATTTTTTCTACCGGCGCACCGGTAATAATCATGCCGTCAAATTTTTCATTCTGCACATCCTCCCAAGTACGGTAGAAAGAGAGCATATGCTCGGCGGATGTATTGCGTGCCATATGCGTAGCTGTATGCAGCAACTCCAGTTCTACCTGCAGCGGCGTATTGCCCAAGAGTCGGGCGAGTTGGGTTTCCGTGGTAATTTTTGTAGGCATCAGATTCAGGATGGCGATTTTCAGTGGCCGTATGTCCTGGGTGATAGCCCTATTTTCTGTTATGACGAAAATATTTTCGCTTTGCAGCGTTTCCGTTGCGGGCAAAGCGTTTGGAATTTTAATTGGCAACGGCTTATCCTCCGTTATGGTTAGTTATGCCTTTGGTATCTGTTTTTATACCTGAGACAGGGCGTTTTCAATATCGGCCAAAATATCATTGATGTTTTCTATACCTACCGACATACGGATCAAATCCGGACCGATGCCTGCATCTACCAGCTGCTGATCGGTCAGCTGACGATGGGTAGTAGATGCGGGATGGAGTACACAGGTGCGTGCATCCGCAACATGTACAACAATCTGTGCCAGCTGCAGGTGATTCATAAACCGCATAGCCGCGTCTCTGCCGCCCTTCACCCCAAAGGATACAACACCGCAGGACTTACCGCCCAAATATTTTTGACATCTTTCATATTGTGTGTTCGAGGGCAGTGCAGGATTGTTGACCCAACTGATTTTATCATGCCCTTCTAAATATTTTGCCACGGCCAGGCCGTTTTCAAAATGGCGCTCCATACGAAGGGCCAGTGTTTCCAGTCCCAAGTTCAGAATATACATAGCGATAGGCTGGGGAGTTGTGCCCATATCCCGCATCAGTTGTACACGGGCTTTTGTGATATATGCGGCGCTGCCGAAATCCCGGGTGTATACTACGCCGTGATAGCTTTCGTCCGGTGTGGTCAGTTCGGGATATTTTCCGCTGGCCTGCCAGTCAAATTTTCCGCTGTCTACAATGACACCGCCTACTACAGAAGCATGTCCGTCCAAATATTTTGTGGTGGAATGGATGACGATATCTGCACCAAACTCAAAAGGACGGCAGATCACTGGTGTAGCAAATGTATTGTCGATGATCAGCGGCACATTATGTGTATGTGCAATGGCGGCAAATCGTTCGATATCCAGCACGTTCAGCGCAGGGTTTGCGATGGTTTCCCCGAATACCAGCCGGGTTTTCTCGTCAAATAAAGCGTGAATTTCCTCGTCTGTCATGTCCGGTCTGGCAAAGCGCACTTCAATACCCATACGCTTCATGGTGACGGCGAACAAGTTCACGGTGCCTCCGTAAATGGTGGAGCAGGAAACAAAATTTTCTCCAGCACTTGTAATGTTAAAAATAGAAAGCAGAGAAGCAGCCTGGCCGGAGGATGTGCACATAGCACCTACGCCTCCTTCTAGAGCAGCGATTTTCTCTTCCACACATGCTACAGTGGGGTTTGAAATTCTCGTATACATATGTCCGGGTGCGGACAGGTCGAACAGCTGACCGAGATGCTCTCCGCTGTCATATTTATAAGTAGTACTCTGATAGATGGGAAGCACGCGGGCTTCTCCGTTGGAGGGCTTCCAGCCTTCCTGGATGCACTTGGTCTCTACATGAAATTCTTTCACAATTTTTCTTCCTTTCCTGTTACCCGGATTTTTTGTGCTATTAAAACACACAATACATTATATAATAAATTCCATTTTATTTCAATAGAATCCCTGTAAATTCACAGTAAATTCAGACATTCAGAAGAACTCGGCATGAAAACGACTTGCGCAGGATCTCAATTTGTGGTATCATAGGCAGTGTGATCATGTATTTTGGTGTAATATTGCGATAACAGGGAAAGGAGGCAGCGACTATGCCTGTCGTTCAAAAAAATGTGGGCGGAAAGCTTGGGATCTATGTGCATATACCTTTTTGCCGCAGCAAGTGTGCATATTGCGATTTTTATTCTTTCGCTCCCGGGGATGAAACAATTTATGAACGCTATGTAAATGCCCTGCTTTCCCATATGGAATATTATAAAAGCGCTGTATCTCAGCGCACGCCGGACAGTGTATATATCGGCGGCGGAACCCCAACAGTTTTGCCGGAAGAGCAGCTGCTCCGGTTGATTCGTGGAGTGCGTCATACTTTTCATTTGGCTAAAAATGTAGAATTTTCTGTAGAGGTAAATCCCGCCACTGTCACATATAGAACATTAGTCCGCATGCGTCGTGCCGGCGTAAATCGGATTAGTATCGGATTGCAATCTGCCCATGAAGGAGAACTGCAGGGTTTGTCCAGGATCCACAGCCGTGGGGACTTTGAGCAGTGCTTCCAGGACGCACGGCGGGCAAAAATTGAAAATATTAGTGTGGATCTTATGTTTGGGATCCCACGGCAGACGCAGGAAAGTCTGCTTGGGTCCGTTGATTATGTTACTCGGCTGCGGCCAGAGCACGTTTCGTTGTATAATTTAAAAATTGAACCAGGCACTCCTTTTTATAAGCTCCGTCATCAGCTGTCTCTTCCAGATGAGGATATGGAGTTTGATATGTACCGCGCTGCCTGTGCTATGCTGGAAAAGCGGGGGTACAAGCAGTATGAGATCAGCAATTTTGCCCGACCAGGGAAGATGTGTAAGCACAATTTAAAATATTGGAACTGCGAAGAATATTTGGGACTTGGCCCCAGCGCGCATTCTTTTTTTAATGGGACACGGTTTTCTTTTATTCCCAATGTACAGGCATATATCAAGGGAATTGAACATATTGCAAGTGATATTGGTATTACTGTTTCTTCTGAAGAGATAAAGGGGAAAGCACGGATGGGCGAATATATTATGCTGAAGTTTCGCCTATCGGACGGACTGCCTTTGGGGGAATTTCAGCGCACCTTTGGCAGTGATTTTCTGGAATTATATGGCGCCAAGCTGCCCTTTTATTTGAAAAAGGGTTATATGGTACGGCGAGGAGATAACATTGCGCTGACCCATGCGGGGATGTTTGTATCCAACTATATTTTATCTGATATTTTAACCTTTGAGGATTTGAACGCCATTTCTCCGGCGAATCAGTTTTAAAAAGAGGGACATCGTCCCTCTTTTTTATTTCTCTACGCCGTAGGAACGAAAAACGCTCCCGTTTACGGGAGCGCTTTTCTTATTTTCTTTTTTCGGCGATTTCTAAGAGAACCTTTTGTATAAAGTTGTCCACAGACAGGAGTCCGCCTTCTCCCTCTTTCCGGGCACGGACAGATACTGTTCCGGCTTCCTGTTCATCGGCCCCTACAATGGCCATATACGGAACCTTGGAGAGCTGTGCTTCCCGTACACGATAGCCAATCTTTTCATTGCGAGCGTCCATTTCTACCCGGATACCGGCGGTCTGCAGCTTATCGCGCACCTGCACAGCATATTCTTCAAACAGATTGGACACTGGCAGCACGGTCACTTGTACAGGCGCAATCCACACTGGCAGCGCGCCGGCATATTTTTCCAGCAACAGTGCCAAGGTGCGTTCGTAGCAACCGATGCTGGTACGGTGGATGATATACGGCGTTTTTTGCGTATTGTCTGAATCGGTATATTCCATACCAAATTTTTCAGCCAGCAGCATATCAATCTGCAGGGTGATCAGCGTGTCTTCCTTGCCGTGGACGTTCTTGATCTGAATGTCCAGTTTAGGTCCGTAGAAAGCGGCTTCATCAATACCGATTTTATATTCTAGCCCAATTTCGTCTAACAGGTTTTTCATGACTGCCTGGGCTTCCTCCCACTGTTCAGTGGTACCTTCATATTTTTCCCGATTATTAGGATCCCACTGAGAGAACCGGTAGGTGCAGTCCTCTGCCAGACCCAAAAGTTCAAGCATATAGTTTGCAAGCTCCAAACAGCCCTTGAACTCTTGGGCAAGCTGGTCGGGGCGCAGCACGATATGTGCTTCGGAAATCGTAAACTGGCGTACACGGATTAGTCCATGCATTTCTCCCGAATCCTCGTTGCGGAACAGGGTGGAGGTTTCTGCAAGCCGCATAGGCAGATCCCGGTAGGAACGCTTTTTATTTAGATATACCTGATACTGGAAGGGACAGGTCATCGGCCGCAGCGCAAGGCATTCCTTGCTTTCGTCATCTGGATCGCCCAAAACAAACATACCGTCCCGGTAGTGATCCCAGTGTCCGGATATTTTGTACAGCTCACGCTTTGCCATGTAGGGCGTTTTTGTAAGCACGTATCCTCGGCGGGCTTCTTCATCTTCTACAAACCGCTGCAGAGTCTGGATTACCTTTGCGCCCTTGGGCATCAGAATTGGCAGCCCCTGACCAATTACATCTACTGTAGTGAAATACTCCAATTCCCGGCCAATTTTGTTGTGATCCCGCTTTTTTGCTTCCTCAACCATAGTCAGATATGCATTTAGCTGATCTTTTTTGGGAAAGGCCGTACCGTAGATACGCTGCAGCATTTTGTTGTTGCTGTTACCTTCCCAGTAAGCGCCTGTACAGGAGGTAAGCTTTATGGCCTTTACAAGTCCTGTAGCAAATAGGTGGGCCCCAGCACACAGATCGGTAAATTCCCCCTGCCGGTAGAAAGAAATTTCCTCGCCCTGGGGAACGCGGGAAATCAGCTGTACTTTGTAGGGCTCTCCTGCAGCCTCCATATGGGCGATTGCCTCATCTCGAGACAGTGTAAATCGCTCCAAACGTAGGTTTTCCTTTACAATTTTCTTCATTTCCCCTTCCAATTTTGTAAGAATTTCGGGGGTAAAGGAAATTTCTGAATCAAAATCGTAGTAAAATCCGTTGTCAATGGCAGGCCCAATTGCCAGTTTCGTTTCGGGATACAGGCGTTTTACCGCCTGGGCCAGAATGTGGCTTGCAGTGTGATTGAATACCCGCTGTCCTGCTTCATCGGCAAAGGTAAGCAGGCGAATGTTGGCGTCCTGAGATACTACGGAAGTAAGATCCATGACCACTCCATCGATTTCAGCAGCGATTACCTCCCGGGAGATAGCGCCCGCCTGGGCAGCCAAGTCGTATATAGAAGCTACCTGTTCGGGTTCCATTGTTGGACCGTTTTCAAATTGAATCCGCATAAT
The DNA here is from genome assembly GCA_947643245.1 of uncultured Clostridia bacterium. Lineage (GTDB taxonomy): Bacteria > Bacillota > Clostridia > Oscillospirales > CAG-272 > Avispirillum. The sequence goes on along the minus strand of CANRVI010000002.1, from coordinate 14,727 downwards.
TTTTTATCCTTTCCTTTTTTCTTACGGTACGGGAAAAGAAAAAATCCCCGCACCGACAAAAATGTGTCGGGGTGAGGACAATGTCCGCACGGTTCCACCCGAGCGTTTCACTCAATTATTATAAATTTACACCTGCGGCTGGTACCATCCGGCTGTCGCGTCCGCTTTTACACCCACCAAGCGGCTCTCTTGGCACGACGAGATAAAAATCTACCGGACAACATGGTCCGCATGAATATTTGTATATATCAACGTAGCATACCGTGGGCCGCTTGTCAAGGGGGGACTGGAGATTTTTTCGAAGGGATGCTTTGACAAAAGAATCGCTATGTGGAGGGAAAATTTTCTACTGGAAATGTTGCTGAATAAAAAAATCAAATCAACGACAATATATGACGTAAATCCTGTTGATTTTGTCCAAAAAAACACCATATAATCAAAATATAAAGTTACGAAAGGGTGAATCCCATGAGTTTATAATTACAAGTAAGACTTTCCCATTTTACAGCTAGAGACGGCAATCCTGTAAGGATATTACAAACAGCAAAGGATTATAAAACAGAAAGTAATCAAGTATCATGTGCCAGTATGGGCATCGTCGGACTGTAAAGACTCCCAGCGCTGCTGATAATGCTGCAGTTATACATTTATATCCCGATTATAAGTAAGTATATACTATAATAATTACATTTCAAGGAGGTTTTTATGAAAGCAAAAAAGATATTGGTCATATGTAGCAGTCTTCTTATATGTGTATTGATTTTTTCTGGATGTCATATGCAAGACACGCCTAATTTAAAACCAGATATACAGATAAAGCGGGATCTAACCGCGGATGCTCCGGTGAAATATGAGATATCTGATGACGTGAATTGTTATGATGTATATACGCAAGCTGATTATGCGTTCGACAGCAAGATATCTACGTTATCTGCACAAGCTGACGCAATCGTACGCGGTGTGATACAGGAAGTTGTGTTTACCTCCTTCGACGGAGATGCTTTTACAGCAGTAAGTTTGGCTGTTGACGAATGCTACAAAGGAGATTTGGAGCAGGGGGATCTTATAACCATATTACACAGGGGAGGTTACATTCCCTTGCAGGACCATATTAGCCGATATAATGATGTACATATATTTGAATCGTTTTCGGATGAAGAAATAGCAAACACGATACTGCATGAAGCATATGAAGGGGAATCGGACCCGCAAGTGGGAGACTATAATATCTACTTTATAGATTCAACGAATCCAAACTCGGGACTTCCGGAGCAGGCGTTTCAAAGAGTGCGGGGAACAGTATCTCTTTTTCGCATAGAACCTGACGGAGAGACTGTATCCAGAATCAACCCGGATATGCCCCGAGAAGAAAAATCCGACAATGCCACATTGTTCTCTGATGAAAACAATACACAGCCATATGGAAATGAACTGTTTTCCCTTCAGGAGATCGTTGACATAGTTTCTGCAGACGAATAAAATGCCCTGTCTAATGACAGGGCATTTTATTTTTAGCGGACCTTTCAACGCGTTAGATATAGGCTCAACCGATGCTTTTCATTATAATTTCACAACAGTACCGGTTTTGGCAGATTCAAACGCCGCCATAATTACCTGCATAACTACGCGCATTTGCTGGTGGTTTACCAGCAAATCTTCTTTGCTGTCAATAGCGGCGCAGAAATTGCGGTAGTAATCGTGGACGTCTGTTTTGGGAAGCTTTATAGAAAGTTGTTCCATGGAGCGTCCTGTCCGGGGCGCCATCGTCTTGGTGAGTCCTGCCGCAGCCTTTACCGGCAGGATGTTGTCGTGGTCGCCCCATTCCGTGCAGCGCACGACTTGCACATCGTCTCCCCAGGTACCGAACAAGGCTGTGCCTGTTCTGCCTCGCATATACATCATTGGCAGCGGGATAAAGTTATAGGTACAGATTTCCGTGTGCAGCACCTTACCGCTTTTTAAATATACATCTACAAAGCAGCCGTCATCTACCGGAATCCCCGTAAGATAGTCGAAGCGGGCGTATACCCGGTCAACGTCATACCCCAGCATCCACAGCTGCTGGTCCAGCATATGAACACCCCAGTCGTAGAGCATGCCGCCGCCCTGTTCCACTGTTTTGCGCCAGTCTCCCGGCACACCGTGATCGCCGTGAATCCGGGATTCGATACTGATGATATCTCCAATTGTGCCTTCATCTGCAAGCTGCTTCATAGCTACAAAATAATCATCAAAACGGCGATTTTGGTGCACGGAAAATTTTTTGCCGTTTTTCTCCGCTGCTGCGATCATAGCGTCTAAAGCCTCACAGGACATGGTCACCGGTTTTTCTACAATAACGTGTTTGCCTGCTTCCATTGCCTGCACAGCAATGGATTCATGCACATCATTGGGCGTTGCCACCACTATGATATCGATTTCAGGAACTGCCAGCAGCGCATTCAAAGATGGATATACAGCATATCCGTCTGCCTGGGCCTTGCTTCTTTTTTCTGGATCAATGTCATACACACCGGCGACTTCTGCTACATCGCTTTCTTCAAAGGGGATGGATTCCAAATATGTGGTGCCGGTAATGCTGCAGGCATGCCATTGTCCCATGCCGCCGTATCCGACGATGCCAACCTTTTTTTTCATTGCTTTACCCTGACCTTTTGCATTTTAGATATAGTAAACATTATAGCCACAGAAACCGGGATGTCAAGCAGATGAAAAAAATTAAATGCATGAAATTTTTATTTTGTTAAAAAACGCAGTTTTCCCCTTCTTTTGCAGAAGGGATACGCCAGTTTGCACAGAAAGCACGACGCATCGGCGCTATCATTTCCCAAAAGCGTAGCAGATTCTCTCACATAAAAGAGAGGCAAACGCATTTTGCCATTTTTCAGAACGTAGCCTTTGTGCGTCGTCCATATTGGTGGAATATCCCATCTCGATCAGGACGGATGGAATCTCTGTATACTTTGTAACGATGAAGGAATCTTCGTATGTATCTTCAAATATGGTAAAACTGTCGGTTAGTTCTGCGTTTAAATATGCTTTTTTTAAGTTGTTGGAAAAGCCCCGCAAAAAGGAGCGGTTGGGGTTTTCCTCGCAGTAGTCGATGGACATGCCGGAAACTTGCGGTGCGTTTTCAACGGAATTTACATGCAAGGACACAAAGAGATCCAGCCCCCCGGCCGTCTGACGATCCAGCACATTTTCCCAAATCACCCGTTCATAGGCGCTAAACACATTGTTGTCAATCATATTTTCCGGCTTATAGGTAATACTATGCTGGTCTGCCAGATTACTGATTTCTTCTGAGGAGGGAAAGGTACTTCCGTCATGAGTAAGGATCACGGTAATTCCTTCTTTCTCCAGCTTGTCCCGCAGCAGTTGTGCCACGCAGAGGGTGATTTCATATTCATAGGCACCTATATAAGCTGGTCCGCACCCCACATCGCCAAATCCATGACCGGCGTCGATACATACGGTGATGTCGTCTTTCCCAGTACGGGGAAAGTCTTCTTCTTGCTGATCCTCTGCATCGTCCTTTGGCGTATGTGACTCTGCGTTGCGGCAGGAGAGAAAACTGCTGCCGAGCAGGGGCAAAAGCAAAAATAGTGCCAGAAATTTTCCCCAGTTTTTCATCTGTGTGCCCCCTCCTACTGGAGCAAGTGCTTATTGTATGCTTTTTTGCTGTTCAAACATTGCGCGGATATCGTCGTAGCTGGAATACGCAGCATCCCAGCTCCAGTGATTCAAATCGGGATATTCTGTGTAATGGATTTTTTCTCCGCCAGCCGCCTGAATGGCCTGCACCATATTTCTGGTTCCGTCGGCAGGCACTTCCGGATCCAATGCGCCGTGATATGTCCAAATAGGGATATTCCGCATCTGTTCTGCCTTCGACGGGTCTCCTGCGCCGCAGCAGGCAAAAGCAGCGGCAAACCGTTCCCCGTGACGAGCCAGGGTGTCCCATACCGCAAAGGATCCCATTGAAATACCCATAATATAAATTCTGGATTTGTCGCAGCTATATTTTTTTAAGGTATAGTCCAGCAGCTCCAGCGCGGTTTGAATGTAGACTGTCTCCGGTGTATCGTCTACACGATAGTTGCCCAGTCTCCAGTCTGTGTCCACCCACTTTTTGTCTTTAGGACATTGAGGAGCAATGATAATGGCGTCGTACAAGGGGCTGTTCGAATTCTGCATAGCTACAGGCAGTCCGATAGCAAGCTGCATAATGTTATCATCCCCCCGTTCGCCAGCAGCGTGATAAAACAGCACAACGGGATATTTCTTTTCAATGCTGTAGTTTTCCGGCAGGCGTAGGCGATAGGGAGCCGTCCATTTTGTGCCTTCAAAGGTTTCAAAGGAAAAAGAGTCTGCAAACATATATATTGTCCTCCAAATTGATTGCTGTGAATATTCTACCATGAAAAGGGTTTCGTTTCAACAAAAAGGGCCGGAATTTATGAAATTTAACAAGTTTGCAAAGATGCGGCGTGCATCATCTTTCCCTTTCCTGCGACCTACATTTCGCTTGCGCAACGTAACAGAGGGAGGCATCCTTTCCAAGAGAACGGAGAAAGACATTCCTTGTTCGTCCCTTCTGTTGCATTCGGAAAATGATTGTGTTATTATATTGATACAGTTTTACATGCGGAGGCCAGCCAAGCTATGTATAAAATATTGATTGTCGAAGATGACGCTGCCATTGCGACGGCGGTGGAAAATCAGCTTGTTCGGTGGGGATATAAAACGCTGTGCGCCGGGGATTTCCAACATGTTTTGGAAACCTTTACGTCTTTTGATCCTCAACTGGTGCTGCTGGATATATCTCTCCCCTTTTTCAACGGATATTACTGGTGCCAGCAGATTCGCAGCCTGTCCAGTGTTCCGATTATCTTTTTATCTTCAGCGGGGGACAAAATGAATATTGTCATGGCCATGAATATGGGGGCGGATGATTTTATCCCGAAGCCTTTTGACCTTACTGTGTTGTGTGCTAAGGTTCAGGCATTGATGCGCCGGACCTATTCATTCGGCGCATCTGCTCAACTACTGGAGAGGGGAGGCGCTATCCTGAATTTGGCGGATGCTACGCTTCAGGTCCGAAATCAAAAAACGGAACTGACGAAAAATGAATTTCGGATTCTGCAGTTGTTGATGGAAAACGGTGGGAGCATCGTCTCAAGAGACACGATTATGCACAGGCTTTGGGAAAGCGACGCTTTTATTGACGACAATACGCTCACTGTCAATATGACCCGTCTGCGCCGCAAACTTGCAGACGTGGGTCTTTCCGATTTTATTATAACGAAGAAAAATGCAGGATATATGATTCCGTAGAAGTATGCCCTGTGAAATCGACCGAGAAGAAAGGTTGGATTATGCATATGTTTTTTCAGTATCTGCGAGACCGCAGGATTCTACTTTTCCTGCTGCTTTTGCTTATTCTTATTTTTACGGTGGTGTTTGTCCTATTTCGAATCCCTCTCCCTGCGATACTTTATGCAGCGGCTCTATTTTGCGTTATAGGGGTTCCTGTTGCTGTAAAGGATTTTATGCGTTACCGCAGGCAGCATCGCAGGCTTTGCCAAGTCTGCAGCAGCGGTATTGTGCTTTTGGAAGAGCTCCCTGCAGCGAAAACTTTGGAGGAGCAGGATTTTCATGCCCTTATCATGCGTTTGTGCCAGGACAGGGAGATGCTTCTGGCCAAACAGGTGCAAACGCAGCAAGAGGCAGAAAATTTTTACACCCTGTGGCTGCATCAGATTAAAACGCCGATTGCAGCCATGAGTTTGCTGCTCCAGCAGAATACCGATTTAGATGTGCCCCAGCTGCGTCAGGAACTATTCAAAATTGAGCAATATGCCGGCCTAACGCTGGAATATCTGCGAATTGGATCTATTGCCGCCGATTTGCGTGCCCAGCCCTGTAACTTATCCGATGTGGTCCGTCAGGCGATAAAAAAATACGCACCTGTTTTTATATATAAAAAGATTGGAATCGTTACCGAAGCGCTGGATCGTACTGTGATCAGCGATGAGAAATGGCTGGTATTTGTGACGGAACAGCTTTTATCCAATGCGCTGAAATATACTGCCGCCGGGGAAATCCGCATTTGGAGTGAATGGACAGACGACGCAGGAACGGTGCTGCATATGCAGGATACGGGAATCGGGATTCGTAGCGAGGACTTGCCACGGGTATTTGAGCGGGGCTTTACCGGCAGCAATGGTCGGATCGATAAAAAGGCTACCGGACTTGGATTGTACCTTTGCAATATGGTATGTCAAAAGCTGTGCCATAAACTCTCCATCACTTCTAAGCCGGGAGAGGGCACCTGTGTCTGCGTTCACTTTGGCAGGCAGGATGTGCAGGTGGAATAACAGCCTTACAAAAATGTAAGAATAGAAGGGAAAATGTAAGCTGAATCTATGGAAACTGTATCAGCGGTTTAGTACAATGATTACAGATTATACAGAAAGGACGATATTTATATGCCGCTGTTAGAAGTAAAAAATGTAAAGAAAATTTATACCACACGCTTTGGAGGCGCGCAGGTACAGGCCCTGAGCGCAGTAAACTTTTCTGTGGAACATGGCGAATATGTGGCTATTATGGGAGAATCCGGATCGGGAAAGACTACGCTGCTCAACATTATTGCCTCGCTGGATCGGCCTACTGGAGGAAAAGTGTTGCTGGGCGGAGAGGATATAACATCCATCGCGGAAAAGCAGTTGTCCGTATTTCGAAGAAAAAAGCTGGGATTTGTATTCCAGGACTTTAATTTGCTGGACACCTTCTGTATCCGGGACAATATTTTTCTGCCCTTGGTGCTTTCCGGAGAGAACTACAAGAAGATGGAAGAACGGCTGGAACCCATTGCAAGGAAGCTGCACATAGAAGATATTCTTGAAAAGTATCCTTATGAGGTTTCCGGAGGACAAAAGCAGCGGTGCGCCGTAGCTCGCGCACTGATAACCGGACCGCAGCTTATTTTGGCGGACGAACCCACTGGCGCTCTGGATTCCCGTGCTTCCGATAATCTGCTGGATATGTTTTCGCAAATCAACAAAGAGGGACAGACGATCCTTATGGTGACCCACAGCGTAAAAGCGGCGAGCCATGCCTCTCGTGTGCTGTTTATCCGGGATGGGGAAGTATTTACCCAATTATACCGGGGGGAACGGACCAAAGAAGCCTTTTACGCGGACATCGCCGCTTCCCTCACCCTGCTGTCTGTGGGGGGTGAGGAGCATGCGTAAAGGATTTCTTCCCCGACTGGCGGCCACCGGTCTGAAAAACAATCGGCAAACATATCTGCCGTATTTGCTCACCTGTGCCGGAACAGTCATGATGTTTTACAATATGTGTGCGCTGACCTTTCACACCTCCACCATTAGAAATAGCAATTTAAGCACGCTTATGTCTATAGGAATGGGTGTAACCGCTATTTTTGCAGTTATATTTCTTTTCTATACCAACAGCTTTGTAATTAAACGGCGCAAAAAGGAGTTTGGGCTTTACAATATTCTAGGCTTAGAAAAAAAGCATATTGGAATTACCATGCTTTTTGAAAGCCTATATGTATATCTGGGCAGTATGATTCTAGGGCTTGGGCTTGGCGTGCTGTTCAACAAGCTGGTCACGCTGATTTTATACCGGATTTTGGACTTTGACCCCAATTTTAGTTTTGAAATCAGCTCCCAGTCAATTGTATATACTGTGGTATTGTTTGCGGGGATTGCAGTATTGAATCTTTTGTTCAACTTGCTCCAGGTGCGGTTGGCCAATCCCATTCAATTGCTGCGGGACAATAGTGCCGGAGAAAAGGAACCAAAGGCGAAGTGGATTTCCGCTCTTGCCGGAGCCCTTACCCTAGGAGCAGGATATTGGATTGCTCTAACCATTGAATCCCCTCTGGATGCTTTTGAAATGTTTTTTGTAGCGGCGATTTTGGTGATTATAGGCACATATTTGCTGTTTACGGCTGGAAGCATCATTTTCTTGAAGCTGATGCGCAAAAATAAAAAATATTATTACAAGCCAGCCCATTTCACTACCATATCCGGTATGATTTATCGAATGAAGCAAAATGCCGCCGGTCTTGCCAGCATCTGTATTTTATCCACCGCAGTGCTTGTGATGATCTCTACTACTGTTTCTATGTTTGTAGGGGTAGACGATTTACTGTATACCCGGTTCCCCCAGGAGATTGACATATCGGCTACGTATCTTCCTGAAACAGATTTTGACAGAGACGCACTCCTGGCCTATGTGGAAGGAACGGTATCCGAAGCAGGCCGGCAGGTGGAAAACATGGAGGTTTCCACTTCTTTGACGATATCCACCCAGCGAAAAGGCAATGCCTTTGTTTCCGGCAGTGATAAAGATGTTTCTTCTGCAATTCATCTGCTTGTCATTTTGTCAAAAGACGATTATTATGCACTGTCCGGTGAGCATGTTTCTGTGGGTGAGGGAGAGATATATGCCTTGGGGAATGTTTTTGAAAGCAAAGAGGCAAAGGAGTGGGACTCTATCGATATCCTAGGATGCTCCTACCAGCTGGCGGGTATGGGCGGAGTCTCTCCAGAAATCGGCACATATACTGCGTATCTTGCGGAAATCTGCTACCTGGTGGTCGATGAACTGGATACAGCAGCGCCTGTGGTGGCGGCTGCAAAAGAGCTGTATGGGGAATCATACGATTCCTTCACCTGCCATATTGCATTTGATACGGACGGCACCCAGGAAGAAAAAATGGAGCTGGCCGGACAACTGAAAGAAATACGAAATCTGGAGTTCCCCGGCGCCGAAGAAATCACATTTTCCGGAAGAGAATTGAGTCGTTCTAGCTTTTTCGACACATATGGAGGCTTGTTTTTCCTTGGAATTTTTCTGGGGGCGTTGTTTTTGATGGCGACCGTACTGATTATTTACTATAAGCAGATTGTAGAGGGATATGACGATAAGGAGCGTTTTTCTATTATGCAGAAGGTGGGGATGAGCCGGCAGGAAGTGAAGCAGACGGTACGCGCCCAGGTGGTTATTGTCTTTTTCATTCCGTTGCTGGCGGCAGTGGTACATATTGCTGCAGCCCTCCCCATTCTTACAAAGCTGCTGTATCTTCTGAATTTGCAGAATGAGCTTTTGTTTCTCGTGTGCACCATATGCACTGTTTTGGTGTTTGCCCTGATTTACGCCATTGTATATTCTATGACTGCTAAAACGTATTACAAAATTGTATATCGCCGTATGTAATAGCAACATAGCCAAAAACGCAGAAAACCCTTGATTTTTCATCTGTATGGTATTACAATAATACTACTATGTTTTACCAATACAGATAGGAGATAAAAATATGGCAACACGTTTTAGAAAAATCGGGGTGCTCACCTCCGGTGGAGACGCACCCGGTATGAATAACGCAGTGCGTGCCGTAACGCGGGCCGCCCTTGCAAGCGGCGTTGAGGTGATTGGGATCAACGGCGGCTACAGCGGCCTGGTAAACGACAATGTACGTACGCTGACGGCCCGGGATGTTTCCAATGTGGTAACCCTGGGGGGAACAATTCTGTATTCAGACAGATGCGCGGAGTTTAAGACGGAAGAAGGCATGGCGCGGGCGATTGCCACATGCAAGAAATATGAAATTGACGGAATTGTGGCCTGCGGTGGAGACGGTACGTTCCGAGGTGCTACCGATCTTTCCAACCGGGGTATTCCTACCATTGGTATACCCTGTACCATTGACAACGACATCACTTCAACGGAATATGCTATCGGCTATGACACCGCTATGAATACCGTAGTAGAAATGGTGGACCGCTTGCGGGATACCTGCGAATCCCACGCTCGGTGCAACGTAGTGGAGGTTATGGGCAACAATGCCGGCGGTATCGCTATACAGACAGCTATTGCCTGCGGCGCAGTAGCTTGTGTGATCAACGAAGTGCCTTTCGATGAAGAGGCTATGTGTGAGAAAATAAGGCGGTTGAAGGCTGCTGGTAAACGGGGCTTTATTGTAATCGTGTCGGAGTTGATCCCTGATTATGCAGATCCAGCGTTTGCAAAGCGCATTCAGGAGAAAACCGGCGTGGAAACAAAATTTGCGCGTCTTGCCCATGTGGTGCGGGGCGGAAATCCAACGCTGCGGGACCGGATAGCAGGTGCCAGAATGGGCTCTCGGGCTGTGGCAGAGCTTCTTGCAGGAAAATCCAATTTGGTAATTTGCGAGCAGGGTAACGAAATTGTTTCAATAGACATTAATTTGGCCCAGACGGCAGACCGGCTGTACAAAGGCAAGGTAGGTATGGAAGCCTTAGAGACATACGGTAAAGAAGAGCAGCAGGCGATTGTTGATGCAGGTGAGAAAAAGCGTGCATACTTTAAAATGATGAATGCGCTGCTGGACGAAATTTCCGGCTAAATGGAGAAGAGAACCGCGAAGCGGTTCTCTTTTACTGTTCACAAGGAGCAGAAGATGAAAACAATAGAAAATCAAATTTTTGATGCGGAACGTGCCTTATACGGCGAAAAAAATATACATATCATACGCTGTACCTTTGATGGTCCGGCAGACGGGGAAAGCGCCTGTAAAGAAAGTGCAGATATTATCGCAGAGGATTCCTGTTTTGCCTTGCGGTATCCGTTTTGGCACAACAGCCGGCTTATTATTCGTCGCTGTGAGATGACACAGCAGTGCCGTGCCGCCCTTTGGTATTGTGACTATGTGACAATAGAAAACACGAAACTGCATGGGATAAAAGCGCTGCGGGAGTCCAGGGGCGTACAAATGCAGGACTGCAATATTATTTCTCCGGAGTTTGGTTGGTCGGTATCCGAACTTTCCATGAAACGATGCACCGCAGCGGGAGAATACTTTTTGCTGCGTGGATCGAACCTGTATTTTGACCATGTGGAGCTTAGTGGAAAATATTCCTTCCAGTATATCCAGGACGCTGTTTTTGAAAATTGTGTTTTTCAAACTAAAGATGCCTTTTGGCATGGGAAAAATATTACAGTGAAAAACAGTGAAATCCGCGGGGAATATCTGGCATGGTATTCCGATGGGCTTACGCTGATCAACTGTAAAATCACCGGCACGCAGCCGTTTTGCTATTGTAAGGATCTTACGCTAATTGATTGCGAGATGCACAATACCGATTTGGCTTTTGAAAAGTCTCATGTACAGGCTGCAATTACCACACCGGTTGTGAGTATTAAAAATCCCTGGAGCGGCAGAATTACCGTTCCGTCTGTGGGAAAGATCATCCGTGACGATCCGCAGGCGGCAGGAGAAGTCGTCATTTTATAATGAGAAAGGGACTGGCAGTGCCAGTCCCTTTTTTATCTTTATTTATCCTTATGGGCTTTGAGAATTTTCCAGGTAGCGTCGAATACCTTTTCCCGATTGATAGACTTCAGATACAGCATTTTATGACGCGTGCTGTCAAAGGCGTATACACGCTGATCGGTAAAAATAGGCGCAGGAATAATCTCCATTTGGGCACAGTCCGGGTTATCCAGAATGGCCGGTGCGGCAATATCCCAAATGGTGCGCACCCATCCCGGATTAGAGCCTGCATCCTTCCATGTCTGTTCGGAAATTCCGGCAAGGTAGTCGCAAACCGTGTTGTGTCCCATCAAATCCCGGGTCAGTTCAATGTTGGTGGTCAGCACGCATACGATAAACCATGCGGGACACAAAAGCAGCGGCACGCCGGAGTTTAGCAGAATCTGGCCGGCAGTGAAATCCTGTACCAAGTTGAACTCTCCCAGATTGTCACTGTCAATCTGATTGCCGCCCAACCAAATTACCACCATGTTGTCTTTGATAGAGGGATCCATCATCAAAGCGGAGGCGATATTGGTAATGGCGCCAATTGCCAGCACATATACAACCTCATCGGAGTTTTTTACAAAGTCAATCAGATGACGGGCCGCCGGGCTGTCTACCGGACCGCCGCTTACTTCGATAGTCGTGCGGCTGCCTTCAAACACCGGTGTAGTATAATCCGGATCAAGCATGGCAAGAACCTTTTTAATCTCATCGTAGCTTTTTACCATGCCGTCTTCAAATCCGTCGCTTTTATCATTGTGAAAAGGTGCGGCATATACGGCCTGCAGATCGATAGAATCTGCCAGGTAGCAGTAGGCAATAGCATATTGGTCATCGATTTCGTTGAAAGCGTCTGTATCTAATATGACTTTTTTTGTCCGGCCGCTTTTGATATCCGCAAGAAATTGTTCAATGGTCATTGATTCCCTCCAGGATTTGCAGGAACGATCCGCACGAAAGAAAAGTTTTGATGCGGAGCTTTTGCAAAATAAAGTATAGTTGGATTCATTATACACATGCCCTAGGGAACTGTCAATGACTCAGCAGAAAATTCTTTGAATTATCTCTTACTTTTCTGCTATGGACACCACGGTATATCCCGCTTCTTCCACAGCAGACTGCAAAATAGCGTCCTCCACCACTTCAGAAAGAGTTACAGCAGCAGTTTTGGACTCCAGATCCACCAAAGCGGAGGAAACGCCGGAAAGCTCTCCCAGCGCCTTTTCCACATGCGCTTTGCAGTGTCCGCACATCATACCTTCAACTGTCAGAATTTTTGTCATTGTAGAAGCTCCTTTCATATTTTGCGGCAGATCGCCGTCAGAGACGGCATCTGTCGTATCTGTTAATTTGTCTTTGAAAAAACGCAGCCGCAGGGCATTTGTCACCACACAAAGGGAGCTAATACTCATAGCCGCTGCACACAGCATAGGACTGAGCAGTAGCCCTGTGGCGGGATACAACAGTCCCGCTGCTACAGGAATACCAAGCACATTGTAGAAGAACGCCCAAAACAAATTCATATGGATATTGCGCAGTACCGCGCGGCTCAGAGAAATTCCTCTTGCCGCGTCCAGCAGCGTGTCCCGCATCAATACGATGTCGGCTGAGTCCATGGCGATATCCGTTCCGGCTCCTACAGCGATGCCTACGTCTGCCCGCACCAGGGCAGGCGCGTCGTTGATCCCGTCTCCGGCCATAGCTACCGTCCGTCCCTGTTCCTGAAGGGAGCGGATGCTGGCTTCTTTTCCTGTAGGCAATACCCCGGCAATCACTTCTTCGATGTCCAGACGCTCGGACACAGCGTGAGCTACCTGCTGGTTGTCGCCTGTAAGCATAACCACATGCAGCCCCATTTTGTGAAAGGTATCGATGGCCGCCCGACTGGTAGGTCGCACTTCGTCTGCCGCAGCAACAATGCCCGCCACTTTCCCTCCTGCTGCAAACAAAATAGGGGTTTTTCCCTGTCCGGACAGCTGCGCGGACAGGGTTCGAGCTTCTTGCAGCCCGGCAGGGTCTTGCTCTAGGATGCCTTCTTCCATCAAAAATGCTTCGTTTCCAGCCAACACTTCTTTTCCTGAAAAGGTGATTCGCACACCCCGGCCCGGTACTGCGGCAAAGGACTGCCCCTGGGGAACCTCGATTCCCTGGCTGCGTACATACTCCAGTACTGCCGCTGCCAAAGGATGTTCGCTTCCCGCTTCCGCTGCAGCGGAAAGGCGGAGAAAATCCTCCCTAGTCAGATTCGGATCCAGTACCTTAGCGTCTGTCACTGCCGGGCGTCCGCTGGTAATAGTGCCGGTTTTATCCAGCACAATGGTATCTACACTGTGGAGAGTTTCCAGCCCTTTTGCCGATTTTATGAGAATCCCCATCTCCGCGGCCCGTCCGGTTCCTGCCATAATTGCCACAGGCGTGGCAAGCCCCAGCGCGCAGGGACAGGACACTACCAGCACAGAAATGGCGCAGGACAGGGCAAAGGAAAACGCTGCTCCGGCAATCAGCCATGCCACAGCTACAATGAAAGCAATAGCGATAACAACCGGCACAAACACACCGCTGATTTTATCTGCCAGTCGCGCTACCGGCGCCTTAGAACTGCCTGCCTCGTCTACAAGCCGAATCATTTGGGCCAGCGTCGTGTCCGCGCCCACTTTGGAGGCGGTGAAACGAAAGGTTCCGTTTTGGTTCACTGTAGCGCAGATTACGTCGCTGCCCGCTCCTACCTCCACCGGGATGCTTTCTCCTGTAATGGCGGCCTGGTCTACATATCCGCTGCCGCTGATTACCGTTCCGTCTGCGGGAATACTGTCTCCCGGCCGGATCACAATTACATCCCCTACTACGATTTCACGGGCAGGTATTTCCACTTCTCCATTGTCCCGGATTACCGTGGCGGTAGCAGGCGCCAGATCCATCATCTTATCCAGCGCCGCCGTAGTTTTGGATTTCGAGCGTGCTTCCAGGTATTTTCCGGCGGTGACCAGGGTAAGAATCATGGCACAAGCTTCAAAATACAAAGAATGAGCCAAGTGCCCGTCCAAAGCGCCTCTGCCTGCCGTCCATGCCATCTGATATATGGCGTATACGCTGTATAACAGTGCCGCCGCAGATCCCAGTGCAATCAGGGAATCCATGTTAGGCGAACGCTTCCACAAAGCTTTCGTACCGGAACGGAAAAATTTGCTGTTGATCAGCATTACTGGCAAGGTGAGAAATAGCTGTGTGAGCGCATATACCAGCACATTTTCTTCCCCGGCCAGAAAGGGCGGTAGCGGCAGGGACAGCATCGGCCCCATGGAAATATACATCAGCGGAATCAGAATAATCACCGACCAAAGAAGTCGCCGGCGCAGGGCCGCTTGTTCTTCTGCCTCCCGCTTTCGCCGCTT
>CANRVI010000001.1 GCA_947643245.1 uncultured Clostridia bacterium | reverse complement strand
ATATTAATCTTTCTATTGGTGAAATGACGCAAAGCGCCCTCCTACTGCCAGCAGGAGGGCGCTTATTATTGTCTGTGTTCTTTGGAATCCGCCAAAAATTCCCACTTGAAAAAGTCAACGACCGCATAGACAATTCTTGCTTTTCTATGGAGAATATGATATAATAATTGCAAATCAACTATTGATGAATGATTTGTGCAGAGGACTTGCTATGAAAGATATTTACATTGCATTTCTCGCATCTAATTATAAAAGCGGGAAATTTATACGCGCCTTTACAAGAACGCGATACAGCCATGTGGCGCTGTCCAGCAGTCCGCATCTTTCTGAAATGTATTCTTTTTCCAGACAATATTACAATACTCCTTTTGTAGCCGGATTTGTAAGAGAATTGCCTTCTCGATACTTGTATAACGGGACAGATACGCCGGTAAAAGTCTGCAAGGTTTCCGTTTCTGACGCGCACTATGAACAGATTTTGTCTACAATACATACCTTTATGAAAAATAAAAAGCAGATGAAATACAACTTTTTATCTGCTTTTGCCTATCCGCTTCATAAATCTGTAAAAATCCGTGACGCATATATTTGTATTGAATTTGTGCGTTTTGTTCTGGGAATTAATGATTTTTTAACCATTCCCCAACTGGAAAAGCGGCTGAGCGGCTCAGTCGTGTATGAGGGCGGTATGCGTGCGCTTGCAAACGCCAGTTCAGATATGGACGATTACTTCGATAGAAAATCCTTTTTCTATCAGCTCAGTCACACCACGGCAGATCTTGCATTGCTGATCCGTCGTCTTCCAATAAAATAACTGTAAGAAGTCAGCGCTATGCGCTGACTTCTTCGTTATAATAGCTGCAGCATTTGATCAATTGCAGCCACTGCTGTTTCTGCCGCAGCAGCAGCAAATACAGGATAGTCCATACCGGAATCTGCGCTGGCACTGTCAGATATAGCGCGTAAAACGCCAAAGGGAACCTGATTCAAATAACACGCCTGCCCAATTGCGCCGCCTTCCATTTCGCAGGCCGCAGCATGAAACTGGTCCCGAATCCGGCTGCGCTGCTGTTCGGTACATACAAAGATGTCCCCTGAAGCTACGACGCCCAGCATATGTTGCTTTTCCAAAATTTGAACACTACGCTGCAGAGCAGATACCAGCTGCCCGTCACAGGGGATCTGTATTATATCGATTCCAGACAGCAGCCCCACGGGGTCCCCCAGTCCGGAGGTATCCATATCATGCTGGACTACATGAGAGGCAATCACAAGATCCAGAACCTGCAGCCCATCCGCCAGCCCACCTGCAACGCCGGTATTTATGATGCAGTCCGGCGCATACCGTAAAATCATAGTCTGCGCGCATACTGCTGCAAATACTTTGCCGACGCCACATTTCGCCGCGATCACAGTTTTTCCGTGGAGCATTCCCCGGACGTACCGGATCCCGCTGATGGTTTCTTGTGTTGGATTTTGGAGTTTTGCCCAAATTCCGTCTATTTCCATCTGCATAGCGGCGATAATACCTACAGTTTCATATTGCTTCCCCATAAATCCCCCAAATGTACGTTTTTTCATATTGTACTCCGCAGGTAAAATTTTGTCAAGGCGCCGCGGCTGCTCTTGACAGCAGCATAGATTTGTGATATACTATCCATTGCAAAAGTGAGATTGGGATATGGTGTAATGGTAACACACAGGACTTTGACTCCTGTTTTGTAGGTTCGAGCCCTGCTATCCCAGCCAACCCAAACAAATGGGCGATATGGGGGCGGCAGTTGTCGTCCCATATGGAGGCATAGCTCAGCTGGTTAGAGCGTTCGGTTCACATCCGAGAGGTCGCGGGTTCGAGTCCCTCTGTCTCCACCAGTCGAGAGCCTCAAACGCGCATTTGCGTTCGAGGCTTTTTGTATCAAACTAAAAATGCCTGCGGCTACGCCGGCATTTATTTTTTGCTGTCCTTTCACCAAACTTCATCCTGCACGCTGATCGCGTACCGTTGTGGTATGCGATTTTACTTTTAACGCATATGTTGCAAATGAGCTGTTTGAGTCCGGTTGGCCAGAACAGGGAGAGACGTTGTCTCTCCCTGTTTTCATTCTATTATTTTTTTACATTGATAAAACCATACTGGGTATTTACTTCCACTCTGGTCCCCTTCTTTACATGCACGTACAGCCACTCGCCCGCAGTCCCATGGCCAGACAATACATACGTACCTTCTGCCACCCATATGTTTCCGTTTCCGTAAATGGCATCCGATGTAGCTACGCCATCTACGATACATACTTCAAATCCATAGGCATTCGTCCCAGTCCTTCCCTTCGTGTAGGCAATCAACTGGTTTGTGCCTCTGCCTGTGTCTATGCCGTCCAGCGTCCTGCAGCATGCTTTCTGCACCTTCACCCAGCCGTCGTAAACGCCCACAAGGTCTCCTTCATTTATATTGGCATACAGCCACTTTCCTGCTTCTCCGTGACCAGACAATACATATCCTCCGGCCGGTATGGGACTGTTTCCCACATATTTCACTCCTGTTACTGCAATCGCGTTCCGGTCAATAGGTACTTCAAATCCATATTCGTTGGTACCGGTGCTTGTCCCGGTATATCGGATTAACTGGTCTGTTCCTCTGCCGACATTTGTACCGTCCAAAATATGATATACTGCTTCTACCTTTTCGGGCTCTTCTCCAGTTCCCCCCTGCAATTGCTTATTCACTTCACTGGCTATGTACGGGAATCTCCCTTGGAGATACGGTCCAGGGCAGGTTGTCGCCGCAAACATATTGTGCCGCGTCAGGTTGCCGCTGGCATCCCCCGTATAATTCAGTTTGGTAATCCCATTTCGTTTGCAGATATCCACGCACAGCTGGATCAGCTTAGCCATAGCCGTGTCGCTTACATGCCAGTCCGGCGCACCGCCGTCGTTGGCCACCTCAATGGTGATTGCCTGATGGTCGTTTTCCGCACTACCGCTGGTCCACGCCCGGTTTTTCTCTTCTACATACATGCCTACCCGTCCGTCGCTGCCAATGCCGTAGTTTGCACTGGCTTGCCGGCTCGTGGGTGCAAAAATATTTCCTAGTGTTTCTACGCTCGCATTCCCCGCGCAGTGATGAATTGTGATCTTTTTAATTGTATTGTTTCTAGGATTGTTGCTGTTCGGTGATATTTTCGTATAATTTACTAAACTACTGTTGCTCATTTTTCTTCCTCTTCTTTCTCATGATTCAATTTATTTAATTGCTTGTACACCTGGTTGGCGCCGGTTGCCGCCAGACCGGATACAATCCCCACAGCCGCAGCATTGATCACGTCCCCCGCCGGATATCCTGGAATTGCGAACATCCCGACGATTCCCAAAATCCCGCCTGTTATCCCGCAAATAACGGGTATGTATTTATTGCTTACCTTTGTAGCCTTTACTCCAATTGCAATCAGATAACATATCACTGTGATTGCCGCTACGCTTGCTATATTTGTCAAATCCATTCCTTTCGCTCCTTTAATATAAAAGCTTATTGAGGTTTATGAAATTCTTCCAAATCAGACAGCCTATGATTGGCTGCCTTCACTTGCTCCTCTATTACAGGAACACGCCTGGCAAAATCGTTATGCAGCCGTACCTCTCTTGTCAGTTCACTGATCCGTTCATCTGTCACCGCCTGGGCAGTTTTTATTTCGTTTTGCATTCTGTCATTGGAACGGTTATTCATAATTATGACCCCAATCAGCGAAAACGCGCCTACAACAATTGCCGCTCCTGCTGCAATCAGTGCTTCTGTCATTTTCTCCCCCCTTTTTGTTTCCGATCTAATTGTACTATGTTAACCGGTCAAATTCCGTCCCCTTTATTTAATAAAAATTTTTACATGAGTATCATCCAGTCGTTCCATTACACGGTATTTTGTTTTCACTTCCGACTTTACTGCTGTACCCCCTTCTGCTACTCTACAATAACCGTTTATCTCGCATGTACCGTCATCGATTACGACAAGCTGCCCCACAATACCAACCGCATCCCATTCGCTCCGTTCGTTGCGGCCCGCATACGGCTGGTCCGAATCGTATGCAGGGTTGATGACAAATCTCGTTTCCGTATGTGCAGGAATTGCCATCCCAGTTTGTTCGTCGACCGTTTCAGGTACTTCTACCATCTCTGTCAGACGTTCTCCAAATATATCCGTCATGTACATGCCCTGCCACATATCGCTGTACGTATTGCCAATCAGTGCCGGTGTAGCGGATACAACACCTAAGATATAATCATCCCCTACATCGGCTTTTCGTATTTTGTCCCCTTCCAGCGTGACAAAACAGCCCCGGCGGTCTTCCTTATTCGGATTACCGTCCATCCATTCGAAGTACTCTGCATAGTCCGCACCCGATCCTGAAAACGCGTTTTGTCCCCGGCAATATCCGTCCGATGTTACTCGAAATGCATTTGTCCTTGCAGTGTCTCCAGTACCTACTCCTACTATGAACTGTGTTCCTCCTGCATCATTCGAATTTGGTGGACCTGCGTATTCCTTATTATATTTTCCTACCACTACCTGCCCTGTTCCGGAGGAACGCACATAGTGTCCAATAGCAGCGTCCCCGCCGCCGGATGTAAATGCAAAATTTCCTGTGGCAAAGGAAAATGAACCTGCTGCGGTGCTGCTTTGCCCCATCGCCACAGCCCCTGATTTATTGGCTGTGCATCCCATTATCCCCTGCAAAGTACCGGGTGATGTACCGTTTTTTATGTTCGTTGTTATACCGTCTAATTTGGATTTATCAGAAGCACTTATAAGCCCCGCTTTACTGGTAGTAGCTTCCGAATAAATTGTAGCCGCAGAAGCAAACAATGGAGTATCCACTCCGTTAATGGTTAGGGTTCCAATTTGCTCTCCTTCCGTTTTTGATGGATTGAAGGATACGCTGTCCGCACCCTCTGCAATACCCGCAAGCTTGTCCTTTTCCTCTGTCGTATAGTCGTTTGCTGATAGTCCCTTACCCGTTTCTTTCGTTACTTTGCTGTCCAGAAGGGCCGATACCAGCGCTGTCGCCGGCGGCAGGAAATTTGTTCTATTCATTACCGTGCTGTTTACTGTCGTCCGCTGCCTCAGACCGCACTCTGCCGGTTCCAATCTTGTTGCCGGCTTGTGCCATACCACATACTCATAGGGCGTCTGTCTTTCCACAACCGGCGCTGCAAAGTAGTATTGATTTTCCTCTCCGTATTCCATTCTGGACAACGGATATTCCTTCTCCCCGTCCTGCAGCACGATATGGCAACTTCCCACAGGCGCATTCTCAATTGCTTCCAGTACCGCCTTGTTTTCCTCCATTACTGCTTCATATTCCTCGTACTTCGCCTCCGTCCACTGCAGCACATACGTTGTCGCTTTTCCTGGCAGCAGTACTCGCACTTCTTCTGCTGCTTCGTTCGCATTTTGAGCTGCCTGTACGGCTGCCTCGCCTTTCAACTGCACATCTGCGATTGCCTCTGTCAGCGCTGAATATTCGTTGCTCGATTCAATTGCCCCGTCGTCCTGGAGCACATCTTCCACAACGATCCCAAACTGGGGCGAGGACAATATCGTCGAATCATCCCCTTCTACGGAAAGGATTCTTACCTCGCACAGCACTTCTCCCGGAACCGCCGTCTCACCGGATGTAAAGGTGTGTACGACAGCACCCCCTTCCACACCGCACGTACTGTAGCATGCGGTACCGTCCGGCTTTCTTAAATACATGGTAACGGTGCACCCCGGCGGCACCTGATACGCCGCTCCTCTTTCCACCAGATGAATGCACACCGTTCTGGAACGTGCCTCTCCTGCACGAAACCCCGATAGCGTTTGCTGAACCCCTCCTTGTCGCACATCTAGGTTTATTTTATATTTTATTTCCTTCATGCCATCCTCCCTGCCGCCAACGCGGCAAAATAAATTTGCAGAAAAGTCCGGACGGCCCGTGCCGGATCACGGACCGCCATATTCGCCTGCAAAATATGGCAGACCCCCCTGCACACTTATTGTAACGGATTCTGTAAAAGGATGCTCCCGTTGTAATGCCAAAGAAAAAGACCCCTATAGCGGAAAATAGAGCAACGGGGGCAAAAATAAAAAGAGAGGGAAATCCCTCTCTTTTTAAAATGTATAGTTAGGCGTTACCGTCCTGATAGAATATGCAGCAATAGCATCTTCATCCACTTCAATATCGTCAAAACGCTCTCGGAGAAACTTTCGAAAAACAGTATCTCCTACCGTATTCTCAAACGCATCAAAGAAATCTGCGTTTTCTTTATTTTTCCAAGCGCCCTCATCCAGTTCCAGTCTTTGGATAATACAAGTTCCGTATTCTCCTTCTACAACCGCCGTGTCCTGGAGTTCCATTTCCATCGCCTTTTGGATCAGGTCATAATAAATCGGATCGTTATAGGCAATACCCTTACTAAAATAATATCCATTTTTGTATGCCTTTAGTTCGGAATAGGTCTCGTATAGCGCAGCAAAGGATTCGCCGTTTTCTAGTCCTTCCTGCACCTTTTGAATGGACTCGTCCCGCCGGGCCTTCGTATCTGCATCCAGTTCCTCCGTAACAGCCTGTCCTTTTTCATCCATAACATACTTTCCGCCGCTGTCTGTTTTGTACTGATATTTATTGTTTATAAATATCATCTGCAAATGCACGTAATTCTCTTGATAATACGCTTCCATCTGCGTATCGTCAATCGGCGTCTGTCCAGTTTCACCATACAAATAATCATATACCTTTGCAGTTTTCGCATCGTCAATATAAATCTTTTCCAAAAGCTTCATATTAATGCCGTATTCCCCGAGCGTCTGATTCAACAAATTGCGATTTCCATCAGCATACTCTTTCAGATAATCGGAAATACGCTCCTGCATATTCTCCTTTTCCGACGCGGAGATCACCAGCCCATACTCGTCAAACAGCTGCATACACACTAGGGTATACTGAATATTTTCCAAAATTACCGTGTCAAAATACTCTGCCGCGCTCTTTCCGTCAATCAGTTCCCCATTCCAAAATTCTTCTGTGTTTTTTACATCCTCATACCTGTACAAAAAATCCCCTTTATAGGTGCTCGCCCAGTAATGATATACATTTTCGCTGATAGAAACATCCCCAAGCGTAAGCACCGGTACGCTGGAATCCTTCCCACATCCCTGCAGGCAGCAGGAAAAGAGCAAGAGCAAGCTCAGCAGAGCGGCGGCGCCTTTATATCTTTTTTTCATGGAATCTACCCTTTCTGCGGATGGAGCCGCTTTTTTATTATAGCACACAAAAACGATTATTCCTGTGCGCCTTTCGGAAGAAACTGTATATATTCCGTTAACAAATCGCACAAAAAGTCCACCGTCTGCACACCCCGCGGCTTTTTTATCGTAATGGCCGGCAATGCGCCGATGGTCATACGAATTGCTCCTGGATATTTACCAGAAAGCTGCTGTACGGCCGTAAGATCCGGACTTTTTCCCTGGAGCAGCAGTTCTCTGTCCCGCTCCTCGATTTTCTCCATCCCCGCCTGGATTCCAAGCCCGCGCAAAAGAGCAATACGGCACAACATCATAGCGCTTCTGGGCGGATCCCCAAACCGGTCGCACAGTTCATCGATCATATCGGAGAAGTCTTCATCACACTGGATTCTGGCAATCTTTCTATACATTTCCATACGCTGAGACTGATCCCGGATATAGCTTTTAGGAAGATAAGCGTCGGCACGAACACTGACCGCACATTCCACCCGCACCTTTTTCTCTTCTCCCTTTTCTTCCAGAACCGCTTCTTCCAGAAGTTTGATGTACATATCGTACCCTACCGCTTCCATATGACCATGCTGCTGTTCTCCAAGCAAATTGCCGGCCCCCCGGATTTCCAAATCCCGAAGAGCAATTTTAAAGCCTGCGCCAAAAGCCGCATACTCCCGGATAGCCTGCAGCCGTTTGTCCGCAATCTCCGATAGCTGCTTCATTTTCGGATAGGTAAAATATGCATATGCCCGCCGGCTGGAGCGTCCCACCCGGCCCCGAATCTGGTGGAGCTGGGACAGGCCGAAACGATCCGCATTTTCAATAATCAGGGTATTGGCGTTGGGAATATCTACACCAGTTTCGATAATTGTGGTACAAACCAGCACATCAATTTCCCCCTGAACCAGTCCTTCCCATACCTCTTCCAGTTCATCCCGATCCATGCGGCCATGGGCCACCGCACACCGTGCTTCCGGAATTGCCCGGCCAAGCTTAGCGGTAATAGTATATAAATACTCCACATTGTTGTTCAGGTAAAATACCTGTCCGCCCCGACGCAGCTCTCGGCGAATAGCTTCATATAAGATTCCATCCTCATGCTCCATCACATAGGTCTGTACAGGAGACCGCATTCCCGGCACGTCGTCCAGTACGCTCATGTCTAAGATGCCCCCCATCGCCATATTCAGCGTGCGTGGAATAGGCGTTGCAGTCAAGGTGAGCATATCCGCACCGATAGCAGCTTCCTTCAGCTTTTCCTTCTGCGCCACGCCAAAGCGCTGCTCCTCGTCTACAATAACAAGCCCCAATTTCTTAAATTCGATATCCTGGGAAATCAGCCGGTGCGTTCCGATAATGATATCCGTCTCTCCCCGGCGCAGCCGACGCAGGGACGCCGTCTGCTGTGCCTTTGTCCGAAAACGGGACAGCATATCTACGGTAACTGGAAATCCACGAAACCGGCTGAGAGCCGTTTGATAATGCTGGTAAGCCAAAATTGTGGTAGGCACCAAAATCGCCACCTGACACCCGCCGGATACCGCCTTGAAGGCTGCACGCAGTGCTACTTCTGTTTTTCCATATCCTACGTCTCCGCATACGATCCGATCCATGGGATAATCCGCTTCCATATCCTGCTTGACATCCGCAATGGCCGTAAGCTGGCTGTCCGTCTCCTCATACGGAAAGGCGGCGGAAAACTGCCGGCCCATATCGTCCTCCGGCGGGAAAGCAATTCCCTTGGCCCGGCGGCGGCGAGCGTACAATTCGATCAGTTCCTTGGCCATTTCCTTTGCGGAGGCGCTGGCTCTGCTTTTGGCTCTGGTCCAATCTGCGCCCCCCATTTTGGAAAGACGCACCGCTCCTCCCTCGGCAGCAGCGCCAATATATTTGGACAGCAGTTCCAGCTGATCCACAGGCAAAAATAGCTGATCCGTGCCGGCATATTTGATCTTTACATAGTCTCGGGACATACCATCTACCGTCAGATTTTCGATTCCCTCAAACAAGCCGATTCCATATGCCTCATGGACTACATAGTCTCCCTCAGCCAAGTCGTTGTAGGAGAGTATCGCTTCCCGATTCTTTTTAGGCACGGATTTTTTGCGCCTTCCTCTGCCGGAAGTCGTTCCCGGCATTCCTGAATAATTCAGAAAGGCAAACCGCTCTCCCGTCAGTTCAAATCCCGCGCCGCCATCTCCATACAATACGGCAATAGGGTGGCGAACTCCATCGCCCTCAAAAAAAGCAAGCTCCCCGTCACATAGCGCAGCGGTATATCCTTCGCCCATAAGCATATCTGCAATATTTCTGCCTTCTGCCTCATTAGCGCATAACACCGCGGTACGATATTTCCCCTGCACAAACTGTGCCAGGTCCTCTAAAAGCAGAGATGTATTCCCACCATATGCAGGAATATGTCTGGTCACAAAATGAAACTCTGCCGCCGTAGCAAGCCCCGGATGGCTGCGGGCAAAGGAATCCACCAATATACTTGGCAGAACCTCCAGCGCCTTTTCCATCCGTGCCCACGGATGGATATAGGTTCCCCGCACCTTATGATACAGTTCCCCCGCGTCAATCAGCTCCTCCAAAGTCTGCATGGTGAGCATCTCCGCCGCCTGGGCTTGCTGCTGAACGGAGGCAGCATCGCACAGCACCGCCAGGCCGTCATAATAGTCCAAAAAGCAAGACGCCTCAGGATAAATCAAAGGAATATACTTATCCGCAAAGCTGATATTCGCTTCGTTCTCTAAGGCCGCAAGCTCTCCCCGCAAAATATCTATGGCACGAGCATTCTCCGTCCCCTGCAATTTTTTCAGCTGTTTTTCACAGGCAGCACGAATTAATTCCCGTCCTTGATCGCCGATAACGATTTCCCCCGCGGGAGGGATTCGGAGCGGCTCACGGATAGCTACGGTGAACCGCTGTGTAGCAGGATCAAAATTGCCCATACGGTCAATTTCATCTCCAAACAATTCGATTCGGATAGGCGCCTCCGCAGGGGGGTACACATCGATGATTCCGCCACGCATGGCAAATTGGCCAGGCCCTTCCACCAGTTCCACCCGAGTATATCCGCCGCTCACTAAAATTTCTGCCAGGCGTTCTGTATCCAGGGGACGCTCCATATCCACCATATAGGTAAGGTGGATCAGATCCTCCGGAGGAACCGTAGTCTGCAGCACAGATTCAACTGTAGCGCAAACTACCATAGGCGTATCAGTAAATAAAAGGGCAGACAGCACAAGAAGCCTCCTGTGCTCATAGTCACGAGAGGCGGTGGTGTTGTGAAACTGATAGTCCCGTACAGGGAAATGATACGCCGGTACGCCTATATCAGACAGGCGCATCGCCTCATCCGCAGCGGCTCTGTCACTGGAATATAAAAGGAGTACTCGACGAGACGCAGTCGTTTCGTCGGATGTGAGGGCTGTGAGAAACAAAGGGGCAGCCCCCTCGCACAGTCCATTGACACAAATCGGCCGCTGCACCGCCCGGCGGCGGGATGCGGCCAGCGCATCGGTAAGAGCCGTATATTCTCTACAGGCACGCATAGTGCTCAGCAGCAATGTTGGATTATTCATGTGTACCTTGCTCCGGTTTTATCTTTTTGTCGGCGGGGGGCTTCATGCCGTTGAAACGCCCCATAGCCTCGTCTGTCTTTCCGTCCATAATCAACGCGGCGGCATCATAGCATGCCGCAAAGCACGGGGCCATTTGTTCCAAATCCGCTTCACTGAATTTTCCCAGTACCCAGCTTATCAAATCACCCTGCTTTTTTTCACCTACGCCAATGCGGATACGGGGAAAGGAGTCTGCGCCCAGATGATAAATAATGTCCTTCAACCCGTTATGTCCGCCGTCTGTGCCACCCGCGCGGATCCGCATCCGTCCCGGCGGCAGATAAATATCGTCTACCAAAACAATAATATTTTCCGGTGGGACTTTATAGAAGGCCGCCGCCTCCCCCACTGCCTGCCCGGACTGGTTCATATAGGTTTGCGGCTTCATCAGCAGCACACGGTGACCGCCGATCTCGACAGCCGCGTTCATAGAATGAAACCGAACCCGAGCGCACTCTGTACCCAAGCATCTGGCGATATGATCCGCGGCAATAAAGCCGGCGTTGTGCCTGGTACGAATATACTCCTCTCCGGGATTGCCCAGTCCCACAATCAAATGGGTAGGCGGGCCGGATGGATCTTTTTTATCTCCTGCAATCCGTTTAAAAAGTTCAAATATATCTGCCACGATTTGCTTCCTTTCTGCTCTGCCTTTTATACCTACGCAACAAGCCCGCCTCGAAAGCCGTGGCGGGTGCCTTTATTTTCTATTAGAGTAATATTGTACATGAACGCCGGCACTTTTGCAATGGAATTTTGAAAGAAACTATAAAATTTCGGGATTGTTTACATATTTCTTATTGTAATTCCTGTGGGCAGAGGCTATAATCAAAGAGTAGAAATTTACCTTAAATGAATTATAAGTGAATGAAAGGAGCAGCTATGTCCAAAAATAAAAAGAAAAGAACGGCGCCCTCCCAGGATGAACCGATCCTGGAAGCTGTTCCTGAAACAGTTTTGACACACGATCTTGCAATGACCCCGGCGCCAAATGTGGAAATCCCACGCAACAAGGACTTTACACCGGAGGATTTTATCCAGTCGGTAGATACGCTCACAGCGCAGGATATTATGGAGAAAAATACCGCAATGCCAAGCACAGAAAAGTCTCCTCAAAAAAGAAAAAGAAGCAAGGCGGCAAATTTTTTGCAGCTGGCGCTTCTTGGAATATTCGGCTCCGTTCTTGTAGTGAGCCTCATTATGCTGGGGCAAAATATTTGGGGTAAAATCGAAGGGAGCAAAATATACGACGAAGCCTCGGATCAGTTCAATTTGTTTATCCCCGGACAGACAAATACTGCTGGTGCATATCCCTGGAACAATACGCTGTCCTGCCTTTCCGGTGATGCCGCCCTGCAGTCTCTTTTTGACAGAATCAACTCCGGAAGGGGCGACGGTGGCGCCGCAAACATATCCGGATATGATCAGCAGCTGGAACAGATGCGCGCCAGTTTGACTTCTCTGCGCGAAATCAACAGCGACGTATACGGATGGATTTATGTAGAAAATACCAAAATTAATTATCCCATCCTGCGGGGGACAGACAACGACTATTACCTGGACCATTCCTATAATCACAACTATCTGCCTATCGGATCCATTTTTTTGGACGCGGCTACCAAGGAACCTATTACCGATAACTTTAATGCAGTGCTTTATGGGCACAATGTTGCAGCGGGATCTATGATGTTCCACGACGTAACAAAGTTTTTAAACGCAGATACGTTCTACAACTCAAAAATCTATATCTATACAATGGAAGGCGTATATATTTACCAGCCGGTGTCCATTTATCAAACCACATCCGACTATCAATATTTCCGTACGGAATTTGGAACAGAAGCGTCCTTCCTGGAATTTGCCAGCGAAGTGGTATCCAACTCCAAATTTCCCTCTGACACCACCTTTGCCTCAGGAGATACCATGATCACTTTTTCCACTTGTACTAACGGCGCACCGGACGGCAGATATGCCCTTCACGCAAAGCTTGTGGAGACCGTCAGCTAATGGCTGCAGAATTTGCGCATC
This sequence comes from uncultured Clostridia bacterium, assembly GCA_947643245.1. Lineage (GTDB taxonomy): Bacteria > Bacillota > Clostridia > Oscillospirales > CAG-272 > Avispirillum. The sequence continues at coordinate 40,954 of CANRVI010000001.1, read as the reverse complement.
TGCTCTGCCCCCTGTGCGGCACACCTCTTACAAAAGACGGTGCAAGTCTGTACTGCCTGGGAGAACGCAGACACTGTTATGATATTGCTGCAGCCGGATATGTAAACCTGCTGCCTCCGGGAAAGAAAAACAATGCGAAAGCCGGAGACGACAAAGAAATGCTCCGCTGCCGCAGCCGATTTCTCTCCGGAGGATGGTACGACCCCATTTCAAAGACAGCGGCCAGACTGGGACGGGAAGCAGCAGGTGATAAAGAAATTTTCTTTACAGACGCAGGGTGCGGCGAAGGATACCACACCTGCCAAATCGCCCATCGGCTTCAAAAGATCGGACACCCGTGTTCCGGGATCGGCGTCGATGCAGCTAAAAGCGGTGCGGCGGCAGGTGCAAAGCTCGCTAAAAATATGGGGCTGACTAACGTACAATTTATTGCCGGTAATATTTTTGCCATACCGCTGCAGGACCAAAGTACGGACATTATATATAGTATTTTTGCACCCATTCCTAGAGAGGAAGCCATGCGGATTTTGAAGAGGGACGGCGCGCTGATTGTGGCCTCCGCCGGAAGGGAGCATCTGTGGGAAATGCGTTGCCTGCTATATGGGCAGCCCCGTGTGGGAGAGGGTGTAAAAATGCCTGCAGGCTTTACTGTAGCGCATAAAGAGACGCTTTCCTATCAGATACATCTGCCGGACCAGAACACGCTCTCCTGCCTGTTTACTATGACGCCTTTTTACTATCGCTGTCCCATAGAGGGCCGGCAGCGGCTGCTGGCCAGTGACTGCCTGACCGTTAAAGTAGAAGTGGATTTTACTGTACTGACCTTATAGAACGATTTTCTCATTTTGGAGCGATTATGAAACTTTCCGTTTGTATCCCGATGTATAATGAGCGCGAGATTTGTGTCTCCACCGCCCGCGCCCTTTACCGCGCCATGACTGCATTTTGCACCTGCGAGGGATGGGACTGGGAAATTTTGTTCTGCGACGACGGCTCTACAGATGACAGCCGAACCGTTTTGCAGGCTGCCATTCAAAAAGAGGGACTATGCAAGATACAGTGTATCGGATATAAACAAAACCGTGGTAAAGGAGCAGCCGTACGTACTGCCGTTCTGGCTTCTACGGGAGATATCGTGCTTTATACAGACTGCGACTTAGCTTATGGTACCGATGTAATCGGACCAGCAGCAAAAAAAGTCGCCTCTGGTGATAAAATTGTTTTGGGATCCCGCAATTTAAACCGGGATGGATACGCAGGATATACGTTTTTACGACGCATGGCGTCGAAAATATATATCAAAGTAATTGCGGTGTGCGCCGGATTTCGCCTAACCGATTCCCAGTGCGGATTCAAATGCTTTGATGGTACATGTGCCCGGAAAATCTTTTCCCTCTGCACTATCGATGGGTTTTCCTTTGACTTGGAAATGATCAAGGTAGCGCAAAAATTAGGGTATCCTCTGACTGAAATTCCAGTGCAGATTATCCATCATCGGGATTCTAAAATCCATATAGTAGGAGATGCTCTGCATATGCTGGCTGATATTCGTAAAATTAAAAAGCATGTGCGAAATCTATAAGTTCTGCGAGAAACCGCTCTGACGGGGCGGTTTCTCAAAATTTCCTGCCATATATTTTACATAAAGTATATGTTTAATTGCATAATAAAAACTACGACATACGGAGGCTACATATATGACAAAAATTGATCTTTTTTCCGGATTTCTCGGCGCCGGAAAAACCACGCTGATCAAAAAACTTATCGCAGAGGCATATACGGGAGAAAAACTGGTAATCATCGAAAATGAATTTGGTGACATCAGTATCGACGGGGGATTCTTGCAAGAATCCGGTGTGCAGGTGCGGGAAATGAATGCTGGCTGCATCTGCTGCTCCTTAGTAGGAGATTTTAGTACCGCCCTGCTGCAGGTATATCAGGACTACGCTCCTGACCGAATCCTTATCGAACCTTCCGGCGTCGGCAAGCTGTCCGATGTGATCCGTGCTGTAGAAGGTACGGCAGAGCATGGACTTTCACTGAACAGCTGCACCACGGTAGTTGACGCAAAAAAGTGCAAAATGTATATGAAAAATTTCGGTGAATTTTTCAATGACCAAATACAGCACGCAAAAACCATCGTTCTCAGTCATACCGATGGCATGGCGGAAGAAAAGATCAATGGCTGTATTTCTCTGTTAAAAGAAAAGAACCAACATGCATTGATTGTCACCACTCCTTGGGACCTGCTTACCGGTGCTCAATTGCTGGAAGCAATGGAGCAGCCCCAAGTATCTCTGCTGGAAGAGGATAATACCTGTTCCGTTTGTGGAGAGCACCACCATCACGGGAACGGCTGTTGCGAACATAACCACGGCACGCATGAACATCACGGAGCACATTGCACATGTGAACACCACGACCACGAGCATCATGGAGAGGGTTGCAGCTGCGGGCATGGTCATCACCATGGAGAAGGACAGCATCACGCAGACGAGGTATTCATCAGTTGGGGGAAAGAAACCGCCACCCATTACACCCGTGCACGTCTAGAAGAAATTCTGTATGCATTGGAAGATGAAAGCCGTTTTGGTATGGTGCTGCGGGCGAAGGGCATCGTAGCGGGCGATGAAGGCTGGTTTCACTTTGATTACACCCCCGGGGAAACAGATATCCGTGTTGGCACCCCATCCGTCACCGGACGGCTTTGCGTAATCGGTTCCGGTCTGCAGGAAGCGGCGCTGGAAAAATTGTTTGACTGACTGGGAAAGGGATAAAAACTGTTATGCAAGATACACCTGTTTATCTGGTTACAGGCTTTCTGGAATCAGGAAAAACAACCTTTATACAGGAAACCCTCATGGACAAACGGTTTTGCGAGGGAGAAAGGATCCTAGTGCTGCTTTGTGAGACTGGAGAAGTTGAATTGGATCCTATGAAGTTTGCCGAGCCGGATATCTATTTGGAAGAAATCGATTCAGTGGGAGATCTATCTCCAGAAAAACTAATTATTTTGCAAAAAAAGTATGACGCTACAAAAATCTTGGTAGAATATAACGGCATGTGGCAGTTGTCCGATTTGTTTAGCGCAGCGCCGGAGCATTGGATCATCGGCCAGCAAATCTTATTTTTTGATGCTACCACATTTGCCGGCTATAATCAAAACATGCGCAGCCTGGTAGTAGATAAGATACAAAGCGCAGATATGATCATCTTTAATCGGATGGCTGTTGGCGCAGACTATACAGAACTGCACAAAATTGTGCGGGGACTGTCCCGGATGGCGGCAATTATATATGAAAACGTGGAGGGAGAAACCACCTACGACGAAATAGAAGACCCACTGCCTTACGATATGGAGGCACCTATTATTGTAATAGAGGACAGAGACTACGCCTTATTTTATCGGGATCTGTGTGAAAACTTGCCCGCTTATCATGGTAAAACGGTGCAATTCAAAGCTATGGTTGCCAAAGAAAAAAGTTTGGGAACCGGCTGGATGTTTGCAGGCCGCCACGTGATGACCTGCTGCGCAGATGATATTCAGTTTAGCGCCATGATCTGCAAGTGGGGCAGAAGCGATGACTACAAAAGCTATGACTGGATTACCGTCACCGGCGAAATTCAAGTGAAAAATCACAAGGTATACGCAGGAGAAGGACCCGTGCTGATAGCGCAAAAAGTGGAACCTGTGTCAGAACCGGATCAGGCAGTTGCTACGTTTTATTAATGCCCTGTCACTACTAATGCCTGAGAGTACGACCCTACATTTAACAAAATAAAAAAGAGGGGAAATCCCCTCTTTTTTATTTTCATTACCATTCTCGCTTTTTATAGGACGCCACTGCACCCACCCCACCGATAATCAGCAGGATTACAGCGATGCCAAGCACGATATACAGCGCCGGCGGCGTCTGTCCTACCGGGTCGTCCGAAGGATAGGTGGCAAGCGCTGCATAAGCGTCCTTTAAATCGTTGTAAACAGATTGGTAAAGATCTTCTGATACAGACGCAGTGGTTAGAAGCTCCTTTGCCGCCTGCATTTCCTTCTCCAGACGGTTGCGAGACTCTTTTGTGTAGGAAGAAATATCCGCACTGATGCATTTCTCCAAAAACGTGTCTAAATCCTTTAAATTAGCCTGTGTAACACGTATAGACGCACCGATGCAAGCGAGATCATATGCTATGGTGCTTTGTCCGTTCTGTCCATACAAAAGCGGCGCATCCTGCATTTTTTGATATACAGGCAATGAGATCTGTCCCTTTTCCGTATACAGAACAAGCAAATATCCGGCGTCAGCTTCCAAATCCACAGAAAACGTAAACGAGATCCCCTCATCTGTGTCCACGCCTCTGGATTCTCCCAGCAAGTCTCCCGGAGAATACCCGTCTTTTTGCAGACTATATACCGCAGCGGTGATGCCATCTGTAAAAGCACCTGTCACCAGCACTTCCGACAGTGTGCCGGCTCCGGAGGCGGCAAACGTCTGGCAAATCTTGTCTGCCTTCAGCATGTCCGGCAGTCGATCAGATGCCTCCCCCATCGTCAGAACATAAGCAGACTGTGTGCGGGACAGCATTTTTCCCGCCTTTTCCAGTCGGACAGCAGCTTTGTGCATCTCTGATGCCGGCCCGGTACGGGCTGCTTTTGCGTCTTTCAGCGCAGGTTCAAATAAAGAAATTGAATACTTGGTATACTCCTCCGAATGTATCCCTTCATAAGTGGCAATCGCTGCTTCCAGTGCCCGTTCATACTGATATGCCCTTGTAATCTCCCCCACGCTTTTTTTCAGATGCACTGTAATCTCCGTAATCCCAGCAGGAACGCTGACGATCCCATTCTCCGAATCAAATCCGCAGGAGGCATATTCAATATTATTCAACAATACCGGAAACTCCAAAGATGCCGCCGTAGGCATGGAAGGAGAAAGTCGGATCCGAATTTCATTCTCTTTGCTGGTAATCGTACCATCCAATTTGCCGCCCCCCTGGAGCGGATAATTCTCAAAAGAAAGGACCTCACCCTCTAAAAGCCATTCACCGGGGATTCCCTGCCCAATTACAAGCGTATCATCCTCCAGCTGGGAAACCACCGCATCGATAGAAGCCGTCTGGTCTGTATAGGGAAGCTGCTGCCGGGCAAGACGTTTCAAATATGTGCCACCCCCTGGAGCAGCAAAAACACTGTCTCCCTTATACCATTCCACCGCGGCAGCCGCGCTGCGTTCGTAGGATAAAGAAAAAACTCCCGCGTCAAGCGACCCTTCCAAATTTGTAACGGACCAGTGAGAGGTACAGGAAGATACAGTATTGCGCATGACTGTTTCTACAGAAGAAAGCAGTTTTTGATAAACCGTCTGCACGTCCACTTCTCTCTCAGGCTCCTTTACACGGCACAAATATGCAAAGGCTTTCAACTGGGTAAGTGCATCCAGATTATCATGCAAGGCCGCTCCTGCATCGGCACCCGGCAGCAGGTGGACAGTCTCCTCCTGCCCCGCTGCTGTAAACGTATACATTTCCATTTGGCTGCAAAGCGTCATGTATCGGCTTTGTAAATCCGCCCACTTGGACTCGAGAAAGTCGGTGTCTCCTGTTTTCATAAAGTAAAGCGCCGCATCATAGCAAGTCATACAAGATACATCTGCGGGTGACTTGTGCAGCAGGGGTGCATACGCTCCGCATCCGTCCCCCTGAATCCCGCAAAGCAGATCCACATATCCAGTGTTAAGAGCAACAGCCAATTTCCCCGCTTCCTCCGGCATCTCTGTAAAAGAGAAACTTCCAGCAAGCTGTGTATTCCAATACGCTTCCATTGCTTTTATATTGTCATCAAATGTGCCAAGCTGCTCCAGGTTCACCGATGGCAGCGATTCCCCTTCTTCTACCACAATCGCATAGTCGCAAACAGCTTTATTTCCCGGGAAAACCATGCTGGGTATCTCATTCAAAGGAACGAGGCGATTTGATACGGCAGGAAAGGGTACATCTTTTTCTGTAATATTCTCAACTGTGAGGCGAGCATATAATACCAGGAGCTGAGTGCCCTCCAAAGAAACAGGGCCGACAAACAACTGCACACTGTAGAGAAGCTGTCCGTCAGAAAACGTATGAACGGTTGATGGATATGGCTCGCTCCGGTGAATCTGTGCGATTTTAGTAGTATGGCCAAAATGTATGGTATTCTCCCCCACAAGAAAAGAGCCGTCCGCAAGAACAGCAAGAGGCGCAAAACCTGGATGCCCCAAATATACTTGGGACTGGGGTACGAACGCCTCTGTTCTCTCCAGTGCAGCTGCTGCAGCAATTATAGGAAGAACGCTGGTTAATATAAGTAGCAATACAATAAAGATTGCAAATTTTTTCATGATAAAAGAGGTGCCTTTCCTAAAATAAAATATATGAGAAATACTTTAGGTGCTATCATATTAAGATATTATACAAGGATTTGCAGGGCTTGTCAATCTTTTGGATGTTTCTCTGCTTTGGATAAGATTTCTGTCACTTGCAATACGGCCCTGCTCTCTTGACAATTCAGCACTTGTCAGCTATAATGATACATTAGGTAATTGTCCATATTAAAGATAAAAGACGCAGCCGCTGCGTATTAGGAAAGGGATCCGGTATGGCATTTGATCTGATTGAGACAATAGAAAAGGCATTGCCTGGCATGTCTAAAGGACAAAAGCGGATTGCCGCTTTTATTATCGAGCACTGCGAGCAGGCAGCCTATATGACGGCCTCCCGCCTTGGCATGCATGCGGATGTCTCTGAGTCCACCGTGGTACGCTTTGCTATCGAATTGGGCTTTGACGGATATCCTGGTCTGCACCGAGCCATGCAAGATACGCTTGGGAAACGTCTTACCAGCGTACAGCGTATGGAAGTAGCCAATGCCAGATTTCGGGAAGCAGGGGTGCTGGAGGCAGTACTGTCCGCTGATGCGGACCGGATTCGGACAACACTAGAAAATATAGATAGGCATGCCTTTGACGATGCAGTGGACGCTATTTTATCCGCCGGGAAAATTTATATTATCGGTATGCGGTCTTCCTTCTCTTTGGCAGAATTTTTAGATTATAATTTAAGTCTTATCTTCCCCAATGTCCACCTGCTGCGCAATACAGGCAGCAGCGAAGTTTTTGAGCAGCTGATGAAAATAGAAGAAGGCGACACTATAATCGCGTTCAGCTTTCCCCGTTACTCCAGTCGAATCATCAATGCCGTAGACTTTGCAAAGCTCAGCGGTGCGCGAGTCATCGCTATCACCGACAGTCTACAAGCTCCCATCGCCAAAAACGCTTACGCCACGTTGTGTGCCAAAAGCGACATGGCCTCTTTTGCAGATTCTCTGGTGGCACCGCTGTCTATTGTAAATGCTATTTTGGCTGCTATCGGCATGAAACGGCAGGAAATGGTGTCTGACACATTGGCCCATTTGGAAGCGGTGTGGGACGAATACAATGTATATGAGAAGCGCGGCGCCGGCAAAGAGGATGCAAAATGAGGCAAACAATCGCCATAATAGGCGGCGGCCCTGCCGGAATGATGGCCGCCTGCGCAGTATCACAGGCTGGAAACCAGGCGGTTTTGTATGAGCAGAATACGTCCTGCGGCAAAAAGTTGCGGATTACCGGCAAAGGCCGTTGCAATGTAACCAACGACTGTTCTCCCGCACAGGTACTGGAAAATGTGACCCGAAATCAAAAATTTTTATATAGCGCCCTGTATCGCTTTTCTCCCTCCGATGTAATAGAATTTTTTGAGGCGTGTGGCGTGCCCCTTAAAACAGAGCGGGGCAGACGCGTCTTTCCTGTATCTGACCGGGCGGCGGACATTTGCACCGCATTGGAGCGGCATCTCCAATGTCCCGTCATACGGGAGCAGGTACAAAGCATACTGTATGATACAGAAAATCATGTGCGCGGGGTGCATACCCATAATGGAGACCATCTTCACCAGGCTGTAATCATCGCCACCGGCGGAATCTCCTACCCAGCCACCGGATCCAAAGGGGACGGACATCGAATGGCCCGACAGGCAGGACTGCGCGTAACACCGCTTTCCGGTTCCCTAGTCCCCATCGAATGCCGCGAACCAACACAGGACTGGATGGGTCTTTCTCTAAAAAATGTACGGCTCACTGTAGTGTGTGGACAAAAAGAGGTATTTGCGCAGCAGGGTGAAATGCTCTTCACCCATTTTGGTGTCAGCGGTCCGTTGGTGTTGTCCGCCTCTGCCCATATGCAGGCGGAGGACATTACGAAATATTGCATATCTATTGATCTAAAGCCCGCATTATCTGAAAAAGAACTGGATGCCCGGCTTCTGAGCGATATTCAGAAATATGCAGCCAGAGACTTTATCAATTCCCTAGGAGATCTGCTGCCGCGGGTTCTGATCCCAGCCATTGTAGAACGGAGTGGAATCCCGCCCCGCATGAAAACCGGCGCCATAACGAAAGAAATGCGGGCAAGGCTTCTTTCGGTGTTAAAAAATTTTACCCTGACCCCTACATCCTTTCGCCCTGTGGACGAGGCCATCGTCACCTGCGGTGGTGTGGACGTGCGGGAAATCGACCCCAAAACCATGATGGCCAAACAAGTTCCAGGATTGTTTTTTGCCGGCGAAGTGCTGGATCTGGACGCATACACCGGCGGATACAACCTGCAGATTGCCTGGTCGACCGGGCACCTGGCAGGACTAGGCGCTGCCGAGTATATCAATAATGCAGAAAATTTTATCTGAAGTTAGATGGAGTTCTATATGAATCAAAAAATTAGAATCGCAATCGACGGCCCCAGTGGCAGCGGGAAAAGTACGCTGGCAAAAAAAATTTCTCATGAGCTGGGGCTCGTATATGTCGATACAGGCGCTCTGTACCGGGCGGTAGGACTATATGTCAAGCGCGCTGGCGCAGATCCCGCCGTAGGATCTCAAATTGCCGCCCTACTCCCCCAAATACAGCTGGGCCTGCGGTACACAGAGGAGGGCCAGCGGGTCATCCTAAATGGAGAGGACGTATCCGGGCTGATCCGCACATCAGAGGTTACAGCATACGCCACCGCCGTTTCCGCGATTCCTTCTGTACGTAAATTTCTCTTGGAAATGCAAAAGAGAATGGCTGGGGAAGGCAATGTTGTCATGGATGGCCGGGATATCGGCACGGTGATTATGCCGGACGCAGATGTAAAGCTCTTCTTAGAGGCTTCACCCGCCAAGCGGGCGCATCGCAGATTTCTGGAACTGCAGGCTAAAGGAGAACACGTTACGGAGGAAGAGGTTTTGGCTGCCGTAGTGCAGCGGGATAAGGCAGACAGCAGCAGAGATGTTGCTCCCGCCGTACCGGCAGAGGATGCTATTTTTATCGATAACTCTCAATTGGATGAAGCCCAGACGCTTTCAAAAGCGCTGGAGATTATTAGGGAAAAGCTGCGCCGCCTGCGGTAAGCTGCCCATGGAGGGATTATCATGTCCTTTTATCAAAACATTTATAATCTATTAGCCCGGCCCCTGCGGGCCCTTTTCCGTGTACAGGTGACAGGAACGAAAAACCTTCCACAGGATCGGGGTTGCATTTTATGCGCCAATCACACCAGCTTGCTGGATGTGCTTATCATTTCTGCAGGACTGAACCGGCAGGTGCGGTATATGGCCAAAAAAGAACTGTTTAAAATTCCCGTTCTTGGTTCGCTGATCGCCGCGCTGGGGGCGTATTCCATAGACCGGGGCGGCGCCGATGTGGCTTCTATCCGCAAAACGATTCGCCTGTTGGAAGAAGGACAGCTTATTGGCATTTTCCCACAAGGTACTCGCCAGCCAGGTGTGGATCCTAAAACTACGGCTGTTAAGCATGGTGTGGGAATGATCGCCTATCATGCCAAATGTGATGTGGTGCCGGTATATATTAAAACAAAGAAAAACAAAGCTCGCTTTTTTCATAAAACCCATTTGCTGGTGGGCTCGCCGATTCCATATGCGGATTTATCCTTTGAAAAAGGTGGGATGCAGGAGTATAAAGCTGCCACAGAAAAAATTTTTGCAGCGGTGTGCGCCCTGGATACCGAGGCGGCAGAGTCATGAAGATACAAGTTGCAAAGCACGCCGGTTTCTGCTTTGGCGTCCGCCGGGCCACCCAGGTGGCGGAAGACGCTCTGAAACAGGAAGACGGCGCCATATATACGCTTGGACGCCTCATACATAACGACGGGTATATAGCCGCACTTCGCCGACGCGGCATGGAAGAAATCGGCAGAGAGGATGTCCACGATATCTGCCGCCGAGCGCAGTCTGGAGAAAAGATCATAGTGATTATTCGCGCCCATGGTGAGATGCAGGAAATTCTGTCCCTGCTTCTTACCTGTGCAGCAGAACATAAAAACCTTACCATACTGGACTGCACCTGCCCCTATGTTACGAAGGTGCGCAGAATTGCCGCAGAATACAGCGGCGCGAAAAAACTTTTTATTTTAATCGGCGCGGCGGATCACCCCGAAGTGCAGGGAATCATGAGCTGCTGCACAGGCGAGGGACTGGTTTTTTCCAGCGCCGCTCTTTTGGAAGAATGGATCCATTCCCGTGGGGCTGAAAAATACAGGGGTTTCCAGGTTAGTGTGGCCGCGCAGACAACGCAAAATTTGTCGGAGTGGAAAAAATGTTTGAAAATTATCAAAAAAGTATATACAAATGCTTTGATTTTTGATACAATATGTAATGTTACGGAAGAAAGGCAGACGGAAGCCGAGCAGCTTGCCGATTCCTCTGATGCAGTTATCGTCATTGGAAGCCGGGGCAGTTCCAATACGGTCAAGCTTTATGAAATCTGCAAAAAGCGCTGCCACGATACATATCTATGTGAAAATGCAGATTCAATCGGGGATTTGGTCATTCCCCCCCGCTGTAACATCATATCTATTACTGCCGGCGCCTCGACGCCGTTCAGTGTAATACAGGAGGTTAAACAAACAATGAGTGAGCAAATGGAAAATTTTGCTGAAATGCTCGAGCAGACCATGAAAACATTGAATCCGGGAGATATTGTCGTCGGTGTCGTTACATCCGTATCCCAGAACGAGATCACACTGGATCTGGGTACAAAAACGACCGGCGTGATTGTACATGACAAGCTGACCGACGATCCGTCTGCAAAACTGGATGAAATGTTCAAGATTGGGGACGAGGTTCGTGCAAAGGTTATTAAAATCAGCGACATCGAGGGAATTGCTACCCTTGACAAATTAAAAGTGGATTCTGAGCAGAACTGGCATGAGATTGTAGCTAAATATGAATCCGGAGAAATTGTTGAAGGAAAAATCGTTGACTGTGTAAAGGGCGGTCTGATCATTTCCATTCAATCTGTTCGTGTATTCATCCCTGCTTCCCTTTCCGGTGTTCCCAAGAATGCAGGCCCCGATGCGCTGCAGGCATTGGTAGGTACCATGCAGAAAGTAAAAATTATCGAAATTAAAGAAGACAGAAAGCGTGCATTTGCTTCTATTCGCGCCGTGCTTGCTGAAGAAAGACGGGAAAAAGAAGAGGCATTCTGGAATCAGGTGGAAGTCGGACAGATTTACGAGGGCCCTGTAAAGAGCCTGACCAGCTATGGTGCATTCGTAGACTTAGGCGGCGTAGACGGTATGGTACATACAAGCGAACTGTCCTGGAGACGGATCCGTCATCCTTCTGAGATTGTTTCTCAAGGCGATGTAATTAAAGTGTATGTTAAGGCATTGGATCGGGAAAAAGGCAGAATCTCTCTTGGATATAAGACAGAAGACACTGATCCCTGGTTTATTTTCAATCAGAAATACAACGTAGGCGACACTGCCAGCGTAAAAATTGTTTCTCTGATGCCCTTTGGTGCATTTGCAGAAGTGGTTCCCGGTGCTGACGGACTGATTCATATCAGCCAGATTGCAGATCACAAAATCGAAACCCCAGCAGAAGTGTTGAAGGTTGGCGATATTGTGGATGCGAAAGTAATTGCCATCGATGACGAGAACCGGAAAATCAGCCTTTCTATGCGTGCGCTCATCGAGGAGAAAAAAGAAGCGGAAGAACAGGGCAGCGCAGCAGACTTGGAAGAGAGTGCAGTGGTATATTCCACCGACAATCCTCAAAGCTTTGCTGATGTTGACGCTGAATAAATACTAAATCGCACATAAAAAAACCTGCAGGATAGCCTGCAGGTTTTTTTATGTGACTTTGTCGTTGTGCATAAAGAAGGAAAGACAATCCATGAGCTGTAGTAACAAATGTTTTTACGTTTCTTCCTCTATAAGAAGCGCGGCAAACCCGTCCGTATAGAGAATTGTCCCCTCCGCATCAATCCAGGCTGCTTCTACACCGTCCAATTCTTCTATCAGCGCTCTGCCCTGATCATAGGACATATTAAACGCAGCTGTGGAAAGGGCGTCCGCCATGCCCCCATCTTTGCAGATAACAGACACGGAAACAAAGTAGTTTTCCGGCCTTAGCGTCTCCGGGTGGATAATATGATGATACCGCACTCCATCTACAGTATAATATCGCTGATAAGACCCGCTGGTCACCAGCGATAAATCCGTCAAGGCAACACGACAAACAGAGGCGTCCTGCGCTCCAAGGTCAGGGTTTTGAATGCCTGCAGTCCAGGGGGATCCGTCAGCTTTTGTTCCAATCGTGCGCACATTGCCTCCAACGCTAAAGGCCAAATGCTTCCAGCCCATTTCCTGTGCAGACTTGGCAGCCATTTCTGTGGCATATCCTTTGGCAATCGCTCCCACGTCCAGCCGCATCTGCGCATCCGGCAAATACACCGTTCCCGCTTTACGGTCAATAACAATAGAGGAAATATCCATATGCTGGGCTGCGGCTTCCAGTTCCGCACGCTCCGGCAAAGCCGCGGCCTTTGGATCGTCCGCTCCCGCTTCCCTGTATGTATGCCATACGGAAAGCACGCCCCCCATAGCAATATTGGTCATCCCCTGGGTCAGGCTATACATCTCAACGCTGTATTCCAGCAGGTCGATAATACGTTCATCCACAGATACAGGCTGCAAGCCTGCATTGTCGTTTATTGTTTTTAAATTGTTGATTCCATCATAATCATGATAAATATCATATAGCTGGTGATACTGCTCTAAAATCTGCAGAAGCTGATCCGCCTTTTCGTCAAAGACTTCTTTGGACACATCAAATCCAGTAAGTACTGTTACCGTATCAAATAAATCAAAAGAAGTGCGGGAATACCGATTCATCTCCGCACCCTTTTCGTCGGCGGTTTGGCTGCTGCACCCCCCAAAAGCAGATAGCAGCAGTACCAGCGCAGATAGCAGAGAAATACGTTTTTTTATTTGCATAGCGTGCCTTTCCCCGTCGTTTAGATATCCTATTGAAAATATAGGGATCCTGCAGCTGCAGGATCCCTACCTATCATCCTTATTTTTCCAGTGCCTTTTCCAATGCGGCAATCCACTTGTCAATTCCAACGGTACATCCTGCATAAAGATCTGTGTCCGTTGCAACCATATGTCCGCTGTCGTCTTGCCGGGTTTCAATATTGGAAGCCTCGTCCAGAGTTTTGCCAACAACATAGTCTGCAAAAGCAGCTGCCTGCTCGTACCACTCCTTACCAATGCCGGAGATGTCCTTCATGCCATAGCCTTCCTTCACTTCCCGCTTGGAACCACTAAACTTGATCTCTCCAATAGTACCAGCTGCATCAAAGGCAATCTTTGGCTCAATAACATCCAAACAGCAAGCCAAAACTCTGCCATCATCCTCTACTACAGCGGTAAAGGTTGTGTACATAGCCGCCAGTCCGTCTGCTTCGTCAGAAGCATCCTTAGAAGATGCATCGTCAGTTATCGCTGCAAACTGCAGTTTCGGATTGCTGGTAGACTGGAAAGCGTATGCCTGATCGTCCTTGCAAGCCTTTTCTACCGCCTGAATCATTTCCGTTATCTTGATTGTACAGCCGGCATACAAATCTTCATCAGCAGCCACCTGGGCGCCAGCGTCATTTGCCTCCGTTTTAATAGCAGCAACTTCGGCGCCGGTCATTCCTTTTACATATCCGGCAAAAAAGTCTGCCTGTTCGTTCCATTCCTTACCGATGCCGGAAACATCTTTCATGTCATAGTCAGTGCCCATTTCCTGCTTAGTCCGATAGGTTTGTCCCTTCTCAGCGACTCCATCTGCCACAGACATTTTGTTCTGTACCGTGTCGATATAGCAGTCCACAATTTTACCGCTCTCGTCTGTGATAACGGCTGCAATAGTTGCATCCACCTGTGCGGTGCCGTCCTTTGATTTTTCGGTGTCTACCTGCACGCCCATACCCAGCTTGTATGCGCCGCTGTCGCCGGCCGTGTTATCCGTGACTTTTGCGGTGTCATCCACCGCGGAGGTGTCTTTGTCCTCCCCGTTTTTGTCACTGCAGCCGACAAATAAAACAGCGGTTAGCAGCAGAACCAAAAATACTGAAAGAAATTTTTTCATGCGCTTAGTCCTCCTAAAATGAAATATTATATATATATTAACCACGCCGAAAAAAAACATACTATTTTTCCGGCGTGATCGCGCGCGGTTACGACTACTTTTGTAAAATAAAAAATTGTAGTCCCAGTCGTTCTATCTCTTCCAAAATCGGTGCGCCTTCTTCCACGCAAAGCGTGGTAGTTTCTTCAATAGAGTCAGCTGCTATTTTAGTAATTTCTGCGGGAAGCGTCAGCCGTGTAAGACTGGCACAACCTGCAAACACCTTGCTATCAATAGCGGAAAGTGTATGCGGCAACTGTACATTCTCCAATGCGGCACACCCTTCAAATGCGCCAAAACCCAGTTCGGCAAGTCCTTCTCCAAGCGTCACAGACTGCAGAAAATCGCAATTTGCAAACGCATATATACCAATCAACGCAGCCCCACCGGTATGAATGCTTTTGAGTGAACATCCTTGAAAGGCACCTGCCTCAATCTTATTGACCTTTGCAGGCACAGTATAATTTTGATTTTGCAGTCCGCTGGGATAAAGAATCAAGGTTTCTCCATCTGCAGAAAATAATACGCCGCTGCGCACGGAATATTTGGAGTCATATCCCGAGGTTCGGATGTCCGACAACGCAGTACAGCCGACAAACATCCCCGCCGATATCTGGGCAGATGCAAACAAACCCACCGACTGAAGCCGCTCCATATTTGCAAAGGCGCCGTCTCCTATAAAAACAATGCTTTTTGGAATATCCAAATACTGTACGGAACTGCAGCCCAAGAAAGTATTTTCTCCGATGGACTGCAAAGAGGACGGCAGCGTTATTTTTTCCAGAGCAGTACAGCCAGCAAAAGCGCTGTCCCCAATAGATAGGATGCCATATGGAATATTTGCATGCAAAAGTCCCGTACAGCCCTGAAAAGCACTCTCCTCTACAGATTGTATTCCTTCTGGGATAGATGCATCTGTTAGTCCTACACAGCCACTGAAAAAATCAGCTGGAATAGATACGACATCCGCTGGAAGCGTATATTCCACAAGAGCAGTACAATTCGCAAATACCCCTTTACCAAGGGTTTCCGTATTGCTTGGTATATTCGCCTGGGTAAGTGTGCTGCAGCCAGCATATGCCTCGTCTCCAATATGCAGTATCTGACTGCTGATGCCAGTTCTGTCAAGCGCAGTACAACCAGCAAACAAGCGCGGAGGAATTGTCGACACACCTTTCGGCAGAGGAGGAGATTGCAGGGAAACGCAATTCAAGAAAACACCTTCCGAAAGAGTGGTACCCTCGTTTTCGTATGTCACCTCTGTCAAAGATGCACACCCAGCAAACAGTTCTTTTCCTAGGGTAAGCGTTTTTCCGCCCAAAACAGCGCGCTCCAATCCAGTGCAGCCGAAAAACGCTCGCTCACCTACACTTAGGCAGTTCATTTCCACTTCGGTAACAGAAGTACATCCCTGGAAAGCGCCCTCTCCAATGGAACCTGCATCGGAAATGACAATCTGGGTAAGGGCAACACAATTTTCAAAGGCACTTTGTCCGACTTTAGACACAACAGCGGAAAGATTAAGAAATCCATGTACAGCACCGCAATTTTGAAAAGCGCAGGCACCGATGGATGTCACCTTCTCTCCAAAGGGGAAACCGGTAAGCGCCGTACAGTCCTGGAAAGCATATGCGCCGATGTGAACAATCTCCTCTGCTGCGGCAGCATCTGTAAGAGACACGCATCCGTCAAATGCTCCGTAGGATATCTCCTGTACGCCACCCAAATCAATCCGGGTAAGATTGGTACAGCCCTCAAAGGCACGCACTCCGATCAAACGCACACTCCCGCCCACTGTCAGCTCTGTAATTTCCATCATATGGACAAATCCTTCATCCGCAACGCCCTCAACAGTTTTTCCATCAAAGGTATCCGGAATGATGATAGAGCGCGGAATATCGCCTGTATAATCCGAATTATAGGAGAGCATCCCGTCTGAAAATGACAGCCAGGGAGCCTCTTTACCGGTCAGCGCAACGATTTGTTCCACCGCCTTTTCACCGGAAAATAAATTTCCAAACCGCAGCGACAATGCAGCAGCTCCTGCCAATACAAACAAAACACATCCGACGATCAACCAAAGCTGACGTCTGGCAGCCCGGCGTACCAGTTTATCTGTCTGAAACATCCCAGCGGCGTTTTGTCCAAATCCACTTTTTTCTTCAATAGGATCTCCCTGTGCTTTTTCCATCCGGGCCTGGAGCGCGGCGGCATCCAAATCCTTTAGGGGGCCTGGAACTTCCCTTTCCTCTCCAGTTGTGTGTTGTCCCATGGGAAGCACTCCTTTCCAAGCAGAAATCCTTCTTATGTATATGATAGCATACCTTTATATAAAACTCAATAGGGGATGAAATGGTTTTTGAAAATTAAATTACATAAATTTTTCTTGTATCCCTTGCAAAGAGATACACAAAACGGTAAAATAACTATAAAATAAGCGTGCTGAGACACGTGTCTTTTTTTAAATCCGCGACCAGCGGAAGGAGGCGTTATGTCTAAAATTAAAGTTGCCATAATCGGCTGCGGCTGTATTGCGCGGTCAGCTCATATTCCCTGCTATATTGAAGCGCAGGATGCTGAAATCAAGTACTTTTGTGATGTGATTCCGGAAAAGGCCCAGGCTTGTGTAGACGAATACGGCTGCGGCGCTGCCATCACTGACTACAAAATCGCGATTCAGGATCCGGAAGTCGATGCAGTTTCTATATGTACACCCAACCTGATGCACAGCGTAATCTCCATAGACGCTATGCGGGCTGGCAAGCATGTTCTTTGTGAAAAGCCCGCTGCCCGAATCTACAGCGAAGCACTGGAGATGCAAAAGGTGCAAAAAGAGACCGGAAAAGTGCTGAATATCGGCGTGGTCTGCCGTTTCCACGAGGCGGTCAATCAGGTACGCCAGCGAATTTTGGCCGGTGAACTTGGGGAAGTCTATCACGTATTCATCAACTTCCGCGCCCACAGAACCATCCCCGGCATCGGCGGCGCGTTTACTACAAAGGCTATATCCGGCGGGGGTGTGCTCATCGACTGGGGCGTACATCGGCTGGACCAGGTTCTGTACTGCGTGGGCGATCCAAGCCCAATTTCCGTATCTGGCGCAGCTTATTCCAAGTTGGGTAAGGACATAAAGAACTATGTTTACCGAAGTATGTGGAGTGAGTCCACTCGGGATGTAAACGGAACCTACGATGTGGAAGACTCCGTATCCGCTTTTATCCGCACCACCGGCCCGGTGATCACCTTGGAGGGGGCATGGGCGCAGAACATCGAAGAGGAAGAGCAATATTTGGACTTTATCGGAACCAAGGCCGGAATCCGCCTGCAGTACTGCGGAAACTATAAAATATACGGTGTGCGGGACGGGGAACTCTTTACAGAAGACGTGGAGGTACCAGAAATCAGCATGTTCCAGCGGGAAATTGATGCATTTCTGCGGTGCGTTCGCACCGGAGAAAAGGAGCGCTCTCACATTGACTATGCCATCAAAACGTCCAAAATTATGGAAGGAATTTATGAGTCTTCCAGACGTGGCCAAGAGGTTGTGTTTGATTGAACTCCTCCCCATCAAAACAAAGTTTTGCTTCTATTGTCAGAAGAAGACACCGCTGAATGTAAATAGAAAAACAGGCCAAATGGCCTGTTTTTCTATTCCTTCAAAGATAAATAAATCACCAAAACGGAAATATCAGCCGGACTCACCCCGGAAATTCTGGAAGCCTGCCCCAAAGAAGCCGGCTTTGCTGCCTGGAGCTTCTGCATAGCCTCCAGGCGCAGCCCTTTAATCTTCGTATAATCCAAATCCGGTGGCAGGGGCTTTTCCTCCATCTTCTGCTGTTTTTTTGCCTGGGCCTGCTGCCGGGTGATATATCCCGCATACTTGATCTCTGTCTCCACGGTACGGATCACATCCTCTGTTAAAACAGGCCGATTCGGGTCTGCCTCCGCCAACAACGCATAAGTAACCTTAGGCCGGCGAAGCAAATCCGCTAACTTTGCGCCAGTGGAAATTTCACTGCTTCCAAGAGACGCCAGAATGCCATTGACCGCTGCCGGCGAAACGGTAGTCCGCTCCAACCGCTGGATTTCAGCGTCCTCACTATGGCACTTCTCCAGCACAGCGGCATACCGCGCATCGTCAATCAATCCTGCCTCCCTTCCATATTCCAAAAGACGCCGGTCTGCGTTGTCCTGACGAAGCATTAACCGATATTCAGACCGGGACGTCATTATTCGATACGGCTCGTTCGTACCTTTAGTGACAAGATCATCGATTAGTGTACCGATATAGGAAGAATACCGGGGCAAAATTACCGGCGGACGGCCTTCCAGCGCCGCTGCAGCATTGATGCCCGCAATCAGTCCCTGAACGGCAGCCTCCTCATATCCGGATGAACCGTTAAACTGTCCCGCTCCGTATAGTCCTGCAATATTTTTAAAAGCAAGGGTGGGATACAACTGAGTCGGATCAGCACAATCGTATTCAATCGCATAAGCATACCGCATGATCTGCGCCTCTTCAAAACCCGGCAGGCTTCGAAGCATTTCATACTGTACGTCTGCCGGTAGAGAGGAAGAAAATCCCTGCAAATAGATTTCCTCGGTATCCACACCCATAGGCTCTACAAATAGTTGATGCCGCTCCTTGTCGGCAAATCGCACCACCTTATCCTCGATGGAGGGGCAGTATCGCGGCCCTGTTCCATGGATTTGCCCAGAATATAGGGGAGAACGATGCAGGTTGTCTCGAATAATTTGATGGGTATGCGCACTGGTATATACAATATAGCAAGGAACCTGCTCTATGGCATTGAGCGCCGTTCCATCGGTTCGATACGAAAACGGAATAATGTGCCTTTCACCGTCCTGACGCTCCAAGCAAGAAAAGTCAATAGATGCCCGATGCACGCGGGGAGGGGTCCCCGTTTTAAATCGGGCAAGACGAATGCCATTTTCCCGCAGTGACGCGCTGAGTTCTCCTGCCGGAAGACTGCCGTCTGGCCCTGCACTGCGCTGTACTTCTCCCACATAGGTAGTGCCCCCAAGATATGTACCGCTGGACAAAATCACTGCTCTCGCCAGATACTCCCCGCCGGGCGCGGCTACAACGCCGCGCACACGTTTTTTTCCTGCCGCGTCTTCAGTAAGCAGGCGGCACACCTCACCCTGAATCAGTGAGAGATGGGGGGTGCTTTCCAGCACTTGCTTCATTCGCCTGCTGTAAGCAATTCGATCCGCCTGTATCCGTTTGGATTGGACTGCTGCGCCTTTTCCCGTGTTCAGCGTTCTGGATTGAATTGTGCTGCAATCGGCAGCATATCCCATTTCACCCCCCAGAGCATCCAGTTCAAAGACCAAATGGCCTTTTCCCGTTCCGCCTACAGAAGGATTGCAGGGCATATTGGCCACCGCATCCAAGCTAATTGTAAATACTGCCGTTTTCAGGCCACGCCGGGCACAGGCCAATGCGGCTTCTACGCCAGCGTGCCCCGCGCCTACTACGATCACATCAAAATCCTGCATACCTATTCCTTTCCGGAACCTTCACGCCGCCGGCGCCATTTTCTGATAAATCTCCCAGCCGTCTGTTTCGCTGTACGCTACTATAGTACCGCTGGAAATATTGGAAATATAGTTATATTTATAGGGAATTACCAAATTGCCCTTTGTATCGATTACGCCATAGTACCCATCCTGCTCTACTACAGCCACTCCTTCCAAAAACGGTTTTGCGTCTGCCGCCTGGGGCTGATGAATCCATACCCCTGTGTTGGACAAAAATCCATACAGGCCATCCTTTTTCAAAAGAAGAATTCCGTCGGAATACGAAATCAGCTGATATCCAACTGGGATACTATACCGGCTGCCATCAGGGTATACCAGCACGTCTTCGTCAGAAACGATGCGGATCATGTCCAAATCGGTAAAGTGATATCGGTCATAGGCCTGTACATGCAGGCGCATGAGGCCATGGTCAAAATAGTAGCTGCCCAAAGCTGCGATCCCCCTGGAAAGCGGCTCTACAAATCGTTCATTGGCAGACCATCCCTCGCTGCTGACATAGTTTTTCCGGGATGCAAACATCTCCCTCCCGTTTTCGTCTACGACCCGCATCTCGTTACTGACCACCTCGAAATATCGATTCTCTGTTACGCCATTTTCCGTTACGTTATTAAAATAGTCCCAGTGAATATCCTGCATTACTGCAGCGTATCCACCCCGCATCGCATATGCTTTTGTATATGGAAAAACCAGCTCCTCATCCGCATAGTCCGGTTTTTCTGTTGCAAACAGCCAGTCTGCCAGTTCCAGCACCGATGTTTTTCCCTTTAAATCCGTAAATACTTTCGTGCTTCTTTTATAATACCGGTTATACCGACTATCGGTATTCCCATAATAAGCGGGATAATCGAAATACAAGCCCCGCCCGTCTACCGTATCGTCGTAATCAGACTCCACAAAGGTGCGTCCGTCCGCTCCCAGGTAATAATATTTTTGAGAATCCACCCGCACGGTGTCCGTTTGAATCCACTCCTGGTTTCCCTCTTCGTCCGGCTCCCCAAGCTGGGTGGGATACGTCATTGTATAGGAATAAGGGGAGTAAAACAAGGGACGCCCTTCTCGGTCCCTGGTATACGCCGGCATATACCGCTGGTCGTTGTACTGTCCCAGCGGCGTACCATCCGGACCCAGAATATACAAGGTTCCCCTGTCGTCATATAAGATATATCCCATATATAGCTCAAGCGCCGGCCGGCGTTCTGTAGTTTGCACAATCTGGCGCTGGGATTCTGTTCCGTCTTCAAAATAAATCAGGTCTTCTCTATTATAAGTTTTTTCCGTATAGGAAAAGGATCGAGGCAAACTGTAGGATGTATCCAAAAGGGCAAATTGCATCCCTTCCGTATATTCCGCATCCGTGCGCCTCCAGCCCTCGCCCTGCAGGGCGGAAACCGTAGAAAACTCCAAAGGCGCGCCAAAATTCGGCGGCGGAGTTTCGTTCCCATTACTTGGTTTTTTCGCCGGTTGATCGTCGGCAGGCTCTGTGACCGGCGGTTCTGTTTCCACCGGCGCCTGCACATCTGTATCTTTTCCAAATAAAACTGTATACAGACGGTCAATATGATCTGCCCATGCGGCCGGTCTTGGCAAAAAGGAAACATCATAAACACCCAAATAATACAATCCAAAAATTGCAACAATAAAAACGGCGCACAAAATCGCCGGTAATTTTCTTTTCAGTTGCAGTTTCAAACGATCGGTTGTCTTCAATGCTTTGTACCTTGCCTTTGGTTGCAGGTGAATTACTATTACTTATGATAGGGAGATCCGCGTCGAATCTCCGTACAGCGGTATATGCATTCATACAGCATAACCCGCGCCAGTTGATGCGGAAATGTAAGTGCCGACATGGAAAATTTTAAATGGGCAGCTTTTTTAACCCTCTCCGAAAGTCCATAGGAAGAACCAATGATAAAACAAAGCTCGCTGGCGCCTCCGGTAAGCTTTTCCTCCAGCAGTGCAGCAAAGGTCGGCGAATCGTACTGCTTTCCTTCAATACACAAAGCTACCGTAAAGGCTCTTGGCGGAACCTGTGCCAAAATCAAATCTGCTTCCCGCTCCAGCACGGCTGCAATCTCCTTCGCACCCGGATCCCTACCTGTACGTACTTCACGCAGCTCTACTTCCTGAATGCTGCAGGTGTGGGACAGCCGCTTTTTGTATTCCTCGCAGGCAGCACGCCAATGAGGTTCCGAAAGCTGCCCAAGAACGATCAGCTTACATTTAATCATACAATTATTTCCTCCCGGAAGCCCCATAAGGGATGCCGTTCCTCTTGGCCGCAAGGGATCGCTGCACAGCCCGGCTGGTCACGCATGGCCACAGAAAGGGCAAAATTGGTATGGCCCTCCCGGTCCAGCGCTGCACGTACTGTTTGATACGCTATCTCAGGGGTATTATTCTCATGGCTGAGATGGGCCAAAATAATCCGCTTTGTATCGCTTCTCGCCAGTCCACAGCACAGTCCAGCACAATCCGCATTGGAAAGGTGGCCGCCCTGGGATAGGATGCGCTGCTTTAAGGGAAAGGGATAGGGACCCATACGGAGCATATCTATATCATGATTGGCCTCCAGAACTACCGTGCGGCAGCGGCGCAGATGATTGTATGCATCCATAGTGGCATATCCCATATCGGTGGCAATCCCAGCCGTATCCCCGTGCGCATCTGCAAACACATATCCCACATGACCGGCGCTGTCGTGGGGCAGAGGAAAGGAACGAACCGCCAAATCCCCTACCTGCGCCTCGTACAAGAGTCCTGGGTGCACAACCGCCGTCTCTCCCACACTGCGCCCCCGGCACAACTCTGGTGCGGAAAGAGCAGTGACGTGAACAGGCATGGCTTTGCGCCGCATCATTACATCTAAAGCGCTGATATGGTCTCTATGTTCATGGGTTACAAAAACGGCGGACAAATCGGACAAAGTCATGCCAAGCATTTCCAAGGAAGACATCACCGCTTTACAGTTTTTGCCGGCGTCCACCAATACGGCAGTTTTCTCTGTGCGAACGAGCGTGCAGTTCCCGCTGGATCCGGAAAAAAGCGTTTCTACTGTAATCATGCCTGGGCTTCCCCTACCAGATCATAGTCCATCGCCTCTGTAATACGGACAAGGACAAATTCCCCCTCCTGCACTTCTCTTGCTGCAGAAAACCAAATTTTCCCGTCAATTTCCGGGGCTTCCCGGAAGCTTCTGCCGAAATAGGACTCGGAAACCGGATCAAACCCTTCGCAAAGCACCTCCACGGTATCTCCTACAAGAGACTGCTGAAATGCTTCGCTAATCGCGAGCTGGTGCCGCATGAGAATATCATACCGTTCCTGCTTTGTTTTTTCGTCGACTTGATTCTCCATCGAATAGGCAGGCGTATCTTCTTCTTTGGAATAAGGAAACGCGCCGAACCGAGCAAAAGGCCCTTCACTGATAAACTGGCACAGCGCTTCGAAATCTGCCTCATCTTCTCCTGGGAAGCCTACAATGGCCGTAGAACGGATGACAATATCCGGAACAGCTTCCTTCAGGCGCCGAATTGCATCCCGTATGCAGGCGCTGTCTCCATGGCGATTCATAGCTATAAGCATTTTGTCGCTGATATGCTGCACCGGTAAATCAATATATTTTACAATCCGGTCGTTTTCCCGGATTTCCTGAACCAGTTCCTTTGTTATTTTGTCCGGATAACAGTATAAAATCCGTATCCACGGAATTTGTGTGTTTTCCGTTATGGCACGCAGCAGCTTGGGCAAAGCATATTCCCCATACAGGTCCAATCCATACACAGTGGTATCCTGGGCAATGACAATGAGTTCCTTAATACCCATCTCGTCCAGTCCTTGAGCCTCCGCAACGATATCCTCTATGGGACGACTGCGCAGTCCCCCGCGGATTCCAGGAATGGCGCAATAGGAACAGCAGTTGTTGCATCCCTCTGCTATTTTTATGTAAGCAAATGCTTCGCCAGTGGTGATAATTCGGTCTCCCCCAAGGGCGCAGGCATCTTTATCGGGCAGACAGCAATATTTTTCCGTTTTGTTCCCGCCGTTCATAGCCCGTTCCACCGCTTCTTCAATTTTGTCGATGCTTCCCACGCCAATCACGGCGTCAATCTCCGGCATTTCCTCCAGCAGTTGCTCACGATATCGCTCCGGCAGACATCCGGCCACCACCAATCCCCGTAAGGATCCATGCTCCTTGAGCCACGCGATATCCAAGATGTTGTCAATTGCCTCTTTTTTAGCGCTTTCAATAAACGCGCAGGTGTTTATAATGACCACATCTGCTTCCGTCTCTTCCGGAGTGATCTCGTATCCCGCTTCCATCAGACGATGCAGCATCACTTCTGTATCGCAAAGATTTTTTGCGCATCCAAGGGAAACAAATCCTACTTTTCCTTTACTATTCTGTGCCAAACTATTGATCCGATCCTTTCTATGTATATCACCGCATAAATCCTACTACAATGATTCCCCGTTAAAAACATTGTTTTCAAGGGGACACACTCTCTTCCAAAACACCGATCTCTTCAAATGCCCGCTGGATCTCTGCAAAGGAAAATCCCAGGCGGGACAAAGCAGCAATCCGTTTCTGCTTTTCTTTGTCGTCCGTACAGGGCGCAGCATATTTTTTCTCTACCAATTGCAGCAGCGAAGAAAAATACTCCTCATCGCTGAGAGAATTCAGCGCGTCCATTACCGCCTTATGGCAATACCCCCTGCCCATTAACTCCGCTGCAATCCGTTTTTTTCCCCAATGCTTGCTTTTACAATAAAAACGGGCGATCCGCAAGGTTTGGTCCGCCTCTCGGATATAACCCTTTTCAATCATATAATCCGCCGCCCGTTCACATACGGCCCGCTCAAAATCATACCGCATGAGCCGATAGATCAACCGGGTACGACTGTAGTCAGAGTTTGCAAGAAGTCCTTCTGCCCGTGCAATCGCCTGGCAAAACTGAGCTGTGGCGCATAGATGCTCTATTCCCTCTTCATCTACAACATCACCGGCTTGCAGCCCTTCCTCCAGCCACAAAGAAGGCTTGAACAGCAAAGTCTTTTCCGCTTCGTCTCCGCCGTCACAAGATAACACCACAGAGATTCCCGCTCGCGTTTCATAGATATCCGTAATTTGATACTGCATGTTCCCTCCCCATTCTTTCTGCTGGTGCAATGCACCGTATCACTTTTGTGCGTCTATGCGTTCTTTTCCGATCCAATAATTTTACCTTCCTGCACATGGAGCATATGTACCGTATCCGCACCAAAATATGCCGGCTCGCAGGAAGTCACTATAATCTGCCGGTCTGTCAGCGCCTGCAGAATAAATGCCCTGCGCTGTCCGTCCAGCTCGCTGAGTACATCATCCAGCAAAAACACCGGGTATTCTCCGCCGATAGCTTTTGCCAGTTCCCCTTCCGCCAGCTTCATTGCCAACGCCAGACTGCGCTGCTGCCCTTGAGACGCATAAGTTCTTGCTTCCTTATCGTTCAGACGAATGGCAATATCGTCTTTATGGGTACCGTATAAGGTAGCGCCGTACCGCATCTCCCGTTCAATGGATCCGGTGAGAGAAGAAAACAGCCGCGCTTCACCTTCTTTTCGGATTTTCGCCTCGTCCGGTTCATCCCCCTCCGGGATCGCGCTGGACTGGTATGTAAGCCGCGGAGCCTCTCTTCCGTCTGTCATCCCTTCAAAAATTTCCCGCACATGAGTTTCCAACATCTTCATATACGTATGGCGGCGGGCCGCTATATCCGCTCCCAAATGGGCCAGTTGCCGTCCATATACCTCCCAAACCGCCTGATCCGTACTGCCGCCGGACTTAATCAGTGCGTTACGCTGGACCAGAATTCGATTATACCGGGAAAGGCTGTCCAGATATCCAGGATACAGTTGGGATAGGGCAATATCCAAAAAATTACGCCGCAGCGCCGGCCCACCGCCTACCAGCGACAGGTGAAGAGGGCAGAACAGCACCGCACGAAAAGCGCCGATCAGTTCCCGTACTCCGGAAAGTCGCGCGCCTCCCCGGCGCAGGATCTTCCTGCCTGTCTGAGGCAAATCGGCCTCCAGAGTCACGGGATAAACTGCGCCTTCCTTTTGGAAGGTCAACGACAGTTCGGCGTGCTTTTCACCAAATCGAATCAGTTCACGCTCTCTAGCTCCCCGAAAGGACCGGCCGCGGGCAAAAAAGTAAATCCCTTCCAAAATATTGGACTTTCCTTGTGCGTTATTACCCCAAAGCACATTGACTCCTTTGGAAAACGAGACAGTTTCCAGAGAAATATTACGGTAATTGCAGAATGAAATGCTGCTGCAAATCAAAATTCATCCTCACTCTATGTATATTAATCTTCATCCAGTGCCATGTCCAAAAGCCGGATATCCAGCTCTTCCTCGTCCTCCAAGCCTGCTGTCGGCAGTTCTTCCTCCTGCTCGGTGCCAAGAGACTTGATTTTCTCTTCGATTTCAGCCAGAAGCTGCGGATTAGATTCCAAAAATTTACGGGCATTGTCTCTGCCCTGGCCAATGCGCTCGCTGTTGTAATAATACCAGGACCCGCTTTTGTCCATGACGCCGGTTTCCACACCCCGGTCTACGATTTCACCTGTCTTGGAAATACCGTATCCATACAGAATATCAAATTCCACCACCTTGAAGGGCGGCGCAACTTTGTTTTTGACCACCTTACATTTTACCCGGTTTCCAATTGGTTCCGAGCCATTTTTCAGCACTTCCGTTTTACGAATTTCCAACCGCACGGAAGCGTAAAATTTCAGCGCCCGTCCGCCGGTGGTGGTTTCCGGATTGCCGTACACTACGCCTACCTTTTCGCGTAGCTGGTTGATAAAAATTACAATGCAGTTTGTTTTGGCGACAGTTCCCGACAGTTTTCGAAGAGCCTGAGACATCAACCGTGCCTGAAGTCCTACATGGGACGCACCCATATCGCCCTCGATTTCCTGCTGAGGCACCAGCGCCGCGACTGAGTCAATAACCACAATATCCACCGCGCCGGAACGAACCAAAGCCTCGCACACCTCCAGCGCCTGCTCACCGGAGTCCGGCTGCGACACCAAAAGGTTGTCGATGTTTACACCAAGGGCCTTCGCATACATAGGATCCAAAGCGTGCTCCGCATCAATAAACGCAGCTTCTCCGCCCAGCTTCTGAACCTCTGCCACAGCGTGGAGAGCCACGGTAGTTTTACCGGAGGATTCCGGTCCGTATATTTCAATAATTCTGCCTCTGGGAAACCCGCCGACTCCAAGTGCGATATCCAGTCCCAAGGATCCACTGGAAACGGCGGACACGTTCATTTTTGGATTTTCTCCCATCTTGATGATCGTACCTTGTCCAAAGCTTTTTTCAATTTGGGAAATCGCTGTTTCCAGCGCCTTTTTCTTATTTTCCGACGCGGACTGCGCCGCCGGGGCAACCGTTTTTTTCTTCTGTGCCATTATTACAACCATGCCTTTCCAAATAATCCTTAGAAACCATACCCGCTTGCAGTCTCGGATCCCTTTGGCCCGGCGAATGGCAACAGTATGGCAATTTAATTATTTCTACTTCTTATTATATAGCATAGGGGATGCATAGTCAAGAAAAACAGTCTGAAAATTTGTTTTCTTGACTATGAAATCTATTTTTCCAGACTGCCCCTCCTGTTGACAAAACAAATATTTTTCTTTATAATAAAATGTCGTAATTGCTTATTTAAAGCCTGAGCGCAGCTCAGGCTACTTATTTTACAAAATGGTATTAAAAAATGTCGCAGCGGGGAAAGTTTATCTCCCCCCTTTGGCGGAAATGGAGGGTATTATGGAACAAGTCGAAAGGGCACAACCTAACGTGGAAAATCCTCTGGGTACAGCCCCGGTTGGAAAGCTGCTGCGTAAATTTGCCATCCCTAGTATTATCAGCTTGGTAGTGGCTTCCCTTTACAACATTGTGGACCAAATTTTTATCGGACAAGGTGTCGGCATGCTGGGTAACGCAGCTACGAACGTAGCATTTCCCACAACCACCATCGCAACTGCCCTGGCTCTGCTGCTAGGCATAGGCGGAGCGACCAACTTCAACCTGGCCCTGGGAAGAAAGCAGGCAGAAAAAGCCCGCCAGACCGCAGGCACAGCATTCGGCAGTCTGCTTCTTGTGGGCATCGCCGTCTGCATCATAATTCGGATATTTTTAAAACCCATTATCCTGGCCTGCGGCGCTACAGACCAAAATCTGGACTATTCCCTGGCTTATGTGGGCATTACCTCCATCGGGTTCCCCTTTTATATGCTTACTACCGGCGGCAGCCATCTAATCCGAGCAGACGGGGCGCCCACCTATTCTATGCTTGCTATGCTGTCGGGTGCTATTATTAACACCATTTTAGATCCACTGTTCATTTTTGCCTTTGATTGGGGGATTGAAGGCGCGGCCTGGGCCACGGTAATAGGACAAATTTTCTCCGCATGTATGATTTTGTTTTACCTGCCCCGATATTATAATCGTACCCTTAAGGGAAAAGACCTGATCCCCAAATGGAGCGCTTTGCGGCCAGTTCTCTCCCTCGGATCCGCCGCCTGCTTGAATCAGCTTGCCATTACAATCATTCAAGTGCTCATGAACAACACCCTGCGGCACTACGGGGCTGATTCTCCTTACGGCAGTGAAATTCCGCTGGCCGTAGTGGGCATCGTCATGAAGGTAAACATGCTGTTTCTTTCTGTGGTCATTGGCCTTTCCCAAGGTGCGCAGCCCATTATCAGCTTTAATTACGGCGCAAAAAAATTTGGCCGCGTAAAAGAAGCATACTTAAAAGCCTCCGGACTTGCCACCATCATGGCCGTTTTTGCGACAGCATGCTTTCAAATTTTCCCCCGGTCGATTATCAGTCTATTTGGTACGGGAGACGCAATGTACTATCAATTTGCAGTACAGTTTTTCCGAATTTTCTTGTTATGCACCTTCCTCAACGGTCTGCAGCCGGTGACCGCCAACTTTTTCTCCTCCATCGGCAAAGCAACCAAAGGAATTTTCCTTTCTCTTACAAGACAGATTATTTTTCTGGTGCCGCTGGTGCTGATTTTCCCGCTTTTCTGGGGAATTGACGGCGTTATGTATGCCGGTCCTATTGCAGACGGAGCTGCTGGAATTCTGGCAATCCTTTTGGTAATCCGGGAATTTAAAAAGATGCAAAAACTAGGCGGAGAATAGAGCAGTTAGCTTTCCTCGCCTATAGTTTAAAGGTCCCCTCATCAGAGGGGACAAAACTTTGTTTGGACGGAGAAGGGACAACCCTTCCCCAGCAGAATGCAGAAAAATCCGCCTTCCCTGTTGACAAAGAAAAAAATCTGTGCTACAATATCCGCAACACGGTAGAGGTGCATTGTGCCAAGAGTACTGCAGAACGCAATAGGGTTGACCGCCCGTTGTCCGCAGGAAAGGGGCAGATGCCGAAGACAGATGGTGGTCACATCTGTTCTGGTTTGAATGAATAAGATCATTCCGACTGTCGCTTTTGCGGAGAGCTATCTGATTTCGAGTTTCGATAGGTATATTAGCTTTTTTGCAGAGTCGGCCCGTGTGTCGGCTTTTTTTATTTTGTATATACAAATTGCAGAAAGGTATCGTAAATTCTATGAAAAAAACTATTTTTAAAGGGATCGCCACCGCCTTGATTACCCCGTTTAACCAAGAAGGAATCGATTACGAACAGTTTGGCCGGATTATTGACTGGCAAATTCAGTCCGGTATCAATGCCCTGGTAATCTGCGGCACCACTGGCGAGGCCTCCACCCTCACCGATGACGAGCACCGGGACGCCATTGCTTTTGCAGTGAAGCGGGCGGCTGGAAGAGTGCCGATTATTGCAGGAACCGGATCCAACGATACCGGATATGCAAAAGATTTGACCCGCTGCGCCTGCGAGGCCGGAGCAGATGCGGTGCTGGTGGTGACACCCTACTACAACAAAGCCACCCAAAAGGGGCTTGTAAAAATGTTTACCGATATAGCGGATATGAGCGACGCGCCCGTAATTCTTTACAACGTACCCTCCCGTACTGGGGTAAATATCGAGCCGGACACCTACCGGATCCTGGCGGATCACGAAAATATATGCGGCATCAAGGAAGCGAACGGCAATCTGTCCAAAATCGTTGAGACAATGTCCTACGTTTACGGCAAGCTGGATCTGTATTCCGGAAACGATGACCAAATCGTCCCCCTTATGTCCGTAGGTGGAATCGGCGCAATTTCCGTCCTTTCCAACGTACTCCCAAAGGAGACATGTCAAATTACAGAAAAGTTTTTCGCAGGGGATATCCAAGGGGCAGCCCGTCTGCAATACCAGTATCATGCTCTAATCAGCGCGCTGTTTTCCGAGGTTAATCCAATTCCCGTGAAGGCCGCAATGGCCGCAATGGGATTTTGTGAAAACACGTTGCGTCTGCCGCTAACCCCCATGGATGAGGCCAAAGAAGCAAAAATGCTGCAAATTATGCGTACGCACGGATTGATCTCATAAAATAAAGGAATATGATCTATGATTAAAATTATTTTAAACGGCGCCGGCGGCCGTATGGGCGCTGCCGTGCGGGAGCAGGTATCCGAAACGATAAACGATGCGGTGCTGGCAGCAGAAATCGACAAATTTGCAGAAGGTTTTTCTATGCATAGCATTGCTGAATATAAGGGAGAAGCCGATGTGATCATCGATTTCTCCCACCATAGCGCAGTACGGGAACTGATCTCCTATGCCATAGGCAGGACATTACCGCTGGTGCTTTCCACCACTGGCCATACAGAGGATGAAAGGGCTTTGATTTTCGAGGCAGCAAAGTCTGTGCCGGTTTTCTACTCCGCCAATATGTCCCTGGGTATCGCTGTCCTGACAGATTTTGCCCGCCGCGCTGCAGCGTTGTTTCCCGGAGCCGATATTGAAATTGTAGAAGTGCATCACAATCGAAAACTGGACGCCCCCAGCGGAACAGCGGAAATGATTGCCGATGAACTGAAAACTGTCCGTCCGTCCGCTACCTTTGTATACGGACGCCACGGCATGGGTAAACGGGCACCGGAGGAAATCGGTATCCATGCCCTACGCATGGGAAATGAAGCCGGAACCCATCAGGTAATCCTGTCTACGGATCACCAGACTATCCGCCTAGAGCACAACGCAGAATCCAGAGCTGTTTTTGCGGAAGGTGCTCTGTCCGCCGCAAAGTTCCTGGTTGGCAAGCCGGCAGGACTGTATGACATGAAAAGTATGGTAAACCTGACTGTCTAAATGTTATAATAAGTAAAGGACAAAATATATGCTGCATAAAAATTTATCCATCAACGAAGCAGGGCATCTAACCCTTGCCGACATGGACACAGTAGAGCTTGCAAAAAAATACGGAACGCCCCTGTACCTCATGGACGAGAACCGCATCCGGGAAAACTGTCGGACATATATTGACGCTATGCGAAAATATATGGGTGAAGGATCCCGTCCGATTTTTGCCAGTAAGTCCTGCTGCTTTAAACGAATGTACGCAATCATTGCCGAGATGGGCATGGGCACGGATATCGTATCTCCCGGAGAGTTATATACGGCAAACGCTGCCGGATTCCCTATGGAAAAGGCATTCTTCCACGGAAACAATAAGACGGATGCGGACATAGAATACGCTATAAATGTTGGAATCGGCTATTTTATCGTGGACAACCGGGAAGAATTGGAGGCAGTCAATGCCTGCGCCTTGCGGCATGGAATCCGGCAAAAAATATTGCTGCGGCTCACTCCTGGCATTGATCCCCACACCCAGAAAAAAATTTCCACCGGCAAGGTCGATTCTAAATTTGGAACTGCAATTGAAACGGGACAAGCGCTGGAGCTATGCAAATATGCTCTTAGTCTTTCAGGAGTGGATTTAGAAGGCTTCCACTGCCACATCGGCTCACAAATTTTCGATTATTATCCTTTCCGGGACGCTGCAGAAATTATGCTGCGCTTCATTCGCACCCTGCTGGACGCATGTGGCCACGAAATTCGAATCCTAAATCTAGGCGGCGGATTTGGTGTGCGCTATGTGGAGCGTGATCCAGTTGTTGACTACGAGTCGAACATTCGGGGACTTGCAGGAGAAATTCAAAGAATTTGCAGCGAGCTTTCCATCCAGCAGCCGGATATCCTTATGGAACCAGGGCGGAGTATTGTGGCAGACAGCGGCATGACCCTTTATACAGTAGGCAGCGCCAAAACTATTACCGGATATAAAAGCTACGTATCCGTAGACGGCGGTATGACCGATAACATTCGGTATGCGTTATATGAATCGGATTATACCACACTGTTAGCCAATCGACCATCAGATACGGCAGACTTTTGCGCCACCATAGCCGGGCGCTGCTGCGAAAGCGGCGATATCATTCAGGAGGATGTGATGCTGCCAAAGCCAATGCGGGGAGATACGCTGGCCGTGCTGGTAACCGGAGCGTATAATTACTCTATGGCATCTAATTATAACCGAATCCCACGGCCGCCCGTGGTAATGGTGCGGGATGGAAAGGATTATATTGCGGTACGCAAAGAATCCTACGAGGATTTATGTCGTAATGATATGTAACAGGAGGGGGGGAATCCCTCCTGTTTATCGCAATTAGAAAACGATATTTAACATATAAAAATACACCTCCCCTCACAAGAGGGAGGTGTATTTTTATATGTGGTAAAAGACGGACGGGGATTACTTAACTTCCAAGATAACAACACAGCCTGCTGATATATTGCTTGCAGATACCCCACAGAAACCAAACAATTCAGAAATGGAGTTTTTACATGTGAACGAGGAAATCATTTACGCATAAGTATGATAATTTTACAAAGTATTTATTGTAATCAGATAAGCATACAGATTATAATTATTTTGAGTAGTTGGAGTTATGACAATATGAGAAATTAACATTGCTTATAAAAATATATATTTTTGTCACACAGACAAGAAAGCGTTGTCTAATAAAGCAGGAGGTAAAAATTTATGAATAAAAAAACAAATGAAGAATTACAGACTTTGGTCAGCAAAGCCACAGCAGGGGATAAAAAAGCCCTTGAAACCCTTGTCATAGGTGTGCAGGACATTGTATTCAATTTATCCCTGCGGATGCTCGGCACATTTTCAGATGCGGAGGATGCCACACAGGACATTTTGCTGAAAATGATTACGCATTTGTCATCTTTTAGGGGAGACAGCTCATTTACAACATGGGTATTCAGCATTGCTGCAAATCATCTGAAAAATTACAAAAAGCATATGTTTGCACACTACCCGTTGAGCTTTGCGTATTTTGGGGATGACATAGAAAACGGAAAAATACATGATGTGCCAGACTTAACACAGAATGTGGAAAAGGATATTTTAGCGGAGGAGCTGAAAATGTCCTGTACCAACGTGATGCTGCAATGTCTTGATACGGAAAGCAGATGCATTTTTATATTGGGTACAATGTTTAAGGTTGACAGCCGCATTGCAGGAGATATTTTGGAAATGACCCCAGAGGCCTACCGTCAGCGACTTTCTCGGATACGCAAAAAAATGGCCGAATTTCTTGGAAAGTATTGCGGAGAATATGGAAGCGGCAGATGCAAGTGTGAAGACAGAGTAAATTATGCAATACAAAGCCACAGGATAAATCCGCTACAACTGGATTACACAGCAGCCACGGAAATTTCCGTTCAAACTATGATTAAAGTAAAAAATGCTATGGAAGATATCGACGCCTTATCACAGGATTTCTCGTTTTGTAAGTCTTACCAGTCTCCAGAACAAACAAAACGTCAGATACAGGAATTGTTAGATTCCACGCAGTTTTCCATTATTCAGAATACATAGAGGAAAAATAAATTATGAATACACAGAAAATCTTAAATTATTTATCAGCCTTGAGCATGAATAACAACCGTGATTGGTATCATGCAAACAAAGAAGATTATAAAAAAGCAAATGCTGCGTTTGAAGAACTATTACAGAAATTAATGTTGGAAATTGGAAAGTTTGACAGCAGCATTTTACATAACAATCCAAAAGACCTTATATTTAAAATTGTAAGGGATACACGCTTCAGCCACGATAAATCACCCTATAATCCTGCGTTCCGTGCCCATATTTCCTCTAAGGGAAAGCTACCTGTTCCCGTCGGATATTATCTTATGATAAAGCCGGGCGATCAGTCCTTTCTGGGCGGCGGCTTATTTGCAGATATGTTTAAAGATGCAACAACAATGATACGGGATTATATTGCCCAGAATGGCGCAGAATGGGAAACGATCATCCATAAGCCAGCGTTTGAAAAAAAATTCACTGTACAGGGGAGGGCATTAAAGAATGTTCCTGCGGGATATGAAAAAGAACATCCGCAAGCAGAATATTTAAAATTTAAAAGTTGGTATCTGGAATATCAGATAAAGGATGAAGAATTGAACGATACAGAAGCATTTCTTGCAAAGGCAGCAGAAATGTTTAGAATCATGAAACCTTTTAATGACTATTTGAACAAGGCACTTGTGAACTTTCAAATGCCGACAAGGTAACAAAATATTTAAATTAAGGTTAACAGAAAACTCATTTAAGCAAGGAAATAGAATGGGAAGTTTTTTGCGTCTAACATATCTTTTCTTTTCATTCGTCAGCTATGCTTCAGCGCGCCTGCAAACCATCCGTTTTCCCTGCGCTGATCAATTAGACTCCAGCCGACCTGTTCCAAAGCTGAGACCGTCTCCGCAGCCCGCTCCGTAATAATTCCAGACACAATCAGCACACCATCTCTTGCCATAAAACGGTCGATATCCGGCGCCATACGGATAATTACATCCGCCACAATATTGGCGCAGCAAACCTTGTACCCTCCTGGCACCGTCTTCGCCTGCGCCAACAAATCGGATACGCCTGTCTCTACCTGAGAAGTCTGATTAAGTACAGCATTTTCCCCAGCAATCCGGACCGCTACCGGGTCGATATCGCAGGCAAAACAATGCCCGGCCCCCAGCTTTGCAGCGCATATCGCTAAAATTCCGCTGCCGCAGCCTACATCCAGCATTGTGTCCCCGGGATGCACATACTGCTCCAGCAGCATCGCACACAGACGGGTTGTTTCGTGAGTTCCTGTTCCGAAGGCCATTCCCGGGTCCATCAACACCACAAGCTCTCCATCTGCCGCATCATACTTCTCCCATTCAGGCACGATTACCAGCCGTTCGCCTGTTTTAATGGGCTTGTAATACTGCTTCCAAGAGTTGGCCCAGTCTTCTTCATGCACCCCGATACACTCTATATTCGCTGGAATTTCCAATGTCTCCAGCCGCTGCCGAATAAAGCCCTCTGATTCTGCAGGGCTTTTTTCTGCAGGAATGAACACGGAAACAGACGCCACCGTCCGATCTCGCTCCAGCAGCTCCTGATCAATCAAATCACCATATACCCCGTCCAGTTCCTGCTCTACGTCGGAGAAGTCCTCTACCATAAGAGAATTATCAACCATGCTCATCACTGCACATAAATCGTCTAAGTACTGCCGCGCTGCCGTCACTTTGATCTGAATCCAGCTATCCATTGTTAGTCCTTTCTAAAGAACTTCTTCATAAATTTTTCTCTTTTAGAATGATTGCCGCTGCCACAGGAATCGCTGAA
Source organism: uncultured Clostridia bacterium (assembly GCA_947643245.1). Lineage (GTDB taxonomy): Bacteria > Bacillota > Clostridia > Oscillospirales > CAG-272 > Avispirillum. The sequence continues at coordinate 5,207 of CANRVI010000001.1, read as the reverse complement.
CGCACGCAGCAAATCCTTCTGCTTGGCACTCAGGCCCTTAGGAACCTCCACCACCACAGTAATGTACATGTTCCCCCTGTTCTTGGAATTGACCACCTGCACACCTTTATTCTTTAAGGTAAATGTAGTACCGGTTTGCGTTCCTTCGGGAATACGCAAGGTTTCGTTTCCATCAATAGTAGGCACCTGTAGCTCTGCACCCAAAGCAGCATCTGCAAAGGTGACGGGAACATCACAGTATATATCATAGCCATCCCGCTCAAAAAAAGCATGGGGGCGCACGTTGACTGAAATAGTGAGATCCCCTGCCGGGCCGCCATTTCTGCCATCGCTTCCCTCTCCCCGCAAAGCGATGCCCTGACCGTCGTCGATTCCCGCAGGGATGGATACCTCTAGTTTTTTCGAAGCGCGAACATATCCGCCGCCACGGCAGTTTTTACAGGGCGTTTCTATAATCTTTCCGCTGCCACGGCATCGATCACAGGTTTTGGTCGTCTGCATCAGGCCAAAGGGGGTACGCTGCTGGGCATTCACCTGCCCGCGTCCGCCGCAGTCCGGACACTGCTTGGCGCTGGTTCCCTTAGCGGCGCCGCTGCCGCTGCAGTCCGGACACTTTTGTATCCGCTGATACTGTACTTCTTTCTTACATCCAAAAACCGCCTCTTCAAAGGTAAGGGTTACCCGTAGACGCACATCGTCCCCACGGACAGGCCCATTGGAGCGGCGGGAAGATCCACCTCCAAAAAAGCTGGAAAAAATGTCCGATATGTCAAAGCCGTCAAATCCAAATCCTCCGCCGCCTCCGCCAAAGCCGGACGCAGGATCAAAAGCTGCATGTCCATACTGATCGTATTTTGCTTTCTTATCCGGATCTGAAAGAACATCATATGCTTCGTTGACTTCTTTAAATTTTCCCTCAGCCACCTTGTCGCCGGGGTTCATGTCCGGGTGGTACTGCTTGGCCAGCTTTCGATAAGATTTTTTTATCTCATCCTCAGACGCTCCCTTAGCAAGCCCCAGCACTTCATAATAATCACGTTTTTCTGCCATGTACTGTCTACCCTTCTCTATCAGCGGGAAACAGCCGGGGCAAATTTTGCCCCGGCATCCCGGCTGACTTTTTATGCAATCTTATTCGTTTGTATCACTCTTGTCTTCGTAATCCGCGCTATAGAAGGTGCCGTCTCCACCATCTCCGGCAGCACCCGCGCCAGGATCTCCTGCAAAGCCGGCTCCTGCATCCGCACCCGCACCGCTTTGCTGGTACAATTTTTCGCTGATCTTATAGAAGGATTTTTCAAGGGCTTCCATATCTGCCTTTATTGCTTCTGTGTCGCCGCCGGAAATTGTAGTACGGAGTTTATCCACAGCAGACTGCACTTCCGCTTTTTCCCCTGCGTCAATTTTATCTCCCAGTTCACCCAATGTTTTCTCACACTGGAACACTAGAGATTCTGCCCGATTTTTAATTTCAATGGTTTCCTTCTGCTTCTTGTCTTCTTCGGCAAACTTCTCCGCATCCTTCACCGCCTTGTCAATTTCATCCTGAGACATGTTGGTAGAAGAAGTAATGGTAATATGCTGTTCTTTTCCGGTGCCTTTATCTTTCGCTGACACATTTACAATACCGTTTGCGTCAATATCAAAGGTAACCTCAATTTGCGGTACGCCTCTGGGAGCAGGTGCGATTCCATCCAAAGAGAAGCGGCCTAGTGTGGTGTTTCCTGCAGCCATTTCCCGCTCACCTTGGAGCACGTGAATTTCTACAGAAGTCTGACCATCTGCAGCGGTAGAATATACCTGGCTCTTCTTTACAGGGATGGTAGTATTGCGGTCAATGATTCGGTTGAATACACCGCCTAAGGTTTCAATACCCAAAGACAGGGGCGTTACATCCAGCAAAAGCAGATCCTTCACATCACCGCCAAGGACACCGCCCTGAATTGCTGCGCCAATGGCAACACATTCGTCTGGGTTGATTCCTTTAAAGGGTTCTTTGCCTGTATAGTTTTTAATCGCGTCCTGTACGGCAGGGATACGAGTGGAACCACCCACCAAAAGAACCTTATCGATTTGGGCAGCAGTAAGACCTGCATCGGAGAGCGCCTGCTTTGTAGGCTCAATAGTTTTCTGCACCAAATCGGCAGTCAGTTCGTTAAATTTTGCACGGGTAAGCGTTGCGTCAAAATGCTTGGGACCAGTGGCGTCTGCTGTGATAAAAGGCAGATTAATATTGGAGCTTGCCACGCCGGACAGTTCAATTTTGGCCTTTTCAGCCGCCTCTTTCAGCCTCTGCAACGCCATTTTGTCCTCGCGCAGATCGATACCGTTTTCCTGCTTAAAGGTATCGGCGATCCAGTCAATAATCCGCTGGTCAAAGTCGTCGCCGCCCAGTTTGTTGTTGCCGGCGGTAGCCAGAACTTCAAACACGCCGTCATCGCTGATTTCCAAAACAGACACGTCAAAGGTACCGCCACCCAAGTCGTAGATCATAACTTTTTGATCCTTATCCTGGTCTGCGCCATAAGCAAGCGCTGCCGCTGTAGGCTCGTTAATAATACGAAGCACTTCCAAGCCGGCAATTTTGCCTGCGTCTTTTGTAGCCTGACGCTGCGCGTCAGAGAAGTATGCAGGAACGGTAATAACCGCCTGGCTAACCGGCTGGCCCAGATATGCCTCTGCATCTGCCTTCAGCTTCTGCAGAATCATTGCTGAAATTTCCTGAGGTGTATAGGACTTATCGTCAATAGTGACTTTCTTATTTGTACCCATATCCCGCTTGATACTCATAACGGTTCTGTCTGGGTTAGTGATACCCTGGCGCTTTGCTACCTGGCCCACCATTCTCTCTCCCGTTTTCGAAAAAGCCACTACAGACGGTGTCGTCCGAGCACCTTCCGGGTTTGGAATTACGCTAGGTTCTCCCCCTTCAAATACCGCCACACAAGAGTTTGTGGTTCCTAAATCTATACCGATAATTTTTGCCATTGTCATTTCCTCCGTTTACTCTGTTTAAGTGAAATTTGATTGTACTAAATTGTTTGTTTATGCAGCTTTAGTTCGCTACTTTTACCATAGCATATCGAACGATTCGATCCCCTATACTGTATCCCTGCTGGAATACTTCTACGATCTCGCTTTCTCCATATGCTTCATCCTCCACATGCATCACCGCATTGTGAATGTTGGGATCAAAGGCGTCCCCCGGGGCCCCAAAAGGCGTGATTTTCATCTTCTCAAATACCGCCGGCAAGGAGCCAAGAATCATTGCAAGCCCCTCCGCTACTTTATCCGGAGCTGTATATTCCGTCGCCCGCTGCAGGTTGTCGATTATCGGCAGCAGTTCCTTAATACTATCTGCCGCAGCGTCGTTATAAATTCCTTCCCGCTCCTTTTGGCTTCTCTTGCGGAAGTTATCATACTCCGCTGCCAGACGCAGGTATTTATCCTCTGCCGCTGCAGCGGCATCCTTTGCCTCCTGCAATTCCTTTTCCAACTTTTCAACCGCAGTGCGTAGTTTTTTTGTCTCTTTATCAACAGCCTTTTTTTCCTTTTTATCCGGCGTCTTTTCCTGCGCTTCCGTTTTTTCCGGCTGCATCTCTTCTAAGGTCTCTGTTTCTTGTTCCATTATATACCCCCTCTAATTTGCTGTCTCCCCATCTCCCGACGGAGCGTCGTTGTCTATCACTTCACGGATCCCGTCGGCAATCCCGTCGATCATGGAAATCACACGCCTGTAATTCATCCGCTTCGGACCGATCACGCCAAGGGCTCCTACTGTTTTTCCATCTTTTAGCACCGGTTTGAAAACCAGTGTGGAGTTATCCAACGTAACTACTGGATTTTCGCTTCCAATATATATCTGCACGCCGCTCTCCTGCTGGCCTGCCAGCATCATGGGCGCCTGTTCTCCGGACACCAGTTGCAAGAGGTCTTCTTTGCGCTCCAGCGCCTCCAGCATTTCCCGCAACTTCCCGATATCGTAAAACTCCGGGTAAGAAAGGAGTCGGTTGACCCCGTCTACCTTTACTTCTCCGCCGGAAACAACGCTGATCGTCTGACATACGCACCGCACCACAGGCGCCGCGAGGAAAGCAAATTCTCCCATTGCAGCTTCAATCTCCATAAGCAGCGGCAGCGTCATCTGATCCCCCGTAATCCCTGTAAGGCGGATATTCATAAGATTGGCCAGTTTTTTTACAGCTTCTTCTGGGACCGGCTGCTGACACACGATATTCTGGGTACGCACCGCCCCTCCTGCCGTCACCATAACCAGCACGATACTTCGGCCGTCTATACAGACCAGCTCATATTTCTGTACCGTCATGGACGAAACTCTAGGCCGCACAGCAAGCGCCGTATAGTTGGTCATGCTGGATGCTAGATGCATGGCTGCGTCCAATATCCCATCCAGCTGCGCCTGTTTAGCCCGCAGCGTTGCCTGAAGACTTTCAATTTCCTCCGTGGTCATCCGATACCGTTCCACCAGCGTATCTACATAAAATCGATATCCCGCTTCACTGGGAACCCGACCCGCAGATGTATGAGGCTGTTCTAGATACCCCATATTTTCCAGTTCCGCCATCTCATTGCGGATGGTAGCGGAAGAATAAGAAAATCTGCCGCCTTGGGTAAGATATTTGCTGCCTACCGGTTCGCCGTTTTCAATATGGGCGTCTACAATGGCTTTCAGAATCGATTTTTTTCTTTCGCTCAGGAAGGCATCTTCCGGTTTCACGTCAGCTTCTCCTCTCTTTTAGCACTGTTGATCAAAGAGTGCTAAATCTTGTTTTAAATTTACCATGTTATGCTGGGAAAGTCAATAAGAATGTGGATATATAATGTGAACTTTTTGTTAAATCACCCATTGAGTGCCAAAATGGCATTAGCCTTCTTGACAAAAGAAAGGCGTCTCTTTATAATATGGATATCCAAGGAAAGGAACGCATACTTTATTATGTATAACATTGGAATTGATCTTGGCGGCACCAATATTGCCGCAGGTATCGTAGATGAAAACTACAATATTGTGAAAAAAGCCTCCACCCCTACCAATGCAAGCCGCAGCGCGGACGAAATCACCGCTGACATCGCTGCATTGTGCCGGCAGGTGGCAGCAGAGGCCAACCTTACAATGGAAGATATTCAAAATATTGGTATCGCAACACCAGGAACAGCAAACTGTGAGACTGGGGAAATTTTATACG